>VGNO01000007.1 GCA_016865985.1 Chloroflexota bacterium | reverse complement strand
TGAAGCGACCGGGATGACCGTGGAGACCTTCTACGAGACCTACCGCGACCCGGCAAACGATCCCTGCATCGAGACTCCCCGCGACCTATGGCCCGATCCCTGAGCCTCGCCCTCTTCATCCTGTTCCTCCTGGCTGGCATCCTCCCGCTCGTGCTTTGGCCGGAACACGCCCGCCTGGTGGGCAGCGTCATCCTTTCTGCCAGCCTGGCATTGGGCGCGACGCTGGCCGCCAGGAAGCACATCCGCCTCCACCGCCAGGGGTTTTCCACCCGCAAGGGGATGGCGCTAGGCATAACACTCGATATCCTCGGCCTGCTGCTGGTCATGGCCGCCGCCATGCTGGCCGGGGGGTATGCAGGTCAACTGGCTGCATCTTGGGGCGGTGAAATCCCAGGCCTGCTGGCCGGTTTCGCAACAGGCTTGTCTGCCGCCTGGCTGGCACGCAGATTGTGGGAAAAATTCACAACAGCCATCAGACCGCTTTCGCCATCTTCCACCCGACGGGATAACAACCCTCCCGCAGGTTCGGAACTTGCGAGAGGATAGGGGATCATCCAAAAATTGGGCTTACAGGATACAACGAAAATAAACGAACCTAAAACTACACTAACTGCCTGGTTCTTGTCAGTTCCAGTTAAGGTATTTGTTCAAGAAGCAGTATCTACCAAACCTGGAAGGCGCCTCCTTTCCTACCCTCGGCGGGAATAAACTCACTGCCGGGCGACGGATATGGTCCCGCCATCCTGCGTGGCGTGTAGACCGCGCCCGTCAATTTATGCTATACTGTTGGCAGGCGCCTGACAGACTATGCCAACCGAAATGCCCTCCCCTACACGCATCCCCTGGCCTGCATGGGCAAAGTTCCTGCGGCGCTACGGGCTGGAAAACCTGGCTGCCTGGCTGCTCGAAGCCGGTGGACCGCTGAATGTGCTCGGGGCGCAGGCGCTCTTCCTGGGCAGCCCGCTCCTACAGCCGCTTTTGAATGGGGATAAGATCGACGCCCTGGCAAACCTGCTCGAAGACCATGATGAAGGCCAAGCCTTCATCGAATACTTGCGGGAGTCGGCCGCATGAACTGGACCACCCTTGCCGGCCTCGGGCTGGTGGGCTTGAGCGCCGGGCTGATGCTGTTCCTGGCCGCCCTGCGCCGCAAGGAACCGCCGGTCTTCCGCCGGATCGCCGCCTTCTCCCGCCTGGGACACGCCATCGGCCGGGCGGTGGAAGACGGCTCCCGCCTGCACGTTTCGCTCGGCAGCGGCGGCCTGACCACCCCGCAGAGCGCCTCAGCCCTGGCCGGCCTGACCGTCCTGCGCCGCCTGGCAGACCTGACCTCCGCCGGGGACAAGCCCCCGGTCGCCTCCAGCGGCGACGGGGCGGTCGCCATCCTCTCGCAGGACATGCTCCAGGTCTCCTACCAGGATGCAACCGCCGGCGGCTTCTACGACGCCACCGCCGGGCGCCTGGCCGGCCTGACGCCCTTCTCCTACGCCGCCGGGACCATCCCCATCATGCGCGACGAACATGTCTCGGCCAATGTGCTGATCGGGAACTTCGGGGTCGAAGCCGGCCTGCTGGCCGATACCGCCGAACGCAAGGGGTCCTTCACCTTATCCGCCACCGACAACCTGCCCGCCCAGGCCGTGCTCTATGCCGGCGCCCAGGACCCCCTGATCGGTGAAGAACTCTACGCCGCCGGGGCTTATGTCAATGCCGGGCCGTTCCATGCCGCCAGCCTGGCCGTACAGGACATCCTGCGCTGGCTGGCGATCCTTGCCATCCTGGCCGGCGCGCTGTTGAAAATGGTGGGGCTGCTGTGAAAGGGATCATCTCCACCGCCATTGCCATCGCGGTCGGCCTGGTCGTCCTGGCGGGTTATTTCATCGAAACCCCGTTGCTGGTCAACCTGCGCCGGTTGCTACTCGATTGGGCGGTCATCCTGGCGGCCGTCGCCCTGTTCGTCGGCCTCGCCAACCTTGTCAAAGTCCACAGCGCCAGGGTGCGGGACAGACAGAAGGGCGGCTTCTACAGCGTCGTCCTGGTATTGTGCCTGCTGGCGACCCTGCTTGCCGGCCTGGCGCTGCGCCCGGAACACCCGGTGATGGCAGCCGTCTTCAACGCCGTCCAGTTCCCGGTCGAGGCCAGCCTGATGGCGCTCCTGACCGTCAGCCTGGTCTACGCCAGTGTGCGCCTGCTGCGGCGGCGCAGGAACCTGTTGTCGGTCATCTTCCTGGTCACGGCTGTGATCATCCTGCTCGGCACCGCCCCGCTGCCATTCGGCGAGATCCCCATCCTGGGCGACCTGCTGCGGCCATTCTTCACCCAGGTGCTGGCGGCGGCCGGGGCACGCGGCATCCTGATCGGTGTGGCGCTCGGATCGCTGGCGACCGGCCTGCGCATCCTGTTCGGCGCCGACCGGCCTTATGGGAGCAGGTGATGGCTGAAATCGCCTGCCCCACCTGCGGCAAAACCAACCCTGACGGCGTGGCAGCCTGCCAGTTCTGCGGCACATCCTTCCAGCCCGCGCCGGGCGGCGCAGCCATCCATCCCGGTGAAAAACCGGTCAAGAAAGCCACCGCCGAGTTTGAGGGCGTGCGCCCGAAACCCTCCGACGATGACCTGATCCGCCCCGGCGATCCCCCGGTCAAGAAAAAAACATCCGAACTGGAACAGGCGCTGCCATCGTGGTTGAAGAACCTGCGCGGCCATCCCGACCAGCCGCCCGAACCTGCCCCCGATGAGCCTCCCGCCCCCGCGCCGGCCGGCGAGGCAGAAAGAGTCGAATTCCCCGACTGGCTGGCAGGCCTGGAGGACGATAAGACCAGGGTCGAAGAGGAGCAAGTCCCCGATTGGCTTGCCAACCTGCGCGGCCGGATGCAGGAGGAAGGCGAAGTCCCGCCGGCCGCCTCCCCGCCTGATACGCCGGCCGCTCCCGCAGTGGACGACCTGCCCCGGGAAGAAATGCCCGGCTGGCTCTCGCGCCTGGGCGACGGGGAGGCCGTCCTGAAGGACGCCGTCGCCCGTCCGGCCATCCACCCGGATGAAAATGCCCGGCCACTGCCGCGCGAGAACACCTCGCCAACCGGGGCCGGGACGGATCAGCCCGTCCCCGAAGCCAGGCTGCCCGGGGAGGAACCGGACTGGCTTTCCCGCCTCCAGCCGGAAGCGGACTACCTGCCGCTGGAGACCGCCGGCGAGGCGCTGATGCCCGGAGGCGGGTTGGCTGGCACCCCCACCGCCCGCCCGGGAGAGGAGATCCCGGATTGGCTGGCAGCCGCGGCCGGGGTCGCAGCCGCTGAAGGCTCCCCAGCCTCGCCGGGTGGACCGGCCGGCGTCACCCCGGCGTTGATCGCCGGCGGCGAGGAGTCCCCCGCCCGGACCGATTCCTCCCTGCCGCTCGAATCGCCGGACTGGCTTTCGACCATCAAACCCGAACAAGCGCCCGCCCCCGGGCCGGCAGCAGAGACCGGTGATGGGCAGGTCGATGGTTCGCTCGAACCGGCGCAACTCCCCACCTGGGTGCAGGCCATGCGCCCGGTGGAAAGCGTTGTGGCTGCCGCCCCGCTGGGCGAGAGCGAGGAACTGCCGGCCGAGGAGCAGGGACCGCTGGCCGGGCTGCGAGGCGTGCTCCCTGCCGCCCCGGGGATGGGCGCCTTCCGCAAACCCCCGGCATACTCGATCAAACTCCAGGCCAGCGAAGACCAGGCCCGCAATGCCGCCCAACTCGAACGGCTGGTGGCCGGGGAAGGCCAGCGCAGCGAACTGCCGGAACCGTCCCTGCTGGGACCGGCGCGCATCCTGCGCTGGGTCGTCGCCCTCCTGCTGCTGCTGGCGGTGTTGCTGCCGGTCGCAAGCGGGATGCAGGTCGCACCCGACCTGTCCGGTTACCCGCCCGAAATGGTCGCCGCCCGCAATGTCGTCCAGGACCCGGCGCTCGTCCCGGTCAATGCGCCGGTACTGATCGCCTTCGATTACGAACCAGCGCTGGCCGGCGAACTCGAAGCCGCCGCCGCCCCGTTGATCGACAACCTGCTCTTCACAGGCGCCCGCCTGGCGCTGGTTTCCACCATCCCCAGCGGCCCGGCCCTGGCCGAGCGTTTCATGCTCGAGACCCAGTCCTTCCACCAGTACACCGGCGGGGAGGAATACGTCAACCTGGGCTACCTGGCCGGCGGGCCGGCCGGCATCCTCGATTTTGCCATCGACCCGCCCGCCGCCGCGCCGGTCACCCCCGGCGGCGCGGATGCCTGGTCGCTGCCGCCCCTGGCCGGCGTCCGGGAGTTGGGCGATTTCACCCTGCTGATCATCGTGACCGACAGCGCCGATACCGGGCGCGCCTGGATCGAACAGGCCTCCTCCCACCTGCAAGGCAGGCCGGTGTTGATGGTCATCAGCGCCCAGGCCGAACCCATGCTCCGCCCGTACTACGAATCCGGCCAGGTGCAAGGCCTGGTGACCGGGTTGGCAGGCGGCAAAGCCTATGAGCAGTCCATCCAGCGTCCCGGCCTGGGGACGGCGTACTGGACCGCCTTCAGCGCCGGCCTCTTCATATCCGTGCTGATCATCCTGGCCGGAGGCATCTGGAGCCTGGCCGGCGAACCTGGCAGCCGCAAGCCATACCGGGTGACGGAGAAACCCTGAGCATGTCCACCGCCCTTTCCCCTGACCTGGTGACCGCCGCCGCCAGTTTCCTCCTGACGGTCATGGTCTTGAGTTACCTGGTCGGCGACAACCCCCTCTTCCGCCTGGCGGTCCATATCTTCGTCGGCGTCTCGGCCGGTTATGCCGGGGCGGTGGCCTGGTACCAGGTCCTGTGGCCGAAACTGTTCCAGCCCCTGGCCGCCGGCGGGACCGGCGAGCGGCTCTTGTCCATCATCCCGCTCGGGCTGGGCATCCTGCTGCTGGCGAAACTCTCCCCCCGCTCGGCGCGCCTCGGCAACCCGGCTATGGCCTACCTGGTGGGCGTGGCGGCGGCGGTGGCGGTCGGCGGCGCAGTGCTGGGGACGCTCTTCCCCCAGGTGGAAGCCTCCACCCGCCTGCTGGATGTGACCGGCGCAGCGAGCGCCCCGGAAAAACTCTTCGAAGGCAGCATCGTCCTGGTTGGGACGATCACCACCCTGGCCTATTTCCACTTCGGGGCCAGGAACACCGCCGCCGGGCCGCGGCGCAACCGCCTGGTGGAACTGCTCGGCCTGGTGGGGCAGGTCTTCATCGCGTTTGCCTTCGGCGCCCTCTTCGCCGGGGTCTATGCCTCCGCCATGACCGCCCTCATCGAACGCGTCTCCTTCATCTGGAATTTCCTGGCCGGCCTCTTCTAGCGTATGCCTGCATCCCTGATCACCGCCGACTCCCTCCTGACCGTGGACGTGGGCACGGTCACGACCCGCGCCGCCCTCTTCGACGTGGTGGAAGGCGGTTATCGCTTCATCGCCTCCGGCCAGGCGCCCAGCACGGCCGCCGCCCCTTACAGGAACGTGGCGGAAGGCGTCCACCAGGCCATTGGCAACCTGCAAACCGTCACCGGGCGCATCCTGCTGGGCGGCGACCAGCGCCTCATCATCCCCGCCCAGGACGGCGCCGGTGTGGACCATTTCACCGCCACCATGTCGGCCGGCCCGGCGCTCAAGACGGTGGTGGTCGGCCTGCTGAACGACTACTCGCTGGAGAGCATCCAGCGCCTGGCGCGCTCGACCTACGCCAGGGTGCTGGACCTGGTCAGCCTGAACGACCGGCGCAAGCCGGAGGAACAGATCGACTCCATCCTGCGCCTCCAGCCGGACCTGCTGCTGATCGCCGGGGGCACCGACGGCGGCGCGACCCGCTCGATCGACCGCCTGGTGGAACTGGTCGGCCTGGCCTGCTACCTGCTGCCGGCGGATAAACGCCCGGTCATCGTCTACGCCGGGAACCAGGACAATGCCGTCAAGGTCAGGAATACCCTCGGTCCCTGGACGCCGTCCCTCCACATCAGTCCCAACATCCTGCCGCGCCTCGAGACCGAGGATATCCAACCCGCCCAACGCGCCCTGGTGCAGGCTTATGCCCACATCCGGCGCAGCCAGACCGGCGGGTTGGACGACCTGGCGGCCTGGTCGGATGGCAGCCTGCTGCCGACCGGTTACGCCCACGGCCGGATGGTGCGCTTCCTGGGCCAGATCTACGGCGGGCAGAAGGGCATCCTGGGCGTGGACCTGGGCGCCTCGGCCGCCACCATCTCGGCCGCCTTCCAGGGCCGGCTGGTGCAGGGCATCTACCCGCACTTCGGGCTGGGGGAGGGGCTGGGGGGCATCCTGCGCCATACCAGCCTTGAATCCATCCTGCGCTGGCTGCCGCTCGACATCCCGGCCGAGACCGTGCGCGACTACATCTACCAGAAGGCCATCTACCCCGCCAGCCTGCCGGCCACGGTGGAGGACCTGGCCATCGAACAGGCGCTGGCGCGCCAGAACCTGTCCCTGGCAATGCAGGCGGCCGCCGCCGATTTCCCGGCAGGCATCCCGCGCCCCGCGCCGGACCTGACGCCGGCCTTCGAACCGGCGCTGGCCGGTGGGAGCGTCTTCGCCGCCGCCCCCACCCTTGGGCAGAGCCTGTTGATGCTGCTGGACGGCATCCAACCGACCGGCGTCACCACCATGATCCTCGACCAGAACAACCTCCTGCCGGCGCTGGGCGCGGCTGCCGGGCGCAGCCCGATCCTTTCGGTGCAGGTGCTCGAATCGGGCGCCTTCCTCGGCCTGGCGACCGTGATCAGCGTGGTCTCCGGCGTGCGCCCGAACACGCCAGTGCTGCGCTTGCGGTTGTCGGTACGCGGCGGCGCAGAGACCCAGGTGGAGGTGCGGCAGGGCGCGCTGGAACTGATCCAGTTGCCTCCCGGCCAAGCCGGCCAGGCCAGCCTCCAGCCGCTGCACCATGCCGATGCCGGTTTCGGGGCGGGACGGGGCGGGCAGATCCCCGTCAGCGGGACGGCGCTCGGGCTGGTGATCGACGCCCGCGGCCGGCCGCTGCGCCTCGCACCCGACCCTGCCCGGCGGCGCGAAATGATCAAGAAATGGCTCTACAGCCTGGGAGGTTGACCGGAGATGCTGGCCCCGCTTTCCCACATCCTGCCCCTGACCACCATCCACCGTGAACGGCTCCTGCCGCTCGCCGGGCGGGTGACGGCGCGCCTCGAACAAAAAGTCAGCCCGGTGGACGTGGTGGCGGAAGCCAGCCTGGGGCGCGAACACGTCCTGCTGGATGTAGGCCAGGCGCTGGGACTTCCGCCCGAAGCGGCCGGGAAACTGGTCACCTGCAAGGTCGGCGAACGCCTGGAGGCCGGGCGGGTCATTGCCCAGGGGCGGGGATTCGTCCCGTTGCCGGTCAAGGTGCCGCGCGAGGGGCGCGTGGTGGCCTGCGGGGGCGGCAAGGTGCTGCTGGAAGTCGGCGAAGGGACGCTCGAACTGCGCGCCGGCCTGCCCGGCATCGTCACCCGCATCATCGCCGGGCGCGGGGTGGAGGTCACGACCCACGGCGCGCTGGTGCAGGGCGTGTGGGGCAACGGCCGGGTCGACCTGGGACTGATGCTCTCGATGATGACCGAACCCGGCGAGCCGCTGGTCGCCAGCCGGTTGGATGTCAGTTTCCGCGGCTCGGTGCTGCTGGCCGGCGCCTGCTCCGACCCGGAGGCGTTGCGCAATGCCAGCGACCTGCCGCTGCGTGGCCTGGTGCTCGGCAGCCTGTCCCCGGCATTGATCGGGCTGGCGGCGCAGGCGCGCTTCCCGGTGCTGGTGGTGGACGGTTTCGGGAACCGCCCGATGAACAGCGCCGCCTACAAACTGCTGGCCTCCAACGCCAGGCGCGAATGCACCGTCAACGCCGAGCCATACGACCGCGCCACCGGGACGCGGCCGGAGGTCGTCATCCCGCTGCCGATCTCGCAGGAGCCGCCGGCGCCCCACCTGGGCGAACACTTCACCCCCGGCCAGCGCGTCCGCCTGTGCCGCGCCCCGCGCCTGGGGGAGATCGCCACCCTGGTGGCGCTCAAACCCGGCCTGACGACCGTCCCGAGCGGCCTGCGCGTGGCGGCCGGGGAGGTGCGACTGGAGGACGGCAGCCAGTTGGTGGTCCCGCTGGCGAACCTGGAAGTGATCAACAGCGCCGGGTAGGCCGGACGGTTGCGGCGCCGGTGTCATTTAAGATGGGCTTTTGGATGATATAATTCCGCCATCCGGATGGCTGGAACGGTCCGGTGAACGGTTCGCACAGGAGATCGATTGCACCATTGCCCATCCGGGCAGAAGCAAGGAGGAAGTCATGTTCGAACAAGGCGACAACGTCAACCTGGAATCCCCTGCCGCGCCGGGCGAGGCCGGGCCTGAGAACAGCAACCGGACCTTCATCATCGTCGCCGGCATCTTTGCCGGCCTGGTCTTCCTGACCCTGGTCTGCCTGGCGGTCTATGTCCTGGTGATCGCGCCCTCCCAGGGCGGGAGGAAAGCCGCCGAGGCGGCGACCGTGGCCGCCCAGAACACCCAGGTCTCGCAGGCCATGACCCAGACGGTCGAAGCCAGCCTGTGGACGCCGACCGAGCCTCTCGCCAGCCCGACCATCGAAGGCCTGGCCACCGAAACGCCGGTGGTGGCCCTCGATGGCGACACCGCCACCCCCGAGACCGACCCGCTGACCGCCACCATGGCAGCCCTCAACACCCAGGTCGCCATCGCCCTCCTGACCCCCACCGCCACATTATCGGCCACCCTGGTCGCCCTGCCGGTGGGCGGATTCGCCGACGAAGTGGGCCTGCCGGGCTTGCTGATCATCGCCCTGGCGCTGGCGCTGGTCATCCTGCTGGCGCGCAAGTTGCGTTCCGCCCCGGCGCGTTGACCGGGACCTGGAACCGATGACTAAAGTGCATCCCGAGCGGATGCACTTTTTTCTTTAGGCCATCACTGCCCCGCCAGCGCCGACCGCCTCAGACCCCAAGTGTCTCCATAACGGACATGGTTGACCCAGCCCTGCACGGCGGTCGTGATGGCCGATAGCGGTATCCCTGCGCAGGATTGTTCCCTCCACATGCGCCCGAGGCGGCGTCGAAAGGCAAATCCTGTTCGGGGTTTCAAGCGCCGGTATTCAGGAAAAATGACGAATCCAAGGAAAGGTAGACCGGATTGGGACAAAAGCGCCTGCATCGACTCTTCGTGCAGGTGAGGCGCAAGCCGGACAAGCGTTCGATAATTGCCTTTTTCCAATCCCGCAGGGTCAGTTTATTATCTGCAAGCAGCAGGAAATCATCCACGAGCGCACATAGGCGGGACAGTGCAATTCACGTTTTACGAAATGGTCGAACGAATTGAGGTAACAGTTCGCCAAGGACTGGCTGGTCAGGTTGCCGATGGGCAGGCCGCATGGGCGGCTGGCCGCGAACAGATCGTCGCCGGGGAAAAAAGACCATTTCGTATTCTTCCGCCAGCACGCCTCTGCCGCGGGCGAGGATTTGATCCCCCAGCCTGAGGATACCTTCGTCAGGGATATTGCGCGCCAGGATACCGCGCAGGATGGCATGGTCGATGGACGGGAAGTACTGGCGTATGTCGCATGGGAGAACATATTTATACCTGCGGGAAAACTACTGGGCGCGATCGATGGCGCGGTGCGTGCCTTTTCCGGCGCGGTTGGCGTAGGAATCGAAGATAAAGGAGCGCTCGAAGACCGGTTCGATGAGGCTGCACAAGGCGTGATGGACGACGCGGTCGCGGAACGGCGCGGCCGAGATAATCCGCTTCTTCGGGTCGTGGATGTAGAAACTGTGGTATTCCCCCGGCGTGTAACGCCTCTCCAGCAGTTCGCGCTGGAGCGCCAGTAGGTTGTATTCCAGCCGGTACTCGAAGGCGGCCGCGCTGGGATGGCCGCGTTTGCCTTTAGCGGCCTTGCGGTAGCCGAGCAGGAGGTTGTCCCCGGAGCAGAGTTGGGAATACATGTCTGGTATCGCCAGGCTTTGCCAGGCATTAGCCTGTCATCCATATTCCGGCGCCGCCAGGCTTTGCCTGGCGCTAGACGATATCGCGATAGGTTTGCTCTACAAACGTATCTGGCCAGTCTTCCCACTGCTTTACCAGCCCCGCTTTGACCGGGTTGTTCGCGATATAGGACAGGATACGCTCGAATTCATGTTCATCGCGCACCACATGATCATAACTTTCGCGGCTCCAAAACCGGCCTGGCTTTCCCAGGATTTTCTGGCAGGCATGGCCGGAGCGTCCTTTCAAAAGCCAGAGCGCATAGGCCAGAGGAGTGTATGAAACGCCATTTTTTCGAGGCGGCGGCGCAGGGATATCCTGCATATCCACAAGCAGGTGAACATGATTGGGCATCATGCAAAAGGCCAGCAGGCAATACTGGTGTGGATGAAGGGCATGAATCTCGTTTCGGATGATACCGGCAATTTGCGGCTCAGTCAGCCAGCGCGGACCGTTTGCCTTGTCCAGGGCGCGGTCGAAGCGCGCATAGGCTTCCCTGCAGGCATCGTAGTATTTCTGATGACTTTGTTCAGGAGGGAGGAGATCAAAAAGATGTTTTGCCTGCTCATACTCTTCCTGGAGCAGGTTAAGGACTGGTTTTGGAAGCGACCCCTCGAGGCGAAAGGTCACGAAGAATGTGGCGTTGAAAGGATGCCAGTGCGGCAAACGGCGGCGGTAGAAGTCGCGTTCGGTCATCGCCACGAATTTTAACCGAAAATGTATCGAGTACCGCCGGGCTGTGCCCGGTATTTCCCGACCAAAGTTCGGCGGGACGATACGAATTGCCATGCGGCGTGAACGAATCGAGGCCGCAATATTTGCGGCTCTCTGGTTATAAGTGGGGTTGGGTGCACACTCAACCAGGATATGTAAGCGGAGGTGGTCGAAATTGGTGTACCCAAAAGCCCTGCCGGAGGTGGCAAACCGCATCTTCTGCTCGTGACCGGCAGCGCCTGGGGCGGGTATAATCCTACGGTACATAGGAGGCGCTATGCTCAAAATCGGTTACATCGGCCTGGGCCTGATGGGCAAGTCCATCGCCCGCAACATCCTCAAAGCCGGCTTCCCGCTGGTCGTCCACAACCGTTCGCGTCCCGCCGTGGATGAACTGGTCGCCGAGGGGGCGCGCCCCGCAACCTCCCCGGCGGAGACGGCAGCCCAGGTGGATGTGATCTTCACCAACCTGCCCGATTCGCCGGACGTGGAACAGGTGGCGCTGGGCGCGGATGGCATCCTGGCCGGGGCGCATAAAGGATTGGTGTGGGTGGACAATTCGACCATCAAACCCGCCACGGCGCGGACCCTGAGCCTGCGCCTGTCCGAAAAAGGCGTGTCCTGCCTGGACGCGCCGGTCTCCGGCGGCGATATCGGGGCGCGCAACGCCACCCTGGCGATCATGGTCGGAGGCCCGGCGGAGGCGCTGGAAACGGCGCTGCCGGTCCTCCAGGCCATTGGGAAGACGGTCACGCACGTGGGCGAGGCGGGGGCCGGGCAGGTGGCCAAGGCTGCCAACCAGATCATGGTCGCGGCGCAGATGGCGGCCATGGGCGAACTGCTGCTCTTTTCCCAGAAGGCGGGCGTGGACCCCGTAAAAGTAGTGGAGGCCATCAAGGGCGGCGCGGCCCAGTGCTGGACGCTGGATGTCAAACCGCCGCGTCTCTTTGCCGGTAACCGCCAGCCGGGTTTCAAAGCCTCCATGCAGGCCAAGGACCTGGACATCGTGATGGAGTCGGCCCGCGAGTATGGCGTCCCGCTCCCGTCGGCCGCCGTCCATGCCCAGTTATTCAACGCCATGCTCCAGATGGGCATGGGCGACCTGGACAACTCGGCAGTCATCGGCGTGATCGAACAAATGGCCGGGAGTGCGTTGAAATTACCGGATACCTTATGAAAAACGCGAAGCATCGCTGGCCGCTTGTCCGTGACTACCTGCTCATCGTAGCCGGGGCATTGCTCCAGGCGATCGGACTGCAATTGTTCCTCGTCCCAGCCAACCTGGCCAGCGGCGGGGTGAGCGGCATCGCCCAACTGGTCAACCATTTCAGCGGCTGGCCGATCGGCCTGATGGTCTTCACCGGCAACATCCCGCTCTTCCTGCTCGGCTGGCGCTACCTGGGCGGCCGGCGTTTCATCAGCCGCACGGTGGCGGCGGTGGCAGGTTTCTCCCTGTTCGCCGACGCACTCCTTTGGCTGCCGTTCTTCCCACCCGAGGGGCTGGTGGAGGACCTGGTGCTGAACGCCCTTTACGGGGCTATCGTCTGCGGGGTCGGTTACGGCCTGGTATACCGCGGGCTGGGCGCCAGCGGCGGGAGCGACATCCTGGCGCGCATCCTCAACCACTGGCGCGGCGTGCCCATGTCGCAGAGTTACCTGCTGGTCGATTCAGCCGTCATCCTGGCGGCCGGATTCATTTTCGGCTGGGAGAAGGCGCTCTACGCCCTGCTGACCCTCTACGTCAGCGGGATCGTGGCCGAGACCACCCTCGAAGGTCCCGGCACGGTGCGCACGGCTTTCATCGTCACCACCCGGCCGGAGCAGGTGGCAGATGGCATCTTGAACCTCATGGAGCGCGGGGTCACCTATCTGGCAGGGCGGGGAGGCTTCACCGGGGACGATAAGACCATCCTTTATTGTGTGGTGGCGCGCTCCGAAGTGGCGCAATTGAAGGGGATCGTCCATGATGCCGACCCTGCGGCCTTCATGGTCATCGGCCAGGCGCACGAGGCGCTGGGGGAGGGTTTCAGGCCGCTGGCCGGCTCGCAGCGCAGATGACGCCCGTTTCCGTTGCCAGGTACTGGACCGGGACATCGTGCCCGTGGTGGGGGAGGTCGCTCAAAACCATCGCCGCGAAGGCCACCCCCAGGCTGGTCCCGCCAAAACCGGCCAGGAAGCGGTCGAAGAAACCACCGCCGTAACCCAGCCGCCAACCGCAGATATCGTAGGCCAGGCCGGGGACGAGCGCCAGGTCGATCTCCAGGGACGCGACCAGCGGCAGGTGCGCAGCCGGTTCTGCCATGCCAAATGGATGTCGCACCAGGTGGGCGGGGTCGTAGGCATGGAAAAGCATCCGGCCTTCAGGCAGGACGCGCGGCACAGCCCATTGTCTGGTGGGATATTGTTCCAGGAGCAGGGAAAGGTCCACCTCGGCACCCATGGCAAGATAGGTGGAGACCACTCGCGCCTGTTGGAAAACAGGCCAGGCGGTGATGTGGGCGCAGATCTCCCTGCTGGCCTGGAGCCTGAATTCAGCCCCCAGGCTGGCGCGCTGCCGGCGGCACTGCGAACGGAGTTGTCCCTTTTCGAGGGCGGGCGGGATGGACATACCGCGATTATATCCCCGGTTGATAACGCAACAGCCGTCCTTTTGGGGCGGCTGTTGATAAACCGATATTTCGTACCAGGTCATCGCATGAGCAGACAATCCATTTTTCGGTCAGTCGCTTACACGGAGCATCAGGCAGTGGCGGTGAACGAGCGGACCACTTCGGCGATCAGGAGCAGGGAGACCATGAAGAACAGCACACCCAGCAACCAGACGCCCAACACCCCGGTGACGAGCGCCGCGGTCACACAACCGGCCATCACCAGCATGGCACGCGTCAGCCGCGCCTTGTAATCGGACTGGATTTTGTCCAATGCCAGCCAGAGCAGGATTGCGAGACCCATCCCCGCCAGGCTGATGGCGATGGTGGACACCAGAACCTGGTTGCCACTGAAAGGCAGGTCCAGGTAGACGATGCCACACGAACCGTCACGGGTGGGGGTCTTGAAAGCCGCAAACTGGAAGAGTTTGACCAAGATCAGGTGGTTGAAGACCACGTCGTCACGCGAGACTGTCCATTGCAGGGTCTGGCTTTCACCGGCCGGGATGAACATCCGGTCGCGGTAGGAGCGGAAGAGCCCCATGTTCCCAATTTCCACCTGGAAAAGCGGCTCGATCTCTTTTTCGTTGGGGTTGGAAAGGGTAACCGCCACTGTCCCAACCTCGTCCCCGGATAGAATGACAGGGCAATCCAGGTTCTTGAGCGATTCATCGCCCTGGTAACTGAAACCGAAATAGAAATCGGCTTCCAGGTTGGCGATGGTGGTGGCTGCCGCCAGGGTCATGCCAAACAACGCGCCGATCCCAAAAAGAATAAAGAGAAGCGTACGGATAACTTTACTCATTACAAACAACTCTCCTTCAGGGGAACCATAGAGCCGGATTGTAACACCAGAATACGCAGCAATTATACGGATAGTTCCCCCAGACCACACCCTTCCCCAGGAGGGTCTTGCCGGGCATTTCAGCGCGCCGATTCCACCCACATACTACGGCCGTCGGTCGTCAAGTGGATCCAGCCGTCGCGGTCGGTGCGCAGCAGGGTAAAACCTTTCAGGATCTCGAGCGTCTGGGGGTCGGGCAGGCCGAACGGGTCGTCGGCGGCGACGCTCAGGATGACGACCTGTGGGCGCAGGTTTTCGATCCAATCGGGTGGGTTGGCCGGGGCGTAACCGGATTCGGCCAGCAGCAGCGCCGTCACCGGGCCGATGGCGCGGCCGTATACAAATTCCTCGAAGACGGCAAAATTGACGCCAAGCGGCAGCAAGGCGCGGAAGCCCTCCCAGGCAACGAGCAACAGCGCGCCGCGCGGGTTGGCGTCCAGGACCTCGAGCCGGGCGCCCTCGCCCAGGTCCAGGGTGACACCAGGCGCGGCGTAGACGACCGGGATCCCGCCTCCGGTCAGGGTTTCATCCAGTTGGCGCGAGGCATAGGAGGCTTCGGGGTTCCCCGCCCACAGCGCCTGCGCCGGGGGGAACCGCTCCAGCAGTCGCGGCAGGGCCGCCAGTTCCTGCTCCCCGGTGGACGCCACCACGAGGAAGTCCAGCCGCCGGTTGAAGGGCGGGAGGCGCCGCCCGAGACCGTCGGAGAGACTGGCGACTCCCGGTCCGCCGTTGACCAGCACGGCGCGCCCGGAGGGGGTCTGGATCAGGATGGCGTGGGCCGAACCCACCTCCAGGAAGGTCAGGTGCAGGCGGCCATCGGGGGCGGCGGCGGCAAAGCGCCAGACCAGCACGGTCAGCACACCCAGGGTGGAAAAGAGCAAGGCAGGCTTGAGCGCCGGGCGCAGGTTTTTTACGCGGTCCCAGCCGAAGGTGAGAACCAACAGGATGGCATAGAACAGGAAAACGAAGAGCGCCGAGAAGTCGCCCAGCGCCAGCACACCGCCCGGCAGGCGGTCGAACAGTTCCACCGCCCGGATGGTGTAGGCTGTGAACGGCCAGGCCGTCAGGGCAACCAGCCTCCCGGCGGGGATGTACGCCAGGCTGACCAGCAGCGCCAACCCGCCCAACACCATCACCGGCGGCTGGGCGGGCAGGATGAAGGGGTTGGCAACCAGCGAGACGAGCGAGATACGCCCGAAGTGATAGGCCATGACCGGCAGGGTGGTGAGTTGCGCCGCCAGGGTGAACAGGAAGTACTCGGCCAGCGGCGCCGCCACCCGCTGGGCGGTCTCGGGTGGGAGCCGCCGCGCCAGGAAGGCCTCTGCCGCCTGCTGGAAGGGCTGGGCGTAAAGGATCAGTCCCAGGGTGGCGCTGAAGGAAAGTTGGAAGCCGACATCCCAGGGCAGGTAGGGGTTGAACAGGGACATGACGGCGGCGGTCACTCCCAGGGTATTGAGCCCGTCCTGGCGGCGGCCGACCTGGCGGGCGAAGAGCGAGAGCGTGCCCATCACCGCCGCCCGCACCACCGCCGCGTCCGCGCCGACCAGGATGGTGTAGAGGGCAATGCCGGCTATGGCTGCCACGACACCCCGCCGGGGACCCAGCGCCCGGCTGAACAGGCTGACAAGCAGGCCGGAAAGGATGGCAATGTTGAAACCCGAAATGGCGATGATGTGCGCCGTGCCGGTATCTTTAAATGCCTGCTGGAGATCCGCCGGCAGGCCGGTATCCACGCCGAGCAGGATACCCGCCAGGAGCGAGGCCTCCGGGTCGGGGAAGATGCGGTAGATACTGGTGAGGGATTCATCCTTGATAGAAAAGATGACCGCCAGGACGGGATTTCCTGCACGACCCGGCAGGCGGGTGGCTTCGGCCTCCGGCATGTAGGCATGGATGCCCTGCCGCGCCAGGTAATCGCGGTACGAGAATTCTTCGTCCTCCGGCGGGGTTTCCAGCCGGCCGCGCAGGCGCAGGATGTCGCCATAGTGGTACACCTCACCGCTGTCCACCCGCGCCAGGAGCAGGCCGGAGGCCGGGAAGTCGTACCCCTGCCCGGTATCCACGCCGGTCACCTGCAGGCGCAAGTTGGTGTAGGATTCACGGGTATCGGGCGGTTCAACCACGGTCCCGGTGATGAGCAGGTCATAGGTACGGTCGTTGTACCAGGCAACGTGGAAGGCGTCGATCTGCGGCTGGCTGGCCTGGTAACGCGCTCCGCCCAGGAAGACCAGGGCCGGGATGAGCCACAGCACAACCGGGATGGGCGACGCGCCAGGCCCCCGCCGCAGCCTGGGTAGGACGGACGCCGCGCCGGCCAGCAGCAGGCTGGCCCCGGCCAGGACCAACCAGACGGTCAGCGACAGGGACAATGAACCGGCCAGCATGAGGCCGGCCAGGAATGCCAATGAAAGCCAGAGGAGGGGAAGTCGGATGGTCATGCGGAGACAGGGTTGCCGTTGGGTTCCGGGCTGCGGGGAAACCACCCCCGATGCCACGATTGTACAGGGTTCGGGCAAGCCGTGCAAGGGGAAAACGCATGCCTGAATCCGTACTGGACAGAATACCCCCTTTCAAGTAGAATACCGACCCGTGTACCTGGATTGACATTCGGAGGAAGTAACTTTGGCAAACATCAAGTCTCAAATCAAACGCAATCGTCAGAATGAAAAGCGTCGCCTGCGCAACCGCGTGGTGCGCGGCCAGACCCGCTCGGCGATCAAGACCGCCCAGAGTGCGATCGAAGCCGGGCAGGTCGATGCCTCCCGCACTGCCGTCATGCAGGCCATCAGTCGGCTGGACAAGGCTGCCCAGCAGGGCGTGCTGCACAAGAACAATGTCGCGCGCCGCAAATCGCGCTTGCTGAAGCAACTGGCGGGCATCAAACCGGCGGAAGTCGTTGAAGTCAGGAAGATCGAAGAACCCCCGGCAGCCGAGACCAAGACTGCAGTCGAACCTGCGAAGAAGGCCACCACCCGCAAGGCGGCCGCCCCCAAGTCGGGCGCGACCAAGACCGCCGCTTCGAAGAAGACTGCTGCTCCCAAGAAGAAGGAGACAGCCGCTCCATCCCCGAAGCCGAAGAAGGTAACAACCGCCAAGAAGACGACTGCCAAACCAAAAAAAACCAGCGCGAAATAGGAATAGACGTTCGCGGCTTGCAAAAATCATGAGCGGGAGCGCCCAGAACGACGGGCCTCCCGCTTTTGTGATTGTCGGATGATATAATTTTGCCGGAGGTAGGATAAGTTTCCAACTTGTCCTGCAACAAAACCATGTTTCTGACCGAACAACAAACCCTCGAAGCAAAGATCAAGGCCTTCTGCAACGCGCAAGGCATCCCGGTTGCCGCGCTGGAGTGGAAGCCAATCCCGTTCAGCGGGGAATGGGGCATCAGCACCTCGTTCTTCGCCACTGCCGCGGCTGAAGCCAAGGCCGGGAAGGTAGGCGGCGTCCCGGTGCCGCAGCGCGCCCAGGAGATCGCCGAACAGATAGCCGGTCAGATGGACGTGCCGGGCATCAGCCGCGTCGAAGCGGTGAAAGGCTATCTGAATCTTTACTTCTCAACCTCAGAGTACGCCCAGCGTGTGGTGCGCGGCGTGCTGGATTCGGGTCCGCGCTTCGGGGCGGGGAAGCCGAAGGGTGAACGGGTGATGGTGGAATATGCCAACGTCAACACCCACCATTCGGTCCACATCGGACACGCCCGCAACATCATCCTGGGCGAGGTGCTGGCGCGCATCGTCCAGTTCGCCGGGTTCGATACGGTCCGAGCGTCGTATCCGGGCGACATCGGCCTGAGCGTGATCACGGTCCTGTGGGCGTACGACAAGTTCCACCGCGGCCAGGAGCCGCAGGGCATCCACGAGCGAGGACAATGGCTCTCGAAGATCTATGTGGAGGCGGTCAAACTGCTCGAGCCGCAGGAGAACGAGACGCCCGGGCAGAAGGCGCAGCGCGAAGCCTACGACGCCGAGCGGCGTGACCTGTACCGACGTTGGGATGCGGGCGATCCCGCCGTGCGCCAGTTGTGGCTGGAGACGCGCGAGTGGAGCCTGGAAGAACTGCGCGACATCCTGAATACGCTGAATGTCAAGATTGACGTCTGGTTCTTCGAAAGCGACGTGGACGAGCCGTCCAAGGCCATCGCCGAAGACCTCGTCAGGCGCGGCATCGCCGACGATGAACGTCCGCAGGGCGGGCCGGTAATCGTCAAGATTGATGAGAAACTGGGCCTGACCAGGGAAAAGTACCGCACCAACGTTATCCTGCGGGCCGACGGGACTTCGCTCTACCTGACCAAGGACCTGGCGCTGGCGAAGGTCAAGTTCGAGACCTATCACGTTGACCGGTCCGTCTATGTGGTGGACGTGCGGCAGAGCCTGCACTTGCAGCAGGCCTTTGCCATCCTGCGCCTGATGGGCTTCCCGCAGGCCGAGAAGTGTTTCCACCTGGGCTACGGCTTCGTCAGCCTGCCGGAAGGGGCCATGTCGGCCCGCCGCGGACGGGTGGTGCTGCTCCAGGATGTGATCGAGGAGGCCGAGCGCCGCGCCCTGGCAGCGATGGGAGAACGCACCCCCGACATGCCCGAGGACGAGCGCCGCAAAGTGGCCCGCCAGGTAGGGCTGGGCGCGCTGGTCTATGCCATGCTCTCGGTGGACAACAACCGCGACACAGTCTTCAACATGGACGAAGCCCTGAGTTTCGACGGCCGCACCGGACCGTACATCCAGAACGCCCACGTGCGGGCCAACTCCATCCTGCGCAAAGCGGGCGGTACCGCTCCGGCGGAGGCGTCGTTCGGGTACGAACTGACCCCGCACGAGGTCCAGTTGATCGACCTGATGTCGCGCTTCCCGGACGTGGTCGAGCAGGCCGCGCAGGAGTACCGTCCGCTGGTGGTGGCCAGTTACGCCTACGAACTGGCGAACACCTTCCACAGTTTCTACCACGCCGTGCCGGTCATCCAGTCTGAAGTGGAGACTATCCGGGCCGCCCGCCTGCATCTGGTGGCTGCCGCCCGGCAGGCGCTTGCCAATGCTTTGGCGTTGATGGGCATCACGGCGCCAGAAGTTATGTAATCCCGTTTCCCGGCGTCACGTTGCCCAGTATCACGTGACACCGAGTCGTGACACTGGAACACTTGACACTGGAACACTTGACACTGGAACACTTCAAAAGGAGAACCTACATGCCAATCCGTACCCTCATCATGGGCGCCGCCGGGCGCGACTTCCACAACTTCAACGTGGCCTTCCGGGACAACCCCGACTACGACGTGGTGGCCTTCACCGCCACCCAGATCCCCGACATCGAAGGCCGCACCTATCCCGCCGCGCTGACCGGGAAACATTATCCCAAAGGCATCCCGATCCACGCCGAGAGCGACCTGTTGAAACTCATCAATGATTTAAAGGTAGACCAGGTCGTCTTTGCCTACTCGGATGTTCCACATGAGTATGTGATGCACAAGGCTTCGATGGTGCTGGCTGCCGGCGCGGACTTCCGCCTGATGGGCAAGAAGAGCACCCAGGTCAAATCCAGCAAGCCGGTCGTCTCGGTCTGCGCCGTGCGCACCGGTTCGGGTAAGAGCCAGACCACCCGCCGCGTCTCGCTCATCCTGCGCGGCATGGGCTTCAAGGTGGCCGCCATCCGCCACCCCATGCCCTACGGCGACCTGGTCAAGCAGGAAGTCCAGCGCTTCGCCACTTACAAGGACCTCGACAAGCACGAGTGCACCATCGAGGAGCGCGAGGAATACGAACCGCACCTTGACAACGGCGTCATTGTCTATGCCGGTGTGGACTACGAGAAGATCCTGCGCGCTGCCGAGAAGGAAGTGGACATCGTCCTGTGGGACGGCGGCAACAACGACTTCTCGTTCTACGTCCCGGACCTGAAAATCGTGGTGGCCGACCCGCACCGCCCCGGCCACGAGAGCGCCTACCACCCCGGCGAGACCAACGCCCGCGATGCAGACGTGATCGTCATCAACAAGGTGGACACCGCCGACCCGCAGGCTGTGATCCGCGTGCGCGAGAACCTGCGCACCCTGAACCCGAAAGCGACCGTCATCGAGGCCGCCTCCCCGCTCTTCGTGGACAAACCCGCCGAGATCCAGGGCAAGCGCGTCCTGGTCATCGAGGACGGCCCGACGCTGACCCACGGCGAGATGGCCTACGGCGCCGGGTACGTGGCTGCCAAGCGCTTCGGGGCGAAGGAGATCGTTGACCCGCGCCCGTTCGCAGTCAAGTCCATCAAGGCCACCTACCAGAAATATCCCAAGACCGGCCCCATCCTGCCCGCCATGGGCTACGGTGAAGCGCAGATGAAGGACCTGGAAGCCACCATCCGCAAAGCCGACGTGGACATGGTCATCATCGGCACACCCATTGACCTGACGCGCGTCATCAAGATCGAGAAGCCCCACCAGCGCGTGCGCTACGAGTTGCAGGAGATCGGCCAGCCCACGCTGGAGGATATACTGAAGAAGAAGTTCAGCCGGGGCATGAAATAACAGAAACAAGAGACGGTTACCAATCCGGTGGCCGTCTCTCGTTAGGGGATGTGTACTTGGATCCTGGGTTTTATCTTGCCGGAAGGCAGCCCGGCAGCGTGATCGAGCGGAATTCACTCGGATGGAACAACAGCCAGCCAAGTCCTGCCAGCGCAGCAATGATTGCACCAGCGATCATCCAAAAATTACCTTTCATCGCGCAACTCCCTTCTATGCTTTGTATACGTTGAATTCAACATGGAGTTCCTGTAGAACCGACTGACATCATCCTGCCACAAAACTATGATATCCTCTGGGGGATGTCCGCCTGCATCTTGATTGTAGATGACGAATCCGCCGTGGCCGACCTGCTGGCCTATAACCTGCGCAAGGCCCATTATCGCGTCCTGACCGCCTCCGACGGGCGGCAGGCCCTGCGCCTGGCGCGCGCATCACAGCCCGACCTGATCCTGCTCGACCTGATGATCCCCGAAGTGGACGGGCTGGATGTCTGCCGCGAACTGCGCCGGGACAGTTCCGTCCCTATCATCATGATCACCGCCCGGGGCGAGGAGACCGACCGGGTGGTCGGCCTGGAACTGGGGGCGGATGACTACGTCTGCAAACCGTTCAGCGTGCGCGAACTGATGGCGCGCGTCAAAGCCGTCCTGCGCCGCGGTCGGCCTGCCGAGGTGGGCGGCGAAGCGGTACTGCTGCACGGCCCCGGCAGCCTGAGCCTCTATCCCGAGCGCCGGACAGCCGCGGTGGGGGAAATCCCCATCGAACTGACCCGCCTGGAGTTCGATCTGCTCCACCGCCTGCTGGCCAACCGCGGGCGCGTGCTGACGCGCGAGCGTTTGCTGGAACAGGTCTGGAACTACGATTTCACCGGCGACACGCGCGCCGTTGACAGCGCCGTCAAGCGCCTGCGCGCCAAACTGCGTCGCGTTTCAAAGGAAGTGGATGCCATCGAAGCGGTGCGCGGGATCGGCTACCGCTTGAAAGGCTGACCCATGCCTGCCTCCCTGCGTCTGCGATTGACCCTCAGCCACCTGGCCGTCCTGCTGACCGGCATGCTCCTGGCCGGGCTGCTGGCCTGGGTTTCGGTCGAGCGACTCTACCTGTCCAGCCAGTCCGCCAATCTGCTGGCCCAGGCGCGTCTGATCGCCGCCGCCCTGCAGGATGTCCCCCTGCCGCTCCAGGCGTCCGATCCCTATTCGCAGGCCGCCAATGTCCAGCCCGGAATCCATACCCGCCTGCTGACCGAGAACGGCGGGGTGGCTTTCAGCCTGCCGCTCATGCCGGGAGGCTCTGCCGTGCTGGCGCCGGTGGCTGAACAGGCCGCGCTGGTTTCCCCGCAGGAACTGCTTGCCCGAGGGGAGATCCAGCAGGCGCTGCAAGGCCAGGCGGCGACGGCTGTCCGGCGGGTTGAGGTGGGCAATGGTGGCCGGGCGCTGTATGCAGCCGCCCCGGTCTACGACTCCGCCGGCGCCCTGACCGGGATCGTCTACCTGGCGGAGCCGCTCCCGGTCGGCGGGCTCCCTGCGGCGGTCCTGCTGCAACTGGGGGGGGCGGTCTTGGCGGCGGGTCTGCTGGCCGGACTGGCAGGTTTCTTCCTGGCTCGCCGGCTGGCCCGTCCACTGGAGGACCTGTCGCGCACTGCCGCGGCGGTCGGTGCGGGGGACCTGGGGCAGCGCGCCCCGACCGGCAGCCGGGTCACCGAACTGGACGGCCTGGGCCGGGCATTCAATGCCATGGCGGCCGACCTGGAGCGTTCTAAGCAGGCCAGGGACGCCTTCCTGGCGGATGTCACCCACGAACTGCGCACCCCGCTGACCGTCATCCAGGGCACGATCGAGACCCTGGAGGATGGCGCCCTGGACGACAAGAAGGGGCGCGGTCCGCTGCTGGCAGGCATGCAGAGGGAGGCCGCCCGACTGATCCGGCTGGTGAACGATCTGCTGGTCCTGACGCGGGCGGATGCCGGGGCGCTTCTGCTCGATCTGCAGCCAGTCGAACTGGCAGAACTGGCCCGCCAGCGCTGCGGGCGGCTGGCCGGGCTGGCCACCCGGCGCCGGATCAAGCTGCGGGTCGACGACGAGACGGGCAGGCCGCCTCGAGGCTCGGCGCGCGGGGATGCCGACAGACTGGCTCAGGCGCTCGACAACCTGCTCGAGAATGCCATCCGCCATTCCCCGGAGGGTGCGGTGGTCAGCGTGACCATCCGGCGGGAGGAGGGGCGCGTGTATGTTTCGGTGGCCGATGGCGGTGCAGGCATCCCGCCCGAGCATCTGCCGTTCGTCTTCGAGCGCTTCTACCGGGTGGAGTCCTCCCGGGACCGCCGGAGCGGTGGAAGCGGGTTGGGGCTGGCCATCGCCCGGTCACTGGTCCTCGCCCAGGGGGGCGCCATCCAGGCGCGCAGTGAACCCGGCCGTGGGACGGAGATGACCTTCTGGTTGCCGGCCGCCGGACTGCCATCCGATTGACCATCTCCTGACACCCTTCTGACCGGCAGGCGATGTATGCTGGGGGAAATTCCCATCCAACAGGAGGTTCACATGAAGTCGTTCCCGAACACTCTCAATGTCATCCTGACCGTCATCCTGGTCTTCGTCCTGGTGACGCTCGGGCTGCCGCAATGGGGCGCCCGCGCTGCCACGCCCGTCCCCGAACCGACCGAACAGGCGGCTACCTGTGATTATGGCCGCAATGTGGCGGTCAGCGGGAGAGCCGTGATCAACGTCGTCCCGGACCGGGTCTTGATCCAGCTGGGCGTCCAATCGAACGGGGTCTCCCCGGCGGAGGTCCAGCGCCGCAACACCTCGGCCATCGAGCGGGTGAAGGCCGCCATTCAGGCCTTGGGGGTGGCCGCCAGCGACATCACCAGCGACAATTACGTCATCGAGCCGCTCTATGAAGATTACGATTCGCTCTACATCAAGGGCTACCGGATCAACAACGTGCTGGCCGTCACCCTGCGGAAGGTTGATAAGGCCAGCGATTTAATCGCATCCGCCTTTGGGGCGGGCGCCAACCAGGTGGTGAATGTCGAATTTTATACCAGCGACCTGCGCACCTATCGCGACCAGGCGCGCCTCCTGGCGATGGAGGCCGCCGTCCAAAAGGCCGAGGCGCTGGCAGAGGCAGCCGGGGCAGAGGTTGGCTGCGTACTGAGCATCAGCGAGAACAGTTGGTCCTACTACAGCGGCTGGTATTACGGCTACGGCAACAGCCAGTTCCTGTGGGCGCAGAATGTCGTCCAAAACGCTCCGACGACGGGAGGCGGGGAGGGGGCAAGCGAGGGTCCGGTCAGCCCGGGGCACATCTCGGTCCAAGCCGAGGTGTACGTCAGTTTCGATTTGGATTAGAGTGGAGGAAGGATATGAATAAGATTTCCTTGATGCTCTCGGCTTGCTTGCTGCTGGCCGTCCTGCTGGCAGGCTGCCGCCCTGACGAGACTCCGGGTGCCGTTCCTGATGAGGCTCCGGGCGCTGTTTCGCTGAAAGGCTTCGAGTTATACACCTGGCAGGAGGACGGGCGGTGGTACTTTGCCTTGCTGGAAGGCACCAACCGGCTGAAAACCGACGAGGAGATCCTGTCCGCCGGACGGTTCATGGATGGCCCGGAGGAACTGCAGGAGGCGCTGAAGCGGCTGGCGCCCGGCCAGTTCGTCACCTGGATGGCGCTGGAGCGCTTCCCGCTGCCCGATGAGGCGACTATCGGACAGGTGGAGCAGGCCTGCCGCGACCTGGGGCTGGAATGCTCAGTGGTCAGGTAGAGTGGGAAGGCCTGGGAGGGGGAGTAGCACGCTTGCCGGGGTTATAGAGACGGCACAATCGTGTCAGGCAGGATGCCTGACCTACAAGAGTCGGGTGATGGACTGGCTCGACTCTTTGCTTTACATCCCCAGAATCCGCTCAATCTCCTCCATCTGCCCCCTCGTCAACAAAGTCCCACGCACTTTGGAAGTGCGTGGGACTTCGCTAATCGAATTCGAACTTTTTCATCGCCTTTGCCACTTTTTCGGGCGGCGTGTAATCGAGGACAAACCCTTCGTATTCAGCCGGATCAGGAAAGTTTTCTTGCACGAATTCATGCTCCACCAAACTGCCCTGCCGCTTGCCAATCCATTCGAGATAATTCGAAAACACCCAATTCGCCGGGTGATTGACCAACCCTGCCTCCAAGGGATTGCGGTGAATATATCTGCAGAGATGCAGGAGGTATTCGTATGTGTCCACTCCAACGGCGCGAAATGGGCCTTCGAACAAGGTCCCGCTGCGTGCATAGGCTTTGTTGAAGGCTTTGGTGTAGCTGTTGAAGACGGCCTGCATCAAAGCGCTAATGGGGATTTCGCCGTCCTGTCGGAGCAGAAAATGATAATGATTTGGCATCAGACAGTAGGCAATCGCTGAAACCTGGTTGTCGGGCAAATTCTCTTTGAAGCGCTGCAAGAGGAAATAATAATTTCTGTCTGCGCGAAAAATCGGCTCGCGGTTAACGCCGCGGTTATAGATATGGTAATACTGGTTGGGTAAAAAGGCGATTTCTCTGCGAGCCATTGATACTCCTTTTACGCGTTATGTGCGACGCACTTTCAAAGTGCGTCGCACGTGTTTACTGGAAGTGCATCGCACATGATTATCGTTCCAGTATCTTGTCAATCTCCTCCATCTGCTCCCTCGTCAGCGGACCAAACTCCATCGCCTTGCAGTTCTCCTCCACCTGCGCCGCGTCTCAGCGACTCTCCGCAAGGAACGGCCGGGCGAAGCGCCGCTCGTAAGCGCCGTTCTTCTTCAACATCCCATCGAAATAAGAATGGGCAATCGGCAGGCGCAGGAAAATTTTGAAAACGGGCCACAGGTAAAGCGGAAATCGTTCGGGTACAGTGATGCGTGCAAGGATTTCGGGATCGAGCCTCCCCTCGCGGGCGAAACCGGACCCCAGGGCCTGCAGGCTCTCGAACAGACTGCGGGTCATCTCAGGCGGCATGAGGCGCGTCCCCTCGCCGTTGCCCTTGACGATCGTCCCCAGGTAGGGGCTGCCCAGCCGGGCGGCCAATTTTTCAAGATAACGCTCCACGTAGCGCGAGTGCAGTCCCTCCGGGAAGCCGGACTGGACGATGAAACCGACCGGCGGGTTGCCCTTCCGCCCGGTGAGCGGCTCGAGCGCCTCGAAGAACCGTTTGACCGAGCCGGGCATGGCGTCGGTGTAGAGCGGGAAGCCGACGAGGACGCATTCAGCCTCGGCGAAGGCCTGCACGTGTTCATTGACCTGCTTGAGTTGGATGAGATGGTGCGTCTCGACCTCGCCGCCGAAACCGGCCGCGAACTCTCGCAGGAAAATGGGCGTGTTGCCGCGTTTGCCGCGCGGCGAGCCGTTGAAGAGCGTCAGCCGCGTGGGCGGGGCGATGGTCGCGCCCCGGGTGGGGGCGAGACGCCCCGGTAACGGGAGCGGGCGGACGGTCCGGGTGGCGATGCGGGCGGCGACATCTGCGGCAGAGGTTTCGGTCGTCAGCGAGAATTCCAGCCGCGACTTTAAGTTGAGCGCCGTCCGGCAGTAGATGTCGGTCACGATTTGCAGGTCGCGTTCATCGGTGGTGACCTCTTTTTCCACCAGCAGGCCGAGACGCGGGTAACGCGGGTAGCGGCGCAGGTGGTGGGCTTCCATGTGGTCCACGACCATGTAGGGGTGGATGAGCGGCAGGTGCTTGTCCTGGGCCATTTTGAGCAGCGCCGAGGGGAAGCCCATCTTCAGCGGACCGGCCCACAGGGTGAAGTCCGAGTTGATAATTGCCCGGTCCATTTCCAGGGAGGCGTCGCGGTTGACGCACTCGCCGGGCGTCTTGACCCAGCAGCCCCAGCAGCCGATGCAGGGACGCAGCGGCAGGCCGCGCAGGTCGAGGCGGGTCACGGTGTGTCCTTTGCCTTCGAGCGCGGCAGTCACCTGCGTCAGGTAGTCATCGAAAGAGGATGGTTCGGGGTTGCCGTTCAGAATGGTGATTTTCATTTCGACCTACTTTCCTGAACTGAATGAATAGCGAACAGCCTGCTTGGTGCAATTGTCCACGCAGGTGCCGCACAGGATGCACTCGGTATTTTCCATCTTTCCTGCCTGCACCATGACATTGACATCTAGACTCATCGGGCAGTTGCTGGTGCATTTCTTACAGTCGGCGCAGGCAGCGATGTCCGCTTTCAACCGCAGCGACGGCCAGCCGAAGCGGTTGCGCAGCCAGCGCCCGAAGATCATGAAGGGCGCCATCCAGCAGATGGTGTGGCATCCCGCCCGCCGCCCAACGAAGATCGCCAGCCCGACGAACAGGCCGATGACGAAGTAGTAGATGATGTAGGCGAACAGGATCGGGCGGTCGGCGGACCCTGCCACCGAGATGCCGCCCTGGGTGTGGTAGAGCAGGTCCACGGTCTGGTAACCGCCCGAACGGACTGCCAGCCAAACGATGAGCGAAATCCACGGGATCCAGATGAGCCACTTGACCCAATCCACGCGCCGTCCCCGGACCGGGTTGCTGTTGACCGGTTCGACGATCTCCTGCATCCCCGCGCCGGGGCAGACCCATCCGCACCAGGCGCGGCCCAGGAACAGCGACGAGATGAACATCAGCCCGAACATAACCAGGCTGCCGTTGAGGATGCCGTTGGCCGCCCCGTCAATGATGACATAGGGTGAAAGGAAATTCATCGTGATGGGGAAGGAGAGGAAAGCCAGGATGACGAGCGCCTTGCGGACGCGCTGGCGGAGGGGAAGTTGGCGATTCATTCTCGGGGAACCTTTCCGGATTTGATTTTTTCGATGACGCTCTCGGCCCACTCCAGGTTGGCGCGCATCGAGCGGATGCCGTTGTCGAGAGTCAGCAGCCAGAAGAAGTGTTCGCGCGGGGAGGCGATCTCCTGCTGGTAAGGTCCGATCTGCGCCGGGACCTGGTCGTAGCGCGCCAGAATTTCGCGCATGATGGCGGCGAAGCCCTCGAACTTGGCGAGACTCTCTTCGTCCGAGAGTTGCCCGGCGAAGAAGACCTGGATCAGCGGGGCGCTGCGCGGCTCGTCCATCGGCGGCGGGCCAGACAGCCATCCGAGCAGGGCGGCGCGTCCCGCCTCGGTGATGTGATAGACCTTGCGGTCGGGGCGGTCGGCCTGCGGGACCTTTTCCATCCTGGCGAAACCCTGTTCTGTCAGGCGTGTCAGGGTGCGGTAGATCTGGCTTTGGTCGGCTGGCCAGAAGTGGCGGATGGAGGTGTCGAAGACTTTTTTTAGATCATAGCCGGTGAAAGGGTGGTAGTTGAGGAAGCCGAGGATGGCGAATTCGAGGGACATGTGTGGAAATCCTTTTATATAGGACTAATCCAATATTATATACGTCATATAATATCGTTGGTTGCGGCTTTCGTCAAGCCCTGGGGAAGAGACGGTATAATCACGCCTGATTGGAGACCAGATGTTCATTGACCAGGCAGAGATCTTTGTACGGTCCGGAAAAGGCGGCAATGGGGCGGTGCATTTCCGGCGCGAGAAATACGTGCCGCGCGGCGGTCCCGACGGCGGGGATGGCGGCCGGGGCGGCGATGTCGTCCTGGAGGTCCAGCCGACCCTCAACACGCTATCCACCTTCCGCTTCACCACCCGCTTCATCGCCGAAGACGGGCGGAACGGCGCCAAGCAGAACATGACCGGCCGCTCGGCCGGCGAACTGGTGATCCCGGTCCCACCCGGGACGGTGGTAAGCGATGTCCTGACCGGGGAAGTGACCGGCGACCTGACGGAGCCCGGCCAGCGCCTGGTGGTCTGCAAAGGCGGGCGGGGCGGGCGCGGCAACACCCATTTCAAGAGTTCGGTCAACCAGGCGCCGCGCGCCGCCGAGAAGGGCGAGCCGGGCGAGGAGAAGACTCTCAAACTGGAACTCAAACTGATCGCCGACATCGGCATCGTCGGCGTACCGAACGCCGGCAAGTCCACCCTGCTGGCGGCGCTGACCAATGCCAGGCCGAAGATCGCCCCCTACCCGTTCACCACCCTCGAACCCAACCTGGGCGTGGCGCGGATCGACGGGGAGACGACCGTCGTCCTGGCGGACATCCCGGGCCTGATCGAGGGCGCCAGCCAGGGGGTCGGGCTGGGGCACGATTTCCTGCGCCATGTCCAGCGCACCCGGGTCCTGGTCCACCTGCTGGACGGGCTGGCCGCCGACCCGCTGGCCGATTACGCCCAGATCAACGCCGAACTGTCGCTCTTCGACCCCAACCTGGCGAAGAAGCCGCAGGTGGTGGCGCTGAACAAGATGGACCAGCCGCAGGCGGTGGAGAACTGGGAGAAAGTGAAGGCGCGCTTTAGGAAGCAGAAGATCGACGTGATGCAGGTCTCGGCCTTGTCCCGCAGCGGGGCGCGCGAACTGCTGCTCGAGGCCGCCCGCAGGCTGGCCGAGGCGCCGGCGGCGCAGGAAGCCGCCCCGTCCCTGCCAGTCTACCGTCCGCGGGTGGATGGGCGCCAGTTCGAGGTCAAACGCGAGGGCGAGCGCGACTGGCGGGTCTCCGGGGCGGGCATCGAACGCGCCGCCGCCATGACCTACTGGGAACACAGCGCCTCGGTGCGCCGCTTCCAGAAGTTGATGGAACGCCTCGGCGCGGAAAAAGCCCTGCGGGAGGCCGGCATCCAGGAAGGGGATACTGTCCATGTCGGGGAGTTCGAGTTGGAGTGGCAGGACTAGGGGGGGGCGGAAGCGGGTTATTCGAGGCGGATCTTCCTCGCCCGGTCGAGGGTGAGGGTCGGCGTGCGCGACAGGCCGCCCAGTTCGACCCCGCTGACGATGCAGATAAAGGCTACGTTCTCGTCCATGTCGATGATGGCGACCCTGTCGCCTTTGCGGAACTTGTCACGCGCCTTGTAGATCGGGGTGGCCATCGTCACCCGCACCGGGACATGTCCGGCGATGTCCACATACCGCCCGGTGGTGTGCGCCGCAACCGCGCCCTGCGCCTGGACCTGTTCGATGATGCTGCGTTTGCTCATTGGTCGCTCCTAATTGTGTTATCTATCCATCGTAAATAACCCGGCGGGGTTGTGCCCGTCACCTCCAAGGTGATGGGCATCTGCTATTCGGGAATGAGCAGGAAGAAGAGGATGGTTATGAGGGCGGTCACCGTTTCTCCATGATCGCCGGGACGTAAACGTCACGGCTCGGAGCGAATGCCCCTCCGGGGCTCATCGAATACCGCGCATGGATTTAAGATCTCTCCATTCAGGGGGAAATTGTTCCATAGGTTATTTCCTTTCACAAGTTAATGGATTTTATACTATGACCTCCAATCAATACCCCAACTCCTTCATGATCTGCGCCTCGTCCTTCTTCCCGCCCGCGCCGAGCAACTCGCGCCAGAAAACATCGTCGTAGCGCCGCGAGCGCACCGGCAGCGGCATCGGCACACCCCAGCCCAGCAGCAGCACTTCCTCCTTCGGCTGCAGGCGCGCCAGCATCCCGCGCAGGGACTCGCGCCCCGACAGGCCGGATAGCACGGCATGGACATCGTCCTCGTCCCCCAGCCAGCCGGAGATGCGCGTCCCGAGTTGCGAGAGCACCTCATCGTAGATCTGCGACGGGCGCTGGTCGATGATGAGCAGCGTCACGTAGTATTTGCGCATCTCGCGGGCGATGGCGGCGAAGGTCGTCTGTCCCGCCATCTCACGGTTCAGGAGTTTATGCGCCTCCTCCAGCACGATCACCAGTTGGCGCGGCTCGTCCTTGCCGGTGGAGCGGAAGGCGTTAGTACTGTCCTCCCAGACCTGCTTGACCTTGCGCGTCAGCAGGTTGGAGACGAACAGGTAATCCAGGTCGGTCTCGAAGTTGCCGAACGACAGGACGACATGCTTCCCCTTCTCCAGCGAGTCCACCATCTGCCCGAGCGAATCGGCAGCCGGCTTCTCGACGATGTACGGCTTGTCGAACAGGCGGCGCAGTTTGTCCTGCAGTCCCTCCGCCGCCATCGTGTTCACGCCGTTCGCATTGGCCCAGGCTGCCACGCTGGACGGGTGCGGCACGCGCTTCACCTTCCCCCTTTCGTCCTCGACCTCCACCTCCTCCCGGTTCATCTCCCGGAACCGCCGGAACCAGTCGCCGCCGAACGAGCGCGCCAGGGCGTGCAGCACGGTCGGCGTGGTCTCGCGCAGGTTCAGTTCGCCGGTCAGCAGTTCGATATCCGCCGGGGTGATGTCGGCCGCCGCGATCTCCAGGTTGAAATCGGGCGTGTTATTGCGGATGAGCGCCTTCGGTCCCAGCCCGACCACACGGACGCGGCTGGCGAATTTCGTCTTCAAGCCTGTCACCGGCATCCCGGTGTCGGAGGCGGTGTCGTCGAAACCGTACTCGTTGTGCATGTCGAAAACCAGCGTCGATGCCTTGCCGTGGTGCATCAGCCCGGCCAGCACGATGCGGGTCAGGAACGACTTGCCGGCGCCGGTCGCCCCGAAGACGCCCGCCGAACGCTGGATGAACTTGTCGAGGTCGATGCAGACCGGGTGTCCCTGTTCGCGGGTGTAACCGATGACGAAGTTGCCCTTCTCGGACGGGTTGCCGAAGATCTCGGAGATGTCGCCGTCCGACGCCAACCGGACCGGGGCGTGGTGCGGCGGCACGGTCTTGACCGGGAGCGGGCGCGGTGTTCTATCGGCCTTTTCCTTCATCCAAGCCGCGTACTCCGGCGAACCGGGTTCAGGTCCGCGCTCGAGCATCAGCGCCGGCAGGATCTCCAGGTTGGTATAGAGCGTATGGCCGTGCAGCGCCTGGGCCAGCGCGGGCGGCAGGCGCGTCCCAGACTGCTCGTCGGCGAAGCGCGGGTCGGTCGCGCCCAGTTGCAAGTCGGTGACCAGGCCGTAGAACTGCCAGTCGCCGCTCGGGATGACGACGAAAGCGCCCTCCTGGATTTCCTGCGAGGGAACGGTGAGGCGGGCGCGGAACGACTCTTTCAATCCGCCGCCAACAATATAGCCAATGGGTTTCAGGTTATCTGTCATTGTTTTTCACCACGAATCTTTCTACCACAAAGGACACAAAGGAACACAAAGGCTTTAAGGAGTCTTAATTCACCATGCGCTTGACTCCGTTCTTGAGATGGACAACATTGAAGTTGATCAAATAGCCAAGCCTCAAGCCGGTGACCTTGAGATAGGTGAGCAGTTGAGCCTCATAGAGTGGGATCATCGTTTCGACCGACTTGAGTTCGACAATGACCAGTTTCCCGGCAAGCAAATCGAGGCGCAGTCCGGTCTCTATCTGTACGCCTTCAAACGTAACAGGCATGACCACTTGCGTTGACACCAATACATTTTCTTGGCGGAGTTTGTGCGCCAGGCAGGCCTCGTAAACCGATTCCAGAAAACCGGGCCCGATCGCCGTGTGGACAGCGTATGCGGCGTCCAATACCTTCTTCCCAATCACCTCCGCATCCACTGGGATGGGCGCAAATCGTTTTTGAATGGGTTTATCCATATCTTTTCCTTTGTGCTCCTTCGTGCCCTTTGTGGTTAGGAATCCTTTATGATTTGCAAGGCTTTTCGGATATCTTCGCCAATCATTTTTCTTTTACTTTTTTCCACAAAAAACGCCGGACCGGCCTGCACATAAGACGGAAACGCCCGCGCCCCGCGGAAATGGAACTCGCCGCCGCGGATCTTGTACGTGGCCCCCGCCGGGATGACGCGCGGCTCGCCGTTGCGTTTCGCGATCCTATTGACCGCCTTGATCGCCACGTCGCCCATCAGCAGGAAGACCTTGATGTTCGGAAACAGGGCGATCTCTTTTTCGAGCAGGCGCGAGCAGTGTTCGATTGTGGCGGTAGCAACACCGACGCCTGCCTTGCCGCACTTGACCGCGGGTGTCAGATAAACGCCGAGGTCGAGAATATCTTGCACCGACTTCACTTTTGCTCCGGCATCTTGAAACGCGAGGACGGTCGTTTTGGCGAACAGCGCATCCGGTCCGGCGTAGTAATAGTCGGCGCGGTTCGCTGGTGGGGCTTCGGAGATGAGCAGGATGGAGATATTCTTCGGGTCAATGACGATTTCAGGGATGAAATGACTCTGCTGCTGAATGTCGAGGCAGGGGAAATCCTTGCATTGCACAACACTGGCAGGCTTCATGATTCACGCTCCTTCAGAAATCCGCTGGTTGGCAAGCGCTACATAGTTTTCGTCAATCTCGTAACCAATGAAATGACGGTTGCTCTTTCGCGCCGCAATCGCGGTTTGACCGCTGCCCATGAACGGGTCCAACACGATCTCATTCTCGAACGTGTAGAGTTGTATCAACCGCCTCGGCAACTCGACCGGGAACGGGGCCGGGTGTCCCACCTTGCGCGCCGGTTCGGCGGCGAAGTTCCAGACCGATTTGTTGTATTCGAGGAACTCATCGCGCGTGATGGTGCTTTCGCGCTTCTCCGGGTTCTGGCGTTTGAAAGTATCCTTGCAGAAGACGAGGATGTACTCGTGCACGTCGCGCAGCGTCGGGTTGCCCGCCGATTTCCACGAACCCCACGCCGTGGACGGGCTTGCGCTGGCAGCCTTGTTCCAGATGATCTCGCCGCGCATCAGGAAGCCCAAAGACAGTAAATCAGTGATCAGCAATGAGTGAAGGGGGAGATAGGGTTTGCGCCCGAGGTTGGCAATGTTGATGCAGGCGCGTCCGCCCGGCACGAGGACGCGGTACGTCTCCTTCCAGACGCGTTCGAGGAAGGCCAGGTACTCCTCCAGCGAGAGGTCTTCATCGTACTCCTTGCCCACGTTGTACGGCGGCGAGGTGACCATGAGATGGACGGAGCAAGCCGGGAGTGCGGTCGTCGTCTCGGCGGAGCGGCAGAAGATACGGTCGAGCGACGCGGGCGGGACGGGGTTCTCGACATACGGCGCGTCATCCTGTCCGCGCGGCTGGCCGCGGTACAACTTCCCAGCGTAGAACGCGGACGAGTTGTGGCCGACCCGGCCCGGGGTCCCGAAGGAGGATGTTTTGGTGGTTTTACGTTTGGTCATGGATTCTCAACACAAAGGACAGAAAGGAATCACGAAGGGGCACAAAGGGATTTTTAGACGACCATGCGCTTGATGCCGTTTTTGAGATGCGGAACAGTGTAGTTGATGAGATAACCGAGACGAATACCGGTGAGTCGCAGATAAGTCAGGAGTTGCGCTTCGTAAACAGGGTTCATCATTTCAACTGCCTTGACCTCGACAATCACGCTCTTCTCCACGAGCAAATCCAAGCGCAAGCCGCCTTCCATCCGCATGTTTTTGTATGCAACTGGAACGGCCACCTGCGATTCCACGAGCAGGCCACTTTCGCGGATTTCATACGCATGACAAGTCATATAAACCGATTCCAGCAGACCCGGGCCGAGCGCCGTATGGACGCGAAAAGCCGCGTCCAGCACAATCTTCCCAACCCGCTCCACCTCGGGTGGAATCGGAGCAAAAGCCTTTGCCTTTGGTATCCTTGAATCCATAGTGCTCCCTTCGTGTCCTTTGTGTTAATCTTTTTTCTCCGCCGATTTATCGCCCCTCTTCATCAGCCCCGACCGTTCGGCCAGCAGGACGATGAATCCGGAGAGCATCCCGATGCCGAT
>VGNO01000006.1 GCA_016865985.1 Chloroflexota bacterium | reverse complement strand
AGACGATCCTTACTACCAGAACTATCCCCAACTAGTAACGCAGCTCAGAGAACTGGCGACATCTGAAGGGTTTCAAGGACAATTTTTGGTCGAAGAGACTAAGTGGCGGACTGCAAGCGATGACGAGCCACAAATGCAAGGGGTCACTGAAGTCGTGGCGGCGAAATACTATTTGAGGACAATAGTCATGCATCGAGGCCTCGGGGTTATTGTGACTATCGCCCTCCCTGGAGCACACGATCCCACTCTCCAGAAAGTTCAGGCAATCCACAACATATGTGACTTAATGGCAGGGGCCAATCCCCACAACATACCGATTGAAATACAAGGTGGGGCGACAAACATTAAGAGTTACAGTTTTACTCTGCCGAATGGCGATAGAATGGTCGCATTATGGACAGATGGCGTGGCAGTCGACGACAACCCCGGCATCTCATCGACTCTTACACTTCCTGGCTTTGCGGGCTGGCATGCCACAGGCATTGATGTTCTAAACAGTTTTGAGCAAACCCTGATTACCAGCAACGAGAATGGCAACCTGGTTATCCGTGACCTTTTGATAAAAGACTATCCTATCATCATTCGGTTGGCAAAATAGGATTGCCCGCCCACTGATTTATATCAGTTTCGACACCCAAGGGGGCTTTCCTTGTTCGTGTCTACTTATTAGGGTTCACTTCACAATGAAGGCCGGTTTTTGCTTTCCTCCGCCAACCCCGCGCGCTCGGCGGTTATAGAACATAAGGCTATATTCTTATCCGCTCCTCCTCTGCAAAGGAGCCTTCGCGGTAAAATGAATGGGAGGCCGCCCCCGCGGGGGCCCCGACCACCCCACCAAGAACCGGAAGGTGAAACCATGAACCTGCGCCGTCTTTTGCTCCGTGCGTTTTCCGCCCTCATCGTACTTTCCATCCTGCTCACAGCCTGCAACCTGCCCGGCTTTACGCCGCGCCCCACGCCCGGTCCCACCCCGCTCGACATCCCGCCCCTGCCCCCTGCGCTGGTGGAAACCTACCCGCTGGCGGGCAGTTCCATCGCCCTCCACCCGTCCATTACGCTCTACTTCAACCAGCCGATGGAACCGGACTCGGTCGAAGCGGCCATCTCCTTCCTGCCGGAGGTGACGGGGGAGTTCACCTGGACCGGCGACTCGACCCTGACCTTCACCCCCTCCCAGCCGCTCCAGCCGGACTCGGCCCTGGCGCTGACCATCGGCATGACCGCCGCGGCCCGCAACGGCCTGACCTTCGAGCAGCCGGCCGCCCTGGCCTTCCGCACTGCCGACTACCTGCGCCTGGCGCAGTCCCTGCCTGAAACCGGGCTAACGGATGTATCGGCCGCTTCGGCGGTCGTGGCGGCTTTCAACCAGCCGGTGGTCGCGCTCGGCGCCGACCCGGCCTCGCTGCCGCCTGCTTTCACGCTCCAACCGGCAGCCACCGGGCAGGGGAAGTGGCTCAATACCAGTACGTACATTTTCCATCCAGACCCGGCCTTCTCCGGCGGTGTGACCTATACCGCCGCACTCGACCCGGACTTGCAAAGCACGCTGGGCAGCCCCCTGGCGCCCGATACAAACCAATCCTGGGAATTCACCGCCGCCCCGCCGCGCCTGGTGAGCATTACACCGGAGACCGAACTGCCCCTGCCGCTGGATGAACCCATCCGGTTGACCTTCAACACTCCGATGGATGCCGGGAGCGTGGTGGCAGCCTTCTCCTTCACCGGCCCGGATGATCAGCCCGTGCCGGGCAGTCTCTCCTGGAACAAGCAGGGCGATGCGCTGACCTTCACCCCGGACGACCCGCTCGAACGGGACCGCGATTACCTGCTGACCCTGGCCGATTCGGCCCGAGCCCGCGGCGGGTCGCGGCTGGAACAGGAAACGGTGGCGCTCTACCGTACCTACCCGGATTTCGGGATCTATTACACCACCCCCGCCTCCGGCGCTTACAAGGATGATTACACCAGCATCGAGATCCACTTCAGTTCCCCGCTGCCGGAGGAAGGCTGGCAGTCCGGGATCACGGTCACGCCGGCAGTCTCCGGTCTGTCCGTCTATGGCGACTCCACCTCAGCCTACCTGTACGCCTACTTCGAACCATCCACCCGCTACACGGTCAACGTGGCGGCGGGACTGGAAGACCGTTGGGGACAAACGCTCGGTGAAACATACACTTTCGATGTCCTGACCCGCGCTGCCGCCCCGTCGCTTTCCATTCCCTATATGGGAGGCAACCTCCTTTTCGTGCGCTCCGGCGACCCGCTGGTGATGGCGCAAGCCACCAACATCGCCAGCCTCGATATCGTACTTGCCCCCCTGCCGCTGGCCGAAATGATGGAACTCAATAGTCCCGGGTCCTACCAGGAATTTGCCCACTATGTCCCGCCCGAAGCGCTGGAATGGACCCAGGCCGTATCCATCCCGAAGGACGACAGCGAAGTGATTGCCATCGACCTCTCGCCCCGCACCGGCCTGCTGGCCCCCGGCGTCTACTTCTTCACTCCCGGAGGCTGGAACAATGTGGAGACTTCGTGGCGCGACCAGTATTTCATCGTTTCCAGCCATCTCAACCTGGTCTTCAAGATCGGCGCCACCGACGCTTTTATCTGGGCAGTGGACCTGCGCGACGACCAGCCGGTGGCGGGCGCTTCAGTGACCATTTACGATGAAATGGGCACGGCGCTGGCCTCCGGCCAGACCGACAGCCAGGGTATCTGGCATGGACAGGTCGCCGCGCAGGATGAATACGTCAATTATTACGCCGTCCTGGGAGAGCCGGGCGACGACCTGTTCGGCCTGGCCTCCACCGAGTGGAACCGGGAAATCGCCCCCTGGGACTTCTCCATCTCCTACCAGAACCAGCCGCCGCAGCCGGTGGTCTATTTCTACACCGACCGCCCGATCTACCGCCCCGGCCAGGTGGTCTACTACCGCGCCGTCGTCCGCCAGGCATTCGACGCCCGATATGGCGACGCCGGGCTGGGGACCATCGCGTTCCACATCGCCGACGGCTACGGCCAGGCCTGGGACTTCGACCTGCCGCTCTCGGCCTACGGGACGGCCAGCGGCTCATTCGAATTGCCTGCTGATGCACAGCCCGGCTATTACAGCATCGGCGGATCAGATCCCGAATTCTATTCCTACTTCACCGTCGCCGATTACCGCAAGCCGGAGATCGAACTGGGCGTCAGCCTCACCCCGCAGGATGTGGCGGCCGGCGGCGAAGTACAAGCCGAAGTGGAAGCCCGATATTACTTCGATGCCCCGGCTTCGGATGTTCCGGTCGATTGGACCTTCTACCGCTGCGTCGATTCCTTCCGCCTCGCCGGTTATCGGGTCGGGCTGTACGACTCGGGCTGGATGAACCTGTATTACGACTTCGACCATTACGGCTGCAGCGCCATCGACAGCGGCCAGGGACTGACCGGCGCGGACGGCATGTTGAGCCTCACCTTCTCCGACCTGCCTGTCATCGAGGACACCGAACGACTGGCGCTCGAGGTCACCCTCCAGGACGAGAGCGGCTACCCGGTCTCGGCGCACGCCGAAGCCACCCGTCATCCGGCGGACTACTACATCGGCCTCCGCCCGGACCTGTGGCTGGGCCAGGCCGGGAGCGCCCTCGGCTTCGAGGCGCTGACAGTCGACTGGGCCGGCGACCCGTCCCCCGAGCGCGCATTGCAGGCCGATTTCCTGCAAGTCGAATGGCAGCGCCAGTTATCCGACGAGTATCCCTGGCCGGTCTATTTCTTCGTCCCGGTCTATACCCCGGTGGCCAGCAGCGACATCGTCACCGGGGCGGACGGCGTTGCCCGCCTGTCCTTCACGCCCGAGATGCCCGGCGTCTACATGCTGGATGTCCAGGGCGAGGGCGTCCGCAGCCAGGTCATGCTGTGGGTGGGCGGCGCCCATCAGGCCGCCTGGCCGGACCTGCTTTCCGGGCACATCGAACTGACCCCGGACCAGGAGCAATACCAGCCGGGCGACACCGCCCAGGTCTTCATCCCCAACCCGCTCGGAACCGGCGCCCAGGCGCTGGTGACGCTCGAACGCGGAACCGTGCGCGAGTGGCAGGTCATCCAACTCAACGCCTCCGGCGCGACCTTCCCCGTCAGCCTGACCGCCGAGGAGGCGCCGAACGTCTACCTGACGGCCACCCTGCTCCGGGATGGCGAGTTCCGCCTGGGCTACGCCAACCTGGCGGTGGACCCGGCGGCGATGGAGTTGAACGTCGAACTGACCGGCACGCCGCAACGCACCGAACCGGGCGGACAGGTGGCGTTCGACCTGCGCGTTACCGACCAGCAGAACCGCCCGGTGCAGGGCGAGTTCTCACTTTCGGTGGTGGACCTGGCGGCGCTGGCGCTGGCTGGACCGAACTCACCCGGCATCATGGATTTCTTCTACGACCAGCAGCCGCTCGGTGTGTGGACCAGCCTGGCGCTGGCGGGAGAAACCCGGCGCGCCCTCCAGGAACCCGCTGGCGGGAAGGGCGGCGGCGGGGACGGGATGTTGACTGTGATCCGGGAGGATTTCCCCGACACCGCCTACTGGAACGCGACCATCGTCACCGATGCCGACGGGCGGGCGAGCGTCTCGCTGGCCCTGCCCGATAACCTGACCACCTGGCAAGTCGAAGTGCGCGGCCTGACGCACGATACCCGCGTCGGCCAGGCGCAAATGCAGGTCGTCACCAGCAAGGACCTGCTGGTGCGCCCGGTGACGCCGCGTTTCATGGTCACCGGCGACCACCTGGAACTGGGCGCCATCGTGCAGAACAATACCAGCCGGGCGTTGGATGTGGATGTCTCCATCCAGACCGAGAACTTCAGCCTCGATGACCCGGATCGATCCGCCTTCCAGGTGGAGGTCCCGGCCAACGGGCGGGTCCTGGTCGCCTGGTGGGGCACGGCGCTGGACGGCGATACGGCCGATTTTGTCTTCTCCGCCCGCGCCGGCAGCCTGGCCGACGCCACCCATCCCGTCACCGGAGCCATCCCGGTGCTGCATTACACCGCCCCGCAGACTTACAGCAGCGCTGGGATCGTCGCTGAAGCCGGGACGGAACTGGAAGCCATCAGCCTGCCGCGTTCCTTCGACCCGGGCGGCGGCGAGTTGACCCTCGAACTATCGCCTTCGCTGGCTGCCGCCATATTGGGCAGTCTCGAGTCTGCCGGGATACCGCCTGCCACCTGCTCGAACGATACCCTTTTATCGTACATCCTGACCCATGTCGAACTTTACCTGTCCCTGAACGCCGCCGGGTTGGAAGCCCCCGCCGTGGAAGAGCAGATGGGGGGCAACATCCAGGCGGCAGTCCGCACCCTGGCGCGCCGCCAGCGGGATGACGGCGGCTGGGGCTGGTGGGGCGGCGACATCGACCCCTATACCTGGCAGCGCAGCGGCAGCGACAGCAATCCCTACCTGAGCGCCTACATCCTGTTCGGTCTGCAACGGGCGCGCCTGGCTGGGATCGAGGTGGATGAGGAGGTGTTCGTCGATGGGCGCGCCTACCTGGCAGCCACCCGTCCCTACCTGGGCGGGGGCAGTTCGATCGCCGACTGGGAACTGGACAGCCTGGCCTTCCAGGCATACGTATTGGAACAGACCGGCGGGGCGGAGAAGAGTATCCTGACCTACCTGTACGGCAAGCGTGACCGGATGCAGCCCTGGAGCCTGGCGCTGCTGGCGCTGACCCTCGAAAGCAGGTCCAGCGGCGACCCGCAGGCGGAGGAACTGCGCTCGAACCTGCAAACGACAGCCATCCGCTCGGCCAGCGGCGCGCACTGGGAAAGCGAGGTCGAAGACTGGTACCTGCCGGGATCGCCGCTTTATACCACGGCCATGGTAGTCTATGTCCTGTCGCAGGACGATCCGGCCGCCCCCCTGCTGGCGGACGCGGTGCGTTATCTCGCCGCCCAGCGGGGAGGCGGCAGGCGGTGGGTTTCATCGTACGAGACCGCCTGGGTCATCCTGGCGCTCAACGCCTATATGACCGGCGCCGGCAGTTACGCCGCCAGTTTCCCCTTCCAGGCGCACCTGAACGGACTGCCGTTCGCCGAGGGACAGGCCGCCGGTCCGACCGCCCTGACGCCGGTCACCGCCGTCGCGCCGGTCGCCAGCCTGCTGGCGGATGCCCCGAACGCCCTCAGTATCACGCGCGGCGAAGGGAGCGGCAGCCTGTACTACCGGGCCGACCTGCGGGTCTACAGGCCGGTCGAGCAGGCGGGAGCGTACAATGGCGGGATCGCTGTCGAGCGCGCCTACACCCTCGCCGGGTGCGGGGACGATTGCGAGTCCATCCATTCCGTCCAAGTGGACGGCGAAACGCGCCTGACCGTGCGCCTGACGTTGACCCTCGAACACACGGCCTATTTCCTGAACCTGGTGGATACGATCCCGGCCGGGACCGAGATCCTGGATACCATCCTCGAGACCAGCCAACAGTACGGAGACCTGGATCCTGAGGTTTCCCTCTATGACCCGGAAAATCCCTTCTCCAGCGGCTGGGGCTGGTGGTACTTCGATTCACCCCGCATCTTCGACGACCGCATCCTGTGGACGGCGGAATACCTGCCGGCCGGCACATACGCGCTGACCTACACCTTGATACCGCTCCACGCCGGCGAATACCGGGTCATCCCGGCCCGCGCCTGGCTGGAGTTCTTCCCCGAGGTGCAGGGGACGAGCGCGGGCGAGGTCTTTACCATCACCCGCTGACCGGCCTAGAACCAAACCTCCTGCAAAGGTGTCCTTTGCAGGAGGTCTATATTTCCAGGACAGGCAGGGGGCTACTTCGGCCAATCGAGGAGCAGGTTCTCCACCAGCAGACGGGGGTTGACGTTGCGCTCCAGGCGCACAAGCGCCTTTTCGTGCAGGTCGAGCACCCGCCGCGCCTCGGCCTGCCCCAACCGGCCAGCCAGGAGGCCGATCTCCTCCGAGCGGTCTATATTGGCGAGCGGAGCGCCAGCCCCGGAGGCTTGGATGAAAACGTCCCGCCAGTAGGAAAGCCAGACCAGCAAAACATCCCGGAAGACATCCTTATCCTTGACCAGTTTCTCAGCGTAGGCGAATTTCTCCAGCCGCGCCGCGCCCAGCAGGGTTTGCAGTTCATTCAACCGCTCGACGCGGCCTGCCAGGCCGGCCTCGTCCTCCAGCAGGCGCAGGGCGTAACCCGGGCGGCCGCCGGAGAGATGAGCCAGCAGCGAGGCCTGCCCCGCTTCGACGCCGCGTCCCAGCAGGTACGCCTCCACTTTCCCGACCGGCAGGGGGCGCAGGCGCAGCGCCTCGCAACGCGAGACGATGGTGGGCAGCAACTGTTCAGCAGTGTCGGCGGTCAGTAGCAGGATCACGTGCGGCGGTGGTTCTTCGATGGATTTCAGCAATGTATTCGCAGTACTTGGGTTTGCTTCATGGCATCTCAAAAAAAGTACAACTTTATAAGCGGATTGGTATGGGGTTAATGTCAAAGTGGACAACGAATCACGAACAGAGTCAACTCGTAGAATTTTTCCCTCAGCATCTGTTTGGTTCACAATCAAATCAGTGTATCGCATCAACTCAATTTGCTTGCATGTACGGCATGTTCCACAAGGTTCTCCTGGCGCGGAAATAGATGAGCAGTTTATGGCTTGAACAAAGCGCAGCGCTAAGGTGCGGCGTCCCACCCCTGAAGGACCGGTGATGAGATAGGTGCGGTGTACGGATTGGCGGGCGATGTGCTGTTTCAGCATTTCCACCGCCCACTCGTGGCCTAAGATATTCCAGTTGTTCATGTTCGAAAGTTACGAATCAAGCCGGGTGAATACAGATGTCCAACACAATGCTTTTTTGAGGACACTCTTTACATCGGGGTTGTGCGTGATTGAAACAGTATTGAGTCCCAATATGAATTAGTCCATCGTCGAAATTGGCAACTGTCTGTTTGCCCAACATTAGGAATGGATGTTGCAGTCTCTGAATTTCGTATTTCCTGGGTTGTTTCTTATGAGTTGCAAGATGGTTTACGGATATTTCTATATAAGCATCACTTACCTCCTTAGTAATATCTCTCTGGGTTGCCATGCCACGGATATTTGTGACCCGAATGTAATCCAACCCCCCCTTGCCTTGTCCTTTCTGGATTACTTGGTGTTTTATATAATCTTCTTCTGATGCCCAATTTAGGAGATACCCTGTACGCCAGAGGACGCGCCCGGCATTAGAGTCAAAGGGAACCTCGAACGAGTACGGCCCCCAAGTTGGTTCATTCTTTCGGGTAAGGTGAAACACTGAAACCAACCATTTCGCAAATAGGTGGCAGGCTTTATCTCCAATGGCTTTACCGAGACCATAACGTTCGTGACTCTTGAGGTAATAAGTCATAGATTCCGCTGATGGATAACTCTCGAGGTAGTTGAGTAAAGGGGAATGAGATTTGTTTTCAGCAAGATCTTTTTCCAACAAGAGAGGAAGAGCGAGAGGAACCCCCCACCTAAAAATGGCGTAATTCAGAGTCTGTGTTGAATTATCCATAAACAGGTTATATCGACTAGCCCTGGACAGATTATCCCGTGCCCATACTTCAGACCTAACTGCTTTGATAGACCGATGCTTTTCCAAAATATGATCGATTGCTATTCCCAATTCCTGGAAGAATGCAATTGGCTTATGCAAGAACCTTACATCCGAGTGATAGAGATCATTGGTTACCATCATAAGTAATTGCCGGACTCCAACGATATCTGGGCCTTGATCAATGACGGCGCTAAGAAGCAAAAAACGAGTCAAGAGTTCGCGCCGATTGATGCTGTTGGCATCGAGTTTTTCTAGTTTATATGTATCGAGTTGACCATCTGCAGAGAAGAAATTCTCGAATAACTCAACCCCAAGTATATCGGGAGAAGATGGATTTTCCTGACCTATCCGAGATATGTTATTTGTCAAGGCAAGAATATTTTCCATTGTACATTTCCCTTTTATTTTGTTTCGATTTCAAATGACATCTGCTCTACCAAATCCGTCTTTTTCATGGTTTTTACTTTATTTCCATTCAATGTGGGCTGATCGATATCAACTTTATCGAATACCGCAATCAATTGCTGTTTGCGGATAGCAAGAGATTCCTTCAACCGCGTTCGAGATAATTGGGCATATTTTGGAATGATCTCATAACCCACTGCATCGCGCTCAAGATGATTAGCGACTTTTACTGTTTGCCCGGATCCTAAGAATGGGTCGAGAATCAAATCTCCCGGATAAGAGTAAAGCGAGATCAAACGAAACGGAATTTCTTCGGGAAATGGAGCAGGATGATTTATAGTGTCGGGAGGTACAGGTGCAATATGCCAAATATTGTTAGCGATATCCATTGTAAAGAGTCGATTTATTGGATATTCTGCTCCCTTCTTCTCCTTGTCTGTTCTCCCTGTATAGAGTTTTGAGCCGGGCTTCTGGAAGAGAAGGATATATTCATTCATGATATTGGGATAAAAATAACCGGGATAAGGTTTTTGAATACTAACTCCGGCTCTCTTGACACCAGCTGTGCATTTATGCCAGATAAAGTCTTGATAGAACGCCCATGATTGTTTTCCATGGATCATTTTTGAAACTAAGTCGAATGGTACAGCATATAAATTACCATCCATTAGGACTGTTCCAATGACAACAGCACATAAACCACCTGGCTTTGTTACTCGAAATACTTCAGTGAATACTTTTATCAACCAGCCTAAATATTCATCGTATTCCAGATAGCCATTTGCGTACTGACGCGTTCGGTAATTTTTTCTCTTATCAGCAGCATGGATATCATAATCAATAGCATTCCAGTAAGGCGGAGATGTTACTGTTAGAGCAACACTGTCTGCTTGCAATTCGTCCATCTTCTCACATGACTTCTCGTAAATTTGGACAGACATGCTTTACTCCTTACTATACCTCAATCGAATATAGGAATCATAGCGTTCCGGCCTCATCCGGCCCGCCGCCACTGCCTCCCGCACGGCGCAGCCCGGCTCATGGGCATGGGTGCAGTCGTTGAACTGGCAGGCCTCCACCAGCGGGGAGATCTCCGGGAAGTAGCCGTCCAGTTCCTCGGGCTCGGTATCCCAGGGCGCCAGGGTGCGCAGGCCGGGCATGTCGGCCACGTAACCGCCGCCCGCCAGCGGGAAGAGTTCGCGCAGGTTGGTGGTGTGGCGCCCCTGTTCGAAACCCTGGCTGACCTCGCGCACCGCCAGTCCCAGGCCGGGCTGGAGGGCGTTGAGCAGGCTCGATTTACCGACCCCGCTCGGCCCGGTCAGGGCCGAGATCCTCCCCGCCAAACGCTGGCGCAGGCCGTCCAGCCCTTCGCCGCTGTGGGCGCAGGTATAGAACACCGGGTAGCCCAGGGCGGGGTAGAAACCGAACAACGCTTCGGCCTGGCGGCGGGGGAGCAGGTCGGCCTTGTTGGCGACGATCAAGGCCGGAATGCGCTGCTTCTCGGCGATCACCAGGAAACGGTCCAACATGCGGTGGCTGGGGGCCGGGCGGGCGCAGGCAAAAACAATCAGCAACTGGTCGGGATTGGCCAGCAGCACCTGCTGGTAGACCCCGCGCGGGCGCGGGTCGAGCCGGATGAACGCCTGCCGGCGTGGTTCGATGGCTTCCACCATCCCGCTCCCATCCGCCTGGCGGGATACCTGCACCCGGTCTCCGACCGTCAGCAGGTCGACCAGGCGGGGACCCTGCTTGAGGCGGCCGCGCAACTGGCAGGTCAGCAGGCCTTCTTCCGTCTGGACGCTGAAGAAGCCCGATTGGGCGCGCACGACCAGGCCGGGGAGGTGGCCGTCAGGCGGCATAGTCCAGGCAGGGGAGGCGGTGACCGGCGGTTTCCATGCAATCCTAGGGGGTCGGGGTGAGCGTTTCGAGACCTTCCGGGGTTGGGGTGCGGGTCACGCCAATGGTCGATTCCCACCAGTAGACGGTCTGCGGGCGGCCGAAGAAATAAGACTCGACGATGCGGCGGAAGATGGGGGCGGCATATTCCGAGCCTTCACCGGCGTACTCCACCAATACCACCACGGCAATGTCGGGCTTGTCTTCGCGGTTGGCGAGGGTGTAGCCGGTGAACCACGAGTGCGGCGAGCCGGGGACGGAGGTCTCGGCCGTACCGGTCTTGCCGGCCACCGGGATGGTGAGACCGCGCATGGGCGTGTAAGCGGTGCCGCGTGAGTTGCTGGTCACGCTCTTCATTGCGTTCTGGATGGCGGTCAGGTTCTCGGCCGAGAGCGGCAGTTCCCCGTTCGCCTGCGGGGCGAAGGACAGCAGCGGATCGCCGTAGACCGGCTGGACGCGTTCGACCAGTTGCGGGCGGTAGAGCGTCCCGCCGTTGGCGATGGCGGCGGTAAAGACCGCCACCTGGAGCGGGGAAGTCTGCATTTCGCCCTGGCCGATGGCCAGGCTGGTGGCTTCCACGCCGTCGCGCGGGTAGGGGTTGTTGCCTTCGGTCTCGGCCACCTGCTCGAGGCCGGTGGCATGGCCGAGGCCGAAACCGGTTGCCATGTCGGTGATGGCGGTTGTCATGCCCTGGTTGAACAGGTCGAGACCGATGTGGTAGAACCAGGGATTGCAGGAGCGCATCAAGCCCTGCGGCAGGGTCAACGGGCCGCCGAGGGTGACGCTGCTCGGCTGGGTATCGCAGGTCTCCTTGCCGCTCAGGAGTTTTTCCTCCTGGCAGTGGTCCCAGGTCCAGTCGTAGAGGGTGCGGTCGGAGAGTTCGGTGAAGGTGTACTGGCAGTCGTAGGCGCTGGCGGCGGTGTACACCCCGCTTTCGAGGGCGGCCGCCATGGTGACGATCTTGAAGACCGACCCGGGCGGGTACTCGCCCTGGGTGGCGCGATTGTAGAGCGGGTTGTTGGGGGCGGAGAGCAGGTTGGTCAGCCCGGCGTAGTTGATATTGTCGGGGTTGAAGATATTGGGGTCGTAGGTCGGCGAGGAGACAATGGCCAGGACGCGCCCGGTATCCACTTCGATCACGACTGCCGCGCCGGCCAGGTTGCTCATGGCCGCCTGGGCCTGCTGCTGCAATTCCTTGTCGATGGTCAGGGTGAGGGAGGAGGCGGGTGTCGGGTCGGTGGCGACGATGCGGGTCAGGATGGCCCCATCCGGGTCGGTGACATAGAGCGATGCGCCGTTCCGGCCGGCCAGGTAGGGTTCGCCCCATTTCTCGATCCCGGTCGAGCCGACGCGCTCGTTGCCGCTGTAACCCAGGCTGCGGTAGGCTTCCACATCCTCGGGCGGGATGGCGAGTACGTAACCGACCGACTGGGATGCGATGCCGTTGTCGTAGTGGTAACGGGAGGTATAGGGGGTCATGCGCAGGCCGCCCAGGGCGGAAAGCGCCTCGTAGGAGGCGGCCAGTTCCTCGGCGGTCGTCTCGCCGACCGGGATATACCAGTCGGGTTGGGCGAAGGCGTACCAGGAACGGATCGTCTCCGGGCGGTAACCGGTCAGTTTCCACAACTCGCTCAACAGCAGGTTCTCCTGGTCGAGCAGGATCTGTCCGGGCACCACGCCCAGGGCGACCGCGTCGGCCTGGACCACGACCGGCTGCCCGTTACGGTCATAGATGTCGCCGCGCGCCGGCGAACGGTAATCGGTGGCCAGTTTTTTGCCTCCCGCCATTTCGGGCAGGATGAGCGCCGTATCCCACTGCACGCGCCAGGCGTCCTGTTCACGGCTGAGGTTGACCACGATATCGCGCTGGATGTCCCCCAGGATGCTGGTATGGTAGGTGATGCGGTAGGCGGCCTGGGCTGTGTTCGGGTTGGTGAGGGTGGAGAGGATGCTGTACTCGAAGGAGGAGACATTCATCGCCAGCAGGGCGTCGCGGTGGCGGCCGCCGAATTCCTCCACGCTGATGGTATCGCGGTTGGCCTGCGCCAGCATGGCATGCATGGCGGCGTAATCTCCGGCCAGCCAGGCTTCCAGGTAGGCGGTGATGGCCGCTTCCACGCTGGGGGCGGGAGTGATGTACACTTCGCCGGTCGGGAGCGGGTTGTTGTTCCCGTTGACCCCGGTGGACAGGCTGCAGCCGGCCAGCAGGGCCAGGACGATCATCCAGACAATGGTACGCGCGTTTTTCATGGTTCAACCTTTCAGGGTTACCCGTCCCCGGCGCCGTGCAGGATGGCGGGGAAGACAGGGCAGTGGTATGCAAGCGCCGCCTGGCAGGCGGCCGGGACATCGGCGGCGGGTGGGATTCCCACCCTGCGCAGCAGGCGGGTCAGGTTGCAGAGCGGCAGCCCCATCACGCTGGCGTAGCAGCCATCCAGTTTTTCCACCGGCTTGAAACCGGCGTGCTGGATGCCATAGGCCCCCGCTTTGTCGAGCGGGTCGCCGGTCAGGATGTAGGAGCGGATTTCATCGTCGCTGTAAGCCCGCATCGGGACATCCGTCACACAGCGGTCGGAGAGCAATTCGCCGTCGCCCGGCTGCAGCACGGCGATCCCGGTCTGGACCTGGTGCGTGCGGCCGCGTAACCGGGACAGCATCCTGCCGGCCTCGGCTGCATCGCGCGGCTTGCCCAGGATGTCCGTCCCATCCACCACGACGGTGTCGGCGGCCACGACCACATTCCTGCTGCGGGGGCGGGCGGCGCAGGCCTGCGCTTTCGCTTCCGCCAGGCGCTGCACATAGGCGGCGGGCGCTTCCCCGGCGCGCACGCTTTCGTCCACATCCGCCGGCCGGACAGCGAAATGCCACCCGCCCAGCGCCAGCAACTGGCTGCGGCGGGGGGAGTTCGAAGCCAGGGTGAGCAGTGTCGGACCGGTCACGGGCAGGATTCTAACACACTCCCTTTGCCCCATCCGGGCCGCCTGGCTGCGCGCCAACTGGTCTGAACAACTGCCGCCTCTGGCATCTTCCGCCGTGCCGATGTAAAATGGTCGAAATCCGGCAAGGCAGGAGACCAGCATGGAACTCTTGAAGCAGCGCATTTTACAGGACGGGAAGCACCTGGGGGATGGCATTCTCAAAGTGGACAGTTTCGTCAACCACCAGGTGGACCCCAACCTGATGGACGCCTGCGGCCGCGAACTGGCGCGCCGCTTCGCCGCCGTCGGCGCCACCAAGATCTTGACGGCCGAGATCTCCGGCATCGCCCCGGCGCTGATGACAGCGCTCTACCTCAGATTACCGGTGGTCTATGCCCGCAAGACCAAGCCCGTCACCATGCCCGACGCCGTCCTGCTGACCCTCGCTCCTTCCCATACCAAGGGCGTCATGACCGAACTGATCGTTTCTCCCGAATACCTGGCGGGCGGAGAACGGGTGCTGGTGATCGACGATTTCCTGGCCTCCGGCGCCACCATCCTGGGGCTGATCCGCCTGGCGCAGACAGCCGGGGCGGTCATCGTGGGGGTCGGCACGCTGATCGAGAAGACCTTCGAAGGCGGGCGGGCGGCCCTGGCGCATCTCAACGTCCCGGTCGAATCGCTGGCCTGCATCCGCGCCCTGGACGGGGAACGGATCGTCTTCCAGGAAGCGTGATGGGCGATGGCAGATACTCCCTGGAGGCGGCCGCTGAAACGCCTGGCCGGGAGGGCGGTGGGCTGGGTGTTTGAGCGCCTGCCTTTTGCCCTGCCCCTGCGCCGCCTGCGCGAGACGGAACACCTGCTGGCTTTCTTCCACCCGCGGCCGGCCTATCCCTTCCATGTCATCATTGTCCCAAAACAGGCGGTGCAATCCCTGCCGGACCTGGCGCCTGCCAGCCCCTTCCTGCCAGATCTGGTGGCGGCGGTCCAGTCCATTGTGGCCGAATACCGCCTGCCGGCCTATCGCCTGGTCGCCAACGGCGGGGAATACCAGGATTTCCCGCACCTGCACTTTCACCTCGTATCCGGATCCATCGGGAACCCAAAAAACACATGACCGATTCGATAGCCATACTCGACTTTGGCTCCCAGTATGCCCAGTTGATCGCCCGCCGGGTGCGCGAGGCGCAGGTCTATTGCGAACTCTTCCCCTGGGACGCGCCGCCCGGAACCGTACAGGCGCTGCGGCCGCGCGGCTTCATCCTCTCCGGCGGACCGGCCTCGGTCTACGCCGATGGAGCGCCTCGCCTGCCGCCTTATATTTTGGAAAGCGGCCTGCCGCTGCTGGGCATTTGTTACGGGATGCAGTTGCTGACCCACACGCTGGGAGGAACGGTCAACCCTTCCCGGGAACGGGAGTATGGGAATGCGGTGGTCGAGGTGCAGGTCGCCAACCCGCTCCTCGCCAGCCGCCCCTTCCAGGCCTGGATGTCGCACGGGGACCGGATCACGGAACTGCCGCCGGGATTCATTTCGCTGGCGAGATCCGGCAACAGCCCCTTTGCCGCCATGGGCAATGCGGCCCGGAAAGTATACGGCCTACAGTTCCACCCGGAGGTCAACCATACCTCCGGCGGGGCGGACATCCTGCGCCGTTTCGCGGTCGACATTTGCGGATGCGACCCGCGCTGGACACCGGCTTCCATCATCGAAGACGCGGTCGCCCGCATCCGCGCCCAGGTCGGCCGGGAACGCGTCCTGTCCGCAGTCAGCGGCGGGGTGGATTCGTCCGTGGCGACCGCCCTGGTGCAGCGGGCCATCGGCGAGCAGTTGGCGGCAGTCTACGTGGACACCGGCCTGATGCGGCAGTGCGAATCGGAACAGGTTGTGGCCGCCCTGCGCGACAGCCTGGGCGTGGAACTGGCGGCGGTCGAGGCTGCGGACGAGTATTTTTCCGCCCTGGCGGGCATCCTCGACCCGGAGCAGAAACGGCGCATCGTCGGAGAGAAGTTCATCCGCATCTTCGAGCGCCAGGCCGCGCAACTCGGCCGGCCGCGCTTCCTGGTGCAGGGCACGATCTACCCGGATGTGGTCGAATCGGCCGCCCCGGAGCGGGACAAGGCCGCCCGCATCAAGACCCACCACAATGTCGGCGGCCTGCCGCAGGAGATGCAGTTCGAACTGGTGGAGCCGCTGCGCTACCTGTTCAAGGACGAGGTGCGGGCGGTGGGCGAGGCCCTCGGGCTGCCCCCCGGGCTGGTCTGGCGGCAGCCGTTCCCGGGTCCGGGGCTGACCGTGCGCTGCCTGGGGGAGGTCACCCGCGAACGGGTCGCCAGGCTGCGCCAGGCAGACGCCATCTTCCTGGAGGAACTCTCCGCCGCCGGGCTGCTCGGCAAGCCGCAGGGAGCCCCGGGTGGATCGGCGGCCCAGGCTTTTGCCGTCCTGTTACCGGTGCGTTCGGTGGGGGTGATGGGCGACGAGCGCACCTACCAGGAGACGGTCGCGCTGCGCGCCGTCCAGACCGACGATTTCATGACCGCCGACTGGCTGCGCCTCCCCCAGGATCTGCTGGCGAGGACGGCCAACCGTATTGTGAATGAGGTGCACGGAATCAACAGAGTAGTGTATGATATTACCAGCAAGCCGCCTGCAACCATAGAATGGGAATGATTCCGATATGACCATCGAACTCCGCCGCCCCGTCCCGCCGGCCCCGGTCCACCCGCTGGCCGCCCTGGCGACCGTCGCCCTCGATAGCATTTTCGGCGTGGTCGAGATCTTCGACCCGTTCCTGCTGCTGCTCACCAGCCTGACGGTCGGTTCGGTCGGTTTCATTACCACTGCCATGGTGCAGCGCTTCCTGGCAAAGGATGCCTGGGGACCTTCGCTGGCAAAGGGACTGGCGCTGGGCATCCTTGCGGGAGTCCCCTACCCGGTGACCGGGACGGCGGTCGGCCTGCCGCTGCTGGCCTGGGCCGGGCTGCGCCAGTGGGTCCGCCTGCCGGCGGGGAAGGGGAAAGCCGCGCTCGAAAAAACCGAGGTGAACGATGAACTATAGCGACCTCCTGGGCCGCGCCCTGAACATCTCCTGGAGGCATAAAAAACTCTGGTGGTTTGGCGTCATCTCCAGCCTGCCGGGCATCCTGGCCGTGCTGCCGCTGGTGGTCCTATCGGCGTTGATGGGTTTTGCCGCCTCCGATCCCGGCATGGCATACACCCTGGGGGACTGGATGAACTCGGGCGCCTTCTTCGGCATCTGGATCGGCTATATGGCTTTCATGCTGCTGTTGATGGTCGCCATCTATGCCCTGGCCACCGTCGGCTTGATCGGCCCGACCCTGGGCGCGCTGGAAGTCGATGCCGGGCGGGAGATCTCCTTCGGGGCGCTCTTCAAGCGCAGCCTGGCATATTTCTGGCGGGTGTTGGGACTGCTGGCGCTTTCGATGCTGGGACTGATGCTCTTCATGGTCGCGCTGGAAGGGATCATCTTGCTGGTGACAGTGGTCACCCTTGGTTTCGGCATGCTCCTGATGATGCCCCTGATGCTGCTCATCTACCCGCTCATGATCGCCGCCTATGCTTACATTGAACTCGGCGTGGTGGTCATCATCCGGGACGACATGCGGACCGTCGACGCCATCCGCCGCGCCTGGGCGCTTTTCAGGCAGAACCTCCTGCCCGTCTCGCTCCTGTCGCTGATCCTATACATGGCCGCCATGCTGGTCTCCTTTGTCGTCATCATTCCGGTGATGATGCCGCTCTTCATCGCTCCCATGTTGCCGGTGATGGTGGCCGCCCCCGGCGCCCTCCCGGCCGATCCGGGCTTCGTCACCGCGGCGCTTGTACTTGCCGGCTTGTTCACCCTGCTGGCCGTGCCCGTGATCGTGTTCCTGTCGGCCTGGCTGATGACCTTCTGGCAGGCGGCCTGGGCGCTGGCCTGTAACAGCCTGGCTCCAAAATCAGAAGAGGCCCATGCGTAGGATCTGCCTGGCGCTGGCCTTCCTGCTGGCTGCGCTCGTCCCGTCCCTGCCGGCCTGGGCGCAGGGCGCGGCGCGCCTGTCCATTTCCAGTCTGGACGCCTCCGGCTTCCCGACCATCGCCCTGACGCTGGACGCCTTCGATGCCCAGGGCGCCTTCATCAGCGGCCTGGGCGCCTCCGATATCACCCTGCTGGAGGACAACCAGCCGGCGCCGGTCGTCTCCATCGTCGAACAGCAGCCCGGTGTGCAGTTCGTGGCAGCCATCAACCCCGGCCCGGCCTTCGCCCTCCAGGACGACCAGGGAGTCTCCCGCTACGACCTGGTCTCGCAGGCGCTCCAGGCCTGGGCTGCCGCCCTCACGCCCCCCGCCCGCGATGACCTGAGCCTGGTCGCCTACGACCAGGCCGGCGCGCTGCACCTGTCGGACCCCAATGCCTGGGCGGACGGGCTGGCCTCCTACCGGCCGGACGGACGCGCCACCAGCCCCTCCCTCGAGAGCCTGGCGCTGGCATTGCAGACCGCCTCCGATGTCACCCCGCAGCCGGGCATGAAGCGCGCCGTGTTGTTCGTCACCGCCCTGCTCGACCCGCAGGACATACCCGCCCTGCAGAACCTGGCGGCGCTGGCAGCGCAGATGGAAGTGCGGGTCTTCGTTTGGGTGGTGAGCGCAGCGGAGGATTTCGCCTCCACCCCCGCCACCGCCCTCAAGGACCTTGCCCTCCAGACCGGCGGCACGTATTTCCTTTTCTCGGGTGTGGAAACCTTCCCCGACCCGGAGCAATACCTGGCCCCGCTGCGCCATTCCTATGCGCTGACCTATGCCTCCACTGTGCGCACCACCGGGCTGCACAGCCTCACGGCCCAGGCTGCTTCCGGCGGGGTTACCATCACGAGCGCGGCGCTGTCCTTCGAACTGGATGTGCTGCCCCCCAACCCGATCCTGGTCTCGCCGCCGGAACAGATCGTGCGCCAGGCGCCGGAGGACGCCCGCTTCGAACCCGCCAACCTTCTCCCCGCCGGCCAGGCGCTGGAGATCATCATCGAGTTCCCGGACGGCCTGGCCCGCCCGCTGGCTTCCACCCGCCTCTATGTGGACGGGCAACTGGCGGCCGAGAACCTGGCCGCGCCCTTCGACCATTTCACCTGGGACCTGTCGGCTTACTCCACCAGCGGGCAGCGCCTGCTCCAGGTGGAGGCCGTGGACAGCCTCGGCCTGAGCGCCGTCAGCATGGCCGTGCCGGTCACCATTACGGTGCTGGAACCGCCGGGCGGACTGCTGCCGTTCCTGAAACGCAACTCGCTCTGGCTGACGCTCGGCTCGGTGCTGCTGGCCGGCGCTGCGCTGGGCGGCATCCTGACCGCCTCCCGCCGCAGCCGCGGTCAATCCACCGCCGAAAGAAAGCACACCCGTCGCATGGAGCGCGACCCGGTCACCCAGCCCATCCTCCAGGCGACCGGGAGACCCGGCCACCTGCCCTGGATGCGGCGTCCCAAAGCGCCGCCTGCCTACCTGGTGCGCCTCAAGGGCGACGGCCAGCCGGCCACCCGCCCTCCACTTTCCCTGACCGGCAGTGAACTGACCTTCGGCAGCGACCCGATCCAATCCAGTCATGTGCTGGAGGACGAATCTGTCTCCCCGCTTCATGCCCGCCTGCGGCAGGTCAAGGAGGGACGTTACCTGCTGTTGGACCAGGGTTCGCTGGCCGGGACATGGGTCAACCTCGAACCGGTCCCCGCCGAAGGCCGCCTGCTGCAGCACGGCGACCTGGTCAACCTGGGGCGGGTCTCGTTCCGCTTCATGCTGCGGAAACCGCCGGATGCCACCCGCCCGCGCCTCCTGCCCGTTCCGGGTGGGAAGAAGGAAAAGCCGGAAGCCGGGGGAGGCTAGCCCCACCCGTACCGCCCGGACAGCAGACAGCCATGATCCGCACCGAACGCGCCCACCTCAACATCGCCGTCCGCACCCACCCCGGCATGACAGGCAAATTGAACGAAGACTGTTATGCCGTTTCGGCCTACCAGGTGGGCAGGGCGGATGCCCGGCCATCGGTCATTGCCATCATCTCGGATGGCATCGGCGGCCACCGCGCCGGGGAGGTGGCGGCCCAGATCGCAGTCGATACCATCAGCCATGCCATCGCCCGCAGCGAGGCCGACCGGCCGCTGGAGACGCTTGGGCAGGCCATCACCGCCGCCAGCCAGTCCATCGCCGCCCAGGCCGGGGTCGACCCGGACCGCCGGGGGATGGGCGCCACCTGCGCTTGCGTCTGGGTGATCGGCGACCAGTTGTATACCTCCTCGGTCGGGGACTCGCGCATCTACCTGCTGCGGCGGGGGGAGTTGCTGCGCCTTACCACCGACCACACCTGGATCCAGGAAGCCCTCGAAAAAGGCCTTATCCGTCCCGACCAGGTGCGCGGGCATCCCAACATGCATGTCATCCGCCGGTACCTGGGATCCGCCCAGCCCCCGGCGCCCGATACGCGCCTGCGCCTCCGCCAGCGCGAGACCGACAGTGAGTCGGTTGCCAACCAGGGCATGCGCCTGCTGCCCGGCGACCGGCTGCTGCTGTGCAGCGACGGCCTGACCGACCTGGTCGGCGACGAGGAAATGGGCGAAATCCTGGCGACAACCGTCCCCGAATCCGCCGTCCAGGCGCTGGTGGACTTCGCCAACGCCCGCGGCGGGCACGACAACATCACGGTCATCCTGCTCGAACTCCCCTCCCGCCGGCTGAGACGGGCGGCCTGGAAACACTGGCCCTGGGTGGCGGCCGGCGTGTCCGCCGGCATCCTGCTGGCGCTGGCCATCTTTGGCATTGTCTGGCTGGCGGGGATGCTCGACTCGCCGGTGGAGGAGACCCCCTCGCCGGCGCCTGTCCCGAGCGACCTGTTTACGGTCGAAACCCCGGCAGGCGCCGCCGCGCCGGATACCGCTCCCGGGATCGCCGGAACGCCGCTGCCGGGCAGCCCGGAGTTGCTGAACCCGACTTATACGCCCTGGCCAACCCATTCCCCCTGAGGACGTATATCCAACCGGAGGCAGAAATGACCGGAGAGAAGAAGGAAAAACGGACCGCCTGGTATGCCTGGCCATTTGTGGCGCTCTGGAAACTGGTGGCCGGAATCGTAACCGCCACCGGGCGGCTGGTGGCGGTCATCCTGGGACTGGTCTTGATGATCGTGGGTGTGGTCGCCAGCCTGACGATTGTGGGGGCGATCGTCGGCATCCCGCTGCTCATCCTCGGATTCCTGTTGATCGTCCGCGGCTTGTTCTAGCGGGTTCCTGATTACTCCATTGCCGTAAATTGCAACACTGCTCCCGCGGCCAGCAGGAACTGGCCGGCGTGATAGGTCGCCATGTTCGCCAACCTCCCGTACTTGTGTGGATGGACGAACTTGTTGCGCGCCAGGATGATATCTGAAATATAGAACAGGAAGGCCCCCAGGCTCACCAGCCCGGCGGGCAGCGCCTGCCACTCGGGGCGTCCCAGGGTCAGGAAGGCCGAAAAGAGCATCAGGCTGATGACGAAGCCATAGACCTGCACCGGCAGCGCCAGGCGGGTCAGGCCCTGCGCCCGCACCCCGGTCACGATCAGGCGCATCACCCGCACCGCGCTCGTCCCCAGCGCCACGATCAGCATCCCGGCCCACAGCAGCGGCAGTTCGGTCATGCCATGGGTCAGGCCGGCAATATAGGCCGCGTGCGCCAGAAGGAAAGCCAGCAATCCGCCGGCCAGTTTCTCGATGAAAAGCAGGAGCAGCACGTCTCCAACCAGCGAGAGCGACAATCCCAGGCCGAACCAGAGCGCTGCTCCCTGGAAACCCGTTTGCAGATAGAGCCAGATGACCAGGCACAGCATGGCTGCCGGCTTGGCGACCATCTCCAGCGCCTTCCACCTGCGCCAGACCGAAACAGCCAGCCAGTTTAGCACGGCAAAGGCAGCCCCCAGGGCGAGTGGGATGTATTCCAGCATGGTTCCCTCCGCGTCTACTTCCTGACCTTGTAGCCGAAGCGCCGCAGGGCGTTCTCGTCGTCCCGCCAGTTCTTTTCCACTTTGGAGCGCAGTTCCAGGTAAACCTTCCGCCCGCTCATGGTCTCGATCTCGCGGCGGGCGGACGAACCGATCTTCTTCAACATCTCCCCGCCCTGGCCGATCACGATCCCCTTCTGCGATTCCTTCTCCACGAACAGCGTGGCGTGGATGTACGCGCCGCCGTTCGGCCGCTCGGTGAATTCATCCACCCGCACCGCCAGGCAGTGCGGCACTTCCTCCCGCAAGTGGAGCAGCGCCGCCTCGCGGATCAACTCGGCCGCGATCTCGCGCTCGTAGAGGTCGGTCACCTGGTCTTCGGGGAATTCCGGCGCCCGGACCGGCAGGCGGGAGACCAGCGCCGCCAGCAACTCATCCAGTCCCTGGCGGGTGGCCGCCGAAAAAGCCAGCGCCGGGGCGGACGGGGCCTGGGCCTGGTACTCCGCCCGGCGCGCCGCCAGCGCCTCGGCCGGCGCCAGGTCCACCTTGTTGAGCCCCAGCAGCATTTGCGGCTTGCGGCGCAGGAAATGCAGCAGGGAGGCGATCTGGCGGTCCTCCTCGGTCGGCTCGCTGGCGGCATCCACCAGCCACAGGACCACGTCCACGCCGTCCAGGGCTTCCTCGGCCTCCTGGTTCAGGTACACGCCCAGTTTGTGGCGCGGGATGTGGATGCCGGGCGTATCCACGAAGATCAACTGGGCTTCATCTGTCGTAAGGATCCCCAACTGGCGGCGGCGGGTGGTCTGCGGGCGCGGCGAGACAGCCGCCACCTTCTGCCCCAATAACGCATTCACCAGGGTGGACTTGCCCACATTGGGGCGACCGATGACGGCAATGAAACCGGACCTGAAATTCGTATCCATGGGATCTCGCTCGGAACGGGATGGTGCGAGTCTATCACAAACGGCGAGAGTGGGATATTACGCAGGCTGGCGAATCGTCCCGCAGGTTTTTCCGCATGATGCAGGGGATTCGCTCCAACCTGCGGGACGATTATCGGGTGACGATGTGCTGCGTCCCGAAACCGGCGCGGAGCGCCAGTGGGAGCATTCCGCCGCAGAACGAGGATATACTGAAAATAACCGGAGGTCTCGACACTTGAGGCCTCCGGTTATTCTTCTTGTGGCCGCTCTTTACACCTCCGCCATCTCCACTTTGGGCAAGTGTTGCATGGCCTCCGCCACCGCCTCGGCCGGGTATTCGTAATCCTCCAGCCCGCCAACGAGATACTGCTGGTAGGCCATCATGTCGAAATGTCCATGCCCGGACAGGTTGAACAGGATGACGCGCTTCTCGCCTTTCCGCTTCGCATCCAACGCCTCGTCAATCGCCACGCGGATGGCATGCGCCGACTCGGGCGCGGGCAGGATGCCCTCGGCCCTGGTGAACATCACCGCCGCCTCGAATGTCCCGACCTGCGGCACGGCCACCGCCTCGATCTGCCCGGCGTCGTACAGCGCCGAGAGCGAGGGGGCCATGCCATGGTAGCGCAGCCCGCCGGCGTGGATTCCGGCCGGCATGAAGGTGTGGCCGAGGGTGTGCATCTTGACGATGGGCGCCATCTGGGCCGTATCGCCGAAGTCGAAAGCGTAGACGCCCTTCGTCAGCGATGGGGTGGCGGTCGGTTCGACAGCCACGAGGCGCGCCCGCTGCCCGTCCCTCAGGTTATGGCGCAGGAACGGGTAGGCCAGCCCGGCGAAGTTCGAGCCGCCGCCCACGCAGCCGATGACCACGTCCGGGTATTCCCCGGCCAGGTCCATCTGTTTCAGGGCTTCCTCGCCGATGACGGTCTGGTGCATCAGCACATGGTTGAGCACCGAGCCGAGGCTGTACTTCTTCGCCCCGCCCGATTTGGCGGCTGCTTCCACCGCCTCCGAGATGGCGATGCCGAGCGAGCCATTGTTATCGGGATCTTCCGCCAGCAGGGCGCGGCCGTAATCGGTGCGGTCGGAGGGGCTGGCAAACACCTGCGCGCCGTAGGTCTCCATGAAGATGCGGCGGTAGGGCTTCTGCTGGTACGAGACCTTGACCATGTACACTTCCAAATCCATGCCGAAGAAGTTGCAGGCCATCGCCAGCGACGTGCCCCACTGGCCGGCGCCGGTTTCGGTGGTCATGGCCTTCGTCCCGGCGGCTTTGTTGTAGAAGGCCTGCGGGATGGCGGTGTTCGGTTTGTGGCTGCCGACCGGCGAGACGGACTCGTTCTTGAAATAAATATGCGCCGGCGTGCCGAGCGCTTTCTCCAGCCGCCGCGCCCGGATGAGCGGGGTCGGGCGGTAGAGTTTGTAGATCTCGCGCACTTCCTCCGGGATGTCAATGAACCGGTCGGCGCTCACTTCCTGCATGATGATCTCCATCGGGAAGAGCACCGAGAGGAAGTCCGGCGTCACGGGTTCTTTCGTACCGGGGTGCAGCGCCGGTTGCGGCGGGACGGGGCTGTCGGCGAGCGCGTTGTACCACTGCTTCGGCAGGTCGGTTTCGTTCAGGGTAAAGCGGGTTTGGTCGGACATTGGAATCTCCTTTGTTGGTTAATGGTGATTGGTGAATGGTGATTGGTGAATGGTGATTGGTGAATGGTGAATGGTGATTGGTGAATGGTGAATGGTGAATGGATTTGGGAAAGGAGGTTCCTTCAAGGCGGACGGAAAACGGTAAACATGGTTGCTCCTTCGTTACGGCACAAAGATGGGGGCGGCGATATCGGGCCCGGAACCGGCGAGGCGTTCGGCGAAGATGACGGCGGCCGGTTTCTCGGTCCGGCTCGTGATCGGACCGTTCACCTGTTCCTGCATCGGGAAGGCTTCCTCCCGCCCGGGCGGCGCACAGGTCGTAATGGGTTCGTGTTCTCTTTTCTTGTCCATATTCTTTCTCCGCGTACTCCGCGCTCTCTGCGGTTAAACAAAAAGCGCGCTCGTCCGATGAACGGGACGAACGCGTAGTCCGTGGTGCCACCCGAATTAGGCTAACAAAAATCCCTGCGGTGATGCGCAGGGAAAAGGCCAGCCTCACTCTTGTCGGTCAGCTAGTCTTGCATGTCCTGATAACTAAGTGACCTGGCCCTGGTAACGGTGGCCGCTCCGGCTCGGGTACTTGCCTGACTTATCAGACCTGACGACCTGTCAGACTTTCTCTCCGCAACTCCGAGGTCCATCCGGCTTCGTCGTACGGGCAGGACTTTCACCGCTTGCCGCCTGCTCTCTGGGCCGCCGTACGAGGCCTACTCGTCCTCATCAGCGTCTTTCGGTATTGGGCGTGATTATATGCACCCCGCCAAAAATGTCAATAGTATAATAAGGCAATGATCGAACTCGAAATCCCCGGCCGCATGCGCCTGGAACTGCACCACCTGGTCTGCGACGTGAATGGGACGCTGGCGTTGGACGGCCTTCTGGTAGAAGGCGTGGCGCGCCGGCTCTCGCTCTTGCGCGACCGCCTGGCCCTCCACCTGCTGACCGCCGACACCCACGGACGCCAGGCGGAGATCGATTTCCAACTCAACCTCCAGGCGGTGCGGATCGCGCCCGGCGGCGAATCGGCCCGCAAGGCGGACTATGTGCGCGGCCTGGGGCCGGCCTCGGTGGTCGCCATCGGCCAGGGGAGCAACGACGCCGGGATGTTGAAAGAAGCGGCGGTCGGCATCTGTATCCTCTCCCCGGAAGGCAGCGCGGTGCAAACCCTGCTTTCCGCCGACCTGGTCGTCCCGGATATCCTGACGGCGCTGGACTTGCTCCAACAGCCCTTGCGCCTGGTGGCGAGCCTGCGCATATGACCTTCACGAGCGATCCCAACTCCCTGCAAGATTCCACCCGCCCGTCCATGGCGCGGCGGCGACGCGCCCGGCGCGCCCTTGTCCCTGCCACGGCGGGGGAACGCGCCAAGTTGCTGGCCGGCCTGGCGCGGCGCGCCTTTCCTTCCATCGAATTCTTCCTTTTCTCCGTCCTGTGCGGCGCGGTGCTTGGCGCCGGTTTCATGCTGAATTCGCCCGGCCTGCTGGTGGTGGGGGCGCTGCTGGCGCCGCTCCTGACCCCCTGGGTTGGTTTCGTCCTGGCGACTGTCACCGGTTCCCTGCGTTATTTCCTCCAGGCCCTCGGCAGCCTGCTGGTGGGGGGCGGGCTGGCGCTGCTGGTCTCGGCCCTCGCCGGGCTGGCTTCCCGCTTGTGGCTGGAACTACCTCTGGAGCGGGTGGCGAAATATCCCTTCCTGTGGTGGCCCGACCTGGTAGTCACCGCCTTCGGCGCCATCCTGCTGGTGGTCTCCTTCATCCGCTCCGAGGCGCGGCCGGCGCTGCCGAGCGTCATGCTGGCTTACGAGATCTTCCTGCCGCTCAGCGCCGCCGGTTTCGGGCTGGGACGCGGCCAGGCCGGCTTTTGGCCGCAGGGGTTGCTGGTGGCGCTCGTCCACCTTTCCCTTGCAACCCTAGCCGGGATGCTGACCCTGGCGGCGCTCCGCTTCCGCCCGCACCGCGCCGGCGGCGTGGCGCTGGGACTGGTCGTGCTGCTGGCCAGCCTGGTGCTGCTGGCGCACCTGACCGGCTTGTGGGCGCTGGTTTTCGGCCTGCTGCAGGATGGCGCGACCCCGGACGCGCCCGGCGCCACCCTGGCGCCCCTGCCGACCCTCACGCCGACCATGCGCCCCTCCGCCACCATCCCGCCCACCCCGGAATCAGGTGTCACCCCCAGCGCCACCCTGGAGATCCCGCCTTCGCAGACCCCGACCGAGACGCCCACCCCCGGGGCGACCCCGGTCTACGGCGTGATCAACGCCGGCGATGGGTACACCGGCGCCAATATCCGCGAAGCGCCCGGTTTCGACTCGGTTCTCATCGGCAGCCTGGCGAACGGTTCCCTGGTCACCATCCTGCCGGAGAACGAGACCGTCAACGGCATCGTCTGGGTGCATGTCTACGTCGAATCGTTCAAGCGCGACGGTTGGGTGCTCCAGACCGTCCTGTTGACCGCCACCCCTTCCCCGAATTGGTAACCCTCATCCCCCACCTGGAGTTCAACCATGCCGATCCATTTTGGCACTGACGGCTGGCGAGCCGTCATCTCGGATTCATTTACTTTTGGCAACCTGCGGATGGTGGCGCAAGCCATCGCCGATGCGGTCGCTTCGGAACACTGGGACAAGAACGGCAACGGGAAAAAGACCCCCGACCCGACCCGGATCGTGGTCGGTTTCGACACCCGCTTCCTGTCGGACCGCTACGCCCAGGAAGTGGCGCGCGTCCTGGCCGCCAACGGCTACGTCGTCCAACTGGCGCAATCGGATGCGCCCACCCCGGCCATCTCCTTTGCCGTCCAGCAGATGGGCGCCATCGCCGGGGTGATGATCACCGCCTCGCACAATGCCCCGCGTTATAACGGCGTCAAACTGAAATCGGCCTACGGCGGCTCGGCCCTGCCGGAACAGTGCCGCCGGGTGGAAGTCTACATCAACGACAACGAGGAGCGCGCCCGCGGCCCCAACCTGATGGATTTCGAGAAGGCGCGCGATGCCGGCCTGATCACCCGTTTCAACCCGCTCCCGGCCTACTTCGACCACCTGCGGACCCTGATCGATACCGACCTGATCGCTGAGAACCCGCAGCGCATCGTGGTGGATTCCATGTACGGTTCGGGGCGGGGTGTCATCAAGTCCTTCCTGCAAGGGACAGGCTGCGAGGTCAGCGAAGTGCGGGGCGAGATGAACCCCGGTTTCGGCGGCGTGCACCCGGAGCCGATCGCCGCCAACCTGGGCGCCCTGGCGGGCGCCATTGCCACCGGCATGGGCAGTTTCGGCCTGGCAATGGACGGGGACGCCGACCGCATCGGCGCCATGGACGAACGCGGCAACTTCGTCGACCCGCACAAGATCATGTCGCTGGCGCTGCGCTACCTGGTGGAAAAACGCGGCTGGAGCGGCGCCGTGGTGCGGACCGTCTCCACCACGCGCATGATCGACCGCCTGGCGAAGCGTTACGGCCTGAGACTCTACGAGACCCCGGTCGGTTTCAACCACATCGCCGACTACATGCTGAAAGAGGATGTCCTGATCGGCGGCGAGGAGTCGGGCGGCATTTCCTTCAAGGGTCACATCCCGGAGGGTGACGGTCCCATCATGGGGCTGCTGCTGGTAGAGATGGCCGCCGCCTGGCAGGCGCCGCTCTCCGAACTGGTCGGGAGGCTGCTGGCGGAAGCCGGCCCGGCATTCTATGAGCGCAATGACCTGCGCCTGGTGCGCCCGGTCGAAAAAGCCGAGATGACCGATTTCCTGACCCGCAAAGCGCCCGCCGCCATCGGCGGCGAGAAAGTGGCGGAGGTCAGCGCCCTGGACGGGGTGAAATACATCCTGGCCGACGACTCCTGGCTGCTGGTGCGCCCTTCCGGCACCGAGCCGGTGCTGCGGGTCTATGCCGAAGGTCGCAGCGCCGAGATGGTGCGGGCCTTGCTCGGTTATGGCCAGCAGGTGGCTGAGACAGTTGTGTAATGATGATACAACGCGCGGCCACTTGCTTCCCGTCCATGCCCATGATACACTAATGCCATGAAGATGCCGCTCCTGGTAGTGACGCAGGATACCGCATTCGGGGAACTCATCCGCCAGAGTCTGGAAGAGACCGGCGATTACCGCGTCGGCCTGGCGGGCAGTCACGCCGCCGCCAGCGCCTATGTCCAGGCTGAGCAGCCGGCGATCGTCTTCCTGGATACCGGGAACCAGGTCGAAAGCGCCCTGGAAGTGGGGCGCTCGCTGCGCCAGGCGCAGCCGGATATCCAGTTCGTCATCCTCGCCGACGACGGCTGGCAGCCGCCGGTCGACGAACTTTCCCCCTATGGCTACCTCCCCAAACCCTTCTACCTGCCCGACCTGCTGCAAATGCTGACCAAGTTCTCGGCCGTGTGGCGCGCCGACCCGGAAACATCCCGCCCGGCGGGACAGCCTGCAGACGGCCTGTCCTGGTTGCAGGACGTGAACCGCGCCGCCCAACACCTGACCCGCCTGACGCTCGCATCGGCCTCGCAGGCGGCGCTCATCACCCGCGACGACGAACTGTGGGCATATGCCGGTGAACTGCCCCAGGCGGCGGCACGCGAACTGGCTGCGACCGTGGCGCGCTACTGGGACCACCAGGATAGAAGCAACCTGGTGCGTTTCATCCGCCTCTCGACCACCAATGCCGAATACATGCTCTACGCCACTTTCCTGGCGCCCGGCATGACGCTCTCGCTCATCTTCGATGTCGAGACCTCCTTCACCACCATCCGCTCCCAGGCCAGCAGCCTGGTGCGCTCGCTCTCGGCCGCCACGGTCGATGAGGCCGCCTCCACCGCCGAGGCCGACCCGGACGAACTGCCGCCGATGACCCCGCTGGCGGACATCCTGGGCAGCCTCCCGCCGCCCAACCCCCTGCCGCCGCCACTCGGTTACCAGGACAACGGCATCGAAGAGATCCGCCTGGGCGCAGACCGGCCGGCGGTTTTCAGCCGTGAGAGTTCCCCGGCCATCCGGCGCGGCGCGCTGATCTACACCGAAGAGGAAGACCCCTTCCAGGCCGGGACCGGGGTGGAGACGCCGCCCGACCTGGCCGTCACCCGCAAGAGCGCCCCGCAGAAGAAACGCGCCGCCCAGGAAAACCTGGAGGACACCCGCCCGCGCTCGGTCTCCGAAGCGGCGCGGCGGATCGTGCTCGAACCGGTCTCGCCCTCGGTCTACAACCTGAATTACGCCTGCCTGCTGATCCCGCGTTTCCCCCAGCACCACCTGACCGGCGGGCTCTCGGACCAGGTCGCGCTCTGGCTGCCGCAGGTGTGCGTGGCCTATGCCTGGCGGCTGGAATACATCTCCATCCGCCCAGATTACCTGTTGTGGATCGCCAGCGTCCCGCCGACCACCTCCCCGGGACACCTGATGCGCGTCATGCGCCAGAAACTCTCCGACAAGATCTTCGCCGAATTCCCGCGCTTCCTGCGGGAGAACCCATCCGGCGATTTCTGGGCTGTGGGCAACCTGATCATGGGCGGTTCACAGCCGCCGCCGGCCCAGTTGATCAAGGAATTCATCATCCAGATCCGCCAGCAGCAAGGGATATCCCAGCCCTTCCAGCCCTGAACGCCGCTGGCGACCATTCGACCGCGGAGACCGCAAGCCACACGCCAGCCCCGTTCCGCTGCGAGGATTGCGCTCTCCGCGTTCAGATTCATACTAGAAACCATGCCCCCCATCCTCTACCTGATCGACGGCCACGCCCTGGCCTACCGCATGTACTTCGCCCTGACCTCCGGCGGCGCAGGCAGCCAGCGCTGGCAGACTTCGAAGGGCGAACCGACCGCTGGCACGTATGGTTTTGCCCGGGAACTCGTGCGCATCCTCGAGCAGGACAAGCCCGAGTACCTGGCGGTAGCCTTCGACACCGGCAAGACCTTCCGCGACCAACTCTACCCTGCCTACAAGGCCACCCGCGAAAAGATGCCCGACGACCTGCGCCTGCAGATCGAGCGCATCCGGCAACTGGTGGACGCCTTCAACATCCCGCGCCTGGAAATGGAAGGTTACGAGGCCGATGACGTGCTCGGCACTGTGGCTCGCCAGGCCGGGCGGCAGGGGCTGGGGGTCAGGATCGTCACCGGCGACCGCGACCTGTTGCAACTGGTGGACGAACGCACGGCGGTCTACGTGGCGGGCGACGACCGCACCTACGTCACGCCCGAGGATGTGCAGGCCAGCAAGTTCGGCGTCCGCCCGGAACAGGTGGTGGACTACAAAGCCATCGTCGGCGACCCGTCCGACAACATCCCCGGCGTGCCGGGCGTGGGTGAAAAGACCGCCCTCGGCCTGCTGGGCAAATACCGCACGCTGGATGAAGTCTATGCCCACCTGGAGGAGGTGGAAAACCGCTGGCGGGTGAAACTGGAGGCGGGACGCGCATCCGCCTACCTCAGCCGCGACCTGGCCACCATCCGCACCGACCTGCCGCTCCAAATGGACCTGGAACGGGCGCGCGCCCGCGACTTCGACCCGGCCAGCGTGACCGCCCTGCTGAACGAACTGGAGTTCCGCTCGCTGGTAGGCAAGGTCGAGGCGTTGACCGGGGCGCCGGCCGCCGCCCCGGCCCGGGGGCGGGAGCGCAGCGGGCAGTTGTCGCTGTTCGAGACACCCGCCTCCAATGTCCCCGCGCCGCTGGTCGAATCGTCCATCGCCGTCCGCATCGTCGATACCGGTGAAAAACTGGCGGCGCTGGCCGCCGAATTGAAGGCTGCCAGGGTGGTCGCCTTCGACACCGAGACCACCTCCACCGAGGAGATGAAAGCGGACCTGGTCGGCATTTCGCTGGCAGTGCAGGAAGGCGAGGGCATCTACATCCCGGTCGGGCACCGCATCGGGCAGAACCTGCCGCTGGCGGAGGCGCTCGCGGCCCTGCGCCCGTCGATGACGAATCCGAAGATTGGCAAAGTGGCGCACAACGCCAAATATGATTTCATCGTGTTGGCGAAGCACGGCCTGCGGGTGGAACCGATCACCTTCGATACGATGCTGGCCGAGTTCGTCGTCGACCCGTCATCGCGCAACATGGGACTCAAGAACCTGGCCTTCACCCGCCTCGGGGCGGAGATGACCCACATCGAGGACCTGATCGGCAAGGGCAGGAAACAGGTCAGCATGGCGGACGTGGCGGTCGATCGGGTCGCGCCCTACGCCGCGGCCGACGCCGAGTCCACGCTGCGGCTCCTGCCCATCATGCAGGCGGAAGTTAAACGCGTGAGCGGTGAAAAAATAATGGACGAGATTGACATGCCGCTCACGCCGGTTCTGGCGGAGATGGAAATGACCGGCGTGCTGCTCGACCTGCCGTTTTTCCAAAAGATGTCGGTCGAGTTGGCGGCGCGCCTGGCTGGGATCGAAAGGGATGTCTACGCCGCAGTCGGGCGGGAGTTCAACATCAATTCCACCCAGCAACTGTCGGATGTGCTCTTCAACAGGATCGGCCTCAAACCCGATGCCTCCTGGAAGACCGCCAGCGGTTTCTACTCCACCAATGCCGAAGTGCTCGAAGCCCTGAGCGGGCAGCACCCGGTGGTGGACATGGTGCTGGAACAGCGCGAACTCTCGAAATTGAAATCCACCTACGTGGATGCCCTGCCGCTGGCCGTGGACGAAAAGACCGGGCGCGTGCACACCTCCTACAGCCAGATCGGGGCGGTGACGGGGCGGCTCTCGTCCAACAACCCGAATTTGCAAAACATCCCCATCCGCAGCGACCTGGGACGCCGCGTCCGCAACGGCTTCATCGCCGGGGACGGGAACGTCCTGCTCTCGGTCGATTATTCGCAGATCGAACTGCGCATCGTGGCGCACATGGCGCAGGACGCCGGGATGCTGGCCGCCTTCCGCGCCGGGCAGGACATCCACGCCACCACCGCCGCCGCCATCTACAATATCCCGCTTGCCCAGGTGGACAAGGACCAGCGCCGCCACGCCAAGGCCATCAACTTCGGCCTGATCTACGGCATGTCGGCTTTCGGGCTGACGCGTACCACCGAGTTGACGCTGGCCGAGGCCGAGGACTTCGTGCGGGAATACTTCCGCGAATTCCCGGGCATCAAGAAATACCTCGACGGCATCCGCAGGTCCGCCGCCGAACTGGGGTACGTGGAGACGCTGTTGGGCCGCCGCCGCTACTTCCCGGCCCTGATGGGACAGATGAACCGCAACCTGAAGAACCGTGAGGAACGCGAGGCCATCAACGCCCCGATCCAGGGCACGGCGGCGGACATCATGAAGATCGCCATGTTGAAGATCCCGCCGGCGCTCGAGACTGCGAAACTGGAAGGCCGGATGCTGCTGCAGGTGCACGATGAACTGGTGCTGGAGTGCCCGCGCCGCGAACTGGAAGCCACCGTGCGGCTCGTCAAGGAAGTGATGGCCTCCGCCTACCGGCTGGACATCCCGCTCGAGACCGAAGCCCGCGCCGGCCTGAACTGGGGCGAGATGCAGGTTGTCGGGTAAAATACACCCATGCCCGGACGTGAAGAAGTATTCCTGCAAGCCATGAGCGCCGGCCATTCGGCGGCCTGGGACCAGGACTGGGAGCGCGCCGCCCGGTCCTACCGGCAGGCGTTGGAGGAGATCCCCGACCAGCCGAAGGCGCTATCCAACCTGGGACTGGCGCTCTTCCAGTTGCAACGTTACGACGAGGCGCTGCAATCCTATCGCCGGGCGGCGCAGGTCTCGCCCGTCGACCCGATCCCGCTCGAAAAAATCGCCCAGCTTTCCGAGCGCCTGGGGGACCTGAAGGGGGCGGTGCAGGCCGCCATGCAGGCCGCCGACCTCTATATCCGCACCCAGGAAGCCGACAAGGCCATCGAGAACTGGTTGCGGGTGACGCAGTTGGACTCGGGCCACATCCCTGCCCATAACAACCTGGCCATGGTGCACGAGAAACTCGGCCACACCCAGCAGGCGGTGACCGAATACCTGGCGATCGCCAGCCTGTTGCAGCGCGCCGGACAGGCCGATAAGTGCGCCGAAATGGTGGGACGCGCCCTGCGCCTGATGCCCGCCAGCGCCGAAGCGCGCCAGGCGCAATCCCTGCTCAAGAGCGGGCAGTTGCTGCCGGTCCCGGCGCGTTCCAAGGGCGGCACCGGGCCGCTGCGCATGTCACAGGTCAAGGAAATGGGGAAGACCCAGCCGGCCGAACGCCTGTTGGACCCGGTCTCGGAGGCGCGCCAGAAGGCGCTCACCCGCCTGGCGGAAGTCCTGTTCGAGTATTCCGACGACGGCAGCCCGGCCGCGGCGCGGCGCGGGATGCAGGCCATCATGCGCGGCGCCACCGGCCAATTGTCCCTGCAGAAGAACGACCGCACCCGCATCCTGCTCCACCTCAGCCAGGCCATCGACGAACAGACCAACGGCCAGGAGGCCCAGGCCGCCGAGGAACTGGAGAAAGCCATCGAAGCCGGTTTCAAGGAACCGGCTGCCTACTTCGACCTGGGGCTGCTGCGCTTCAAAGCCAACCGCCTCGAGAGCGCCCTGCGCAACCTGCAGCGCTCCGTCAAACACCAGGATTACGCCCTCGGCGCCCGGCTGGTAATGGGCGGCGTCTACCTCCAGATGGGACGCTTGAAGGAGGCCGTGGTCGAATACATGGAGGCGCTCAAGTGCGCCGACGCGGCCGTCGTCCCCGCCGACCAGGCCGACAGCCTGCGCCAGTTGTACGAACCGCTGGTCGAAGCCCAGTCTGCCGAGACCGACACCGAGGCCATGGAACGCCTGTGCCAGAACGTGAGCGACCTGCTGCTCCAGCCGGATTGGCGCAGCAAGGTCTCGCAGGCCCGCAGCCAGTTGCCGAAGGCGGCGGACGGCGCCCCGCCCACCCCGCTGGCCGAAATGCTGGCGCACGCCCAGAGCAGCCAGGTGATCGGCGCCATCCACAGCGTCCACGAACTGGCGCGCGCCGGGCGGTTGCGCTCGGCCATGGACGAAGCCTTCACCGCCCTGCGTTATGCCCCCACCTACCTGCCCCTGCACGCCCTGATCGGCGACATCCTCATCCGGGAAGGCCGCACCCAGGACGCCATCGCCAAGTTCAGCGTCGTGGCGCAGGCCTACAACGTGCGGGGCGAATCCGTCCAGGCCGCCAATACCCTCAAGCGCATCATCCAACTGGCGCCGATGGACCTGCCGACCCGCACCCGGCTGATCGAGCAGTTGAGCGCCCGCGGCCAGCTGGACGAAGCCTTGAACGAATACATCGACCTGGCGGACATCTACTGCCGCCTGGCCGAACTGGACATGGCGCGCAAGACCTACACCATCGCCCTGCGCACCGCCCAGCAATCGAGCGCCAACCGCGAATGGAGTGTCCGCATCCTGCGCCGCATGGCCGACATCGACATGCAGCGGCTGGACTGGAAACAGGCGCTGCGGGTCTACGAGCAGATCCGCACCCTCCAGCCGGACGAACAGCCGACCCGCAGGAACCTGGTCGATATCAACCTGCGCCTGGGACAGAAGGGGCAGGCGGCAGCCGAGATCGAGAATTACACCGCCTACCTCGAGAGCGCCGGGCGGCGGGCGGAGGCCATCCCCTTCCTCGAGAACCTGGCCGGCGAAGCCCCCAACCAGGACACCCTGCGCACCTATCTGGCCGAGGAATACCGCCTGGCCGGGCGGACGGAGGAGGCCGTCGCCCAACTGGACGCCCTGGCCGAACTCCTGCTCGACGGCGGCGACCGGGGGGGCGCCATCCGCACGGTGGAATTGATCATCGGCCTGGGCCCGGCCAAAATCGATTCCTACCGCAACCTGCTGGCCAACCTGCAGGGCGGAGCCTGAGCCGGGCGGGACCGGATGCGATCGGTCTGTGTCTACTGCGGGTCGGCCGACGGCGTTTCGCCGCCCTTCCTGGCGGCGGCGCGGCGGGTGGGCGCCGCCCTGGCCCACAGCGGGCGGGCGCTGGTCTACGGCGGCGGGCGCACCGGGCTGATGGGCGCCCTGGCCGATGCCGCGCTGGAGAACGGCGGGCAGGCGCTGGGTGTGATCGTCGAGAATATGAACACCCCGGCCCTGGCGCACCCCGGCCTAACCCGCCTGGAAGTGACCGCCACCATCCACCAGCGCAAGGCGCGCATGTACGAACTGGCCGAGGGCTACATCGCCCTGCCCGGCGGCTTCGGCACCCTGGATGAATTGTTCGAGACCCTCACCTGGGGGCAGATCGGCGAGCACGCCAAGCCGGTCGGCATCCTGAATGTGGACGGCTATTACGACCCCCTGCTGGCGATGCTCGACCGCGCCGCCCGGGAGAAGTTCCTCTTCCCCGAACACCGCCAGGGGCTGCTGGTGGATGAAGACCCGCAGGGACTGCTGGAGGCGATGGAGAAGCACGAACACCCGCACGCGGCGGTCAAGCGGTGGATGCGGCAGGGGTAGGGGAGATGATGAGAAAAAAAGGAGGATGTTACCTTTAAGAAAAGATGGCTGGGGTATCTCGGTTTCCTGGGCTTGCTCGGCTTCATGGGAACCATTTAAGGAATAGAAGGTCTCTACGGTTTGTACGGCCTGTTCGGCTTCTTCGCCTTCTTCGGACTCGATGATGCATCAAGGAAAAAGTGATCGATGGCGTTTCCTTGTCCCGGCGTTTGACAGTTAAATGCCGGATCCGCGCTCTGCGCCGCTGAAGCCTGGCATAAAGTGGCAAAATAGAACCGCTATTCGGAATGCGGATTGAAAAGGACAGAAAAGTGGATAAGAAACAATTCGTGCCTGAAGACTTCGCGATTCCTCCAATTTTAGAAACAGAGCAATTCCGTCTTAGGATGTTGTCTGTCAATGATGTGGAAAAGGATTACGAAGCGGTAATGGAAACACAACAGCGATTTTTATCATTGGGATACTCCTGGCCAAGAATTGGCTTCACGATAGAAGAAAATCTGGCAGATCTGGAACAACACCAGAAAGAATTTCTCGCTCGAGAAGCATTTGCTTATACGGTAGTATCGCCAGACGAGAGCAGGGTATTGGGCTGTGTGTATATCAATCCCGCAAATGAAGAGGATATTGACGCGCGGATTCGAATGTGGGTAAGAGAAAGCGAGTGCGAAAAGGGACTTGATCCAGTTTTGTTCAGAGCAGTGAAGGAATGGATTGAAAAGGAGTGGCCCTTCAAGAAGGTGGGCTATCCAGAAAGAGAATGAAAGGCAAGAGCATTGCCCCCCACCGATTAACCGCAGTGTCAACCCCAAGGGGGAGCTGCGCGAGGGAGGACAAGAAGAGAGAGTGAATTTACACCAACCGGCCATGCGAGAAGGCCAATTTTTTTATGAGGCGCTTGACACGGATGCTATAATGATTTCAGTGGTTCGAACCTGCGCTGTCCATAATCTATTATGTGATCTGCATCAACGCGTGTTAACCTACCCACTAAAAAGATAAGGAGAACTCTATGACTTGGCAACAATTGGAGAAAAGAATTCGGTCGGAGATTCAACCAGGCCATCGAGGTATTCTTAAATGTCGCGGCAATGATAGGCGGTCAATAATCGCCAATAACGGCAATGAGATTTCAATAAGGACAGGCGTCAAGACAGACAACGCTAAATCGGTTACCTATGAGATGATCAAATATGCCTACGATATAATAACTTGTGGTAAGATTTTTGACTCAACATACTACCAGAATCGTTATTCAAAAGAGTATCGTGACGGACAATGCCGATATTCAATTGTAGGTGGAATTCTTGTTGAAATGGGAGAAGCCGAAAGGATTCCGTCTGGTACAAACAGTTGCCTCTATCGAAAAAATCTGCCGGATAACAATGCAGGCGGGCCATCGATTAACCGCAGTGCTAAGGAGTAAAGGGAAAATGGGGTGAACTAAACCAAACCGGCCATGCAAGAAGGCCGGTTTTTTTATGGGACGCTTGACAGGGATGCTATAATGATTTCAGCGGGTTTTCCCTGCGCCGTCTATAAGCAGTTGAACTAAGCGCTTCGCGCAGGGGGCTGTCCGATAGCGGGGCGAAATTCTGAAACAGCGTCTCTTATCATCAAAACAGGCTATATTTCCTGTGTAGAA
>VGNO01000005.1 GCA_016865985.1 Chloroflexota bacterium | reverse complement strand
GGGCGTGGGCTGGAACAACGCAGGACCGAATAAGTTCGGCGGGATCACCACCAGCCAGTCCGGATATGCGATTTCCTTCAACACGGGTCGGCATATCGTCGTACAGCGAACCATCTGGGATGCCGATGGTACCAGGGTATGGACAATTGGAAAGCCCGGCCTGGCCGACAAGGCTCTGATCCTCGAACCGCTCGTATGGCATTACCTGGAGATATCCACATTCCAGGGAGGACTCCAGGTCTGGCTGGATGGGGAAGTCGTGGTGGATGTCATCGATGATATGCCGCTCCCGCCCGGTGCATTCCAGATCGGCGGAGCCGATGCCGGGATATTCTACTTTGACGCCATTTCCGTCTGCGGCCTGGAAGCGCCATTTGGCTCGATGGCTGTACCGGTACCGGTGGTCACACCGTAAATCGAGCAGGAACAGGAACAACAAGCCGGTTCCCCCGGATTCATCCCAGGGGAACCGGCAACTTGTCCTCCTGGAGTTCTTCATCACTGCAGGAGGATCTCGTTCGGCGCCGGTCTCCCAACTAACGCTGCAATCCCGCCGCCAGGGGGCATGAGACCTCCGGCACCTCCGGGCGGGGTCGGGTGATCCCTCCCGACATGGATAATCTTATGAACAATATGCAAGTATTCATCACCGTCATCACAGTCGCCCTTCTTTCTTCGTGCAGTCCTGCAGCCCAGCCCGGGATCAGCAAGGTGGGAATCCACGTGACCCTGGAGGATGGCCTGGCATATTGCGAATTCATGCCCGACGGGCAGGTTGAAGGCGGGCATACAAGCGGCGGACTTGAACCGTACGTACATATTGACCAGGCGACGCTGCCGGAGGAGCAGGTCGAGGCGATCTGGGCCGCGGCCGGGGCCATCGATCCCCAGTTGTACCCACTTGCCACCTCCGCCTCGCGGGGCTGTGTGAATTGCGTGGACCTGTTCATTCACTACCCGGATGGGACGATCCTGCATCTTTCGTGGCCGGTCGGGGAACAACACCCTGATCCCAATGTGCAGGAACTGGAAACATTGCTGTATGAATACCACATCGGCGGATGGTGAGCGCTCGCCCGACCATGCCAAACGTCCCGCAGGTTGGATTCAGCGATCCGCCGGGTTTTCCAAAACCTGCGGGACGGTGATCTATAAAACCCCCGCCCGATGGGGGCCGGAACTGGCTCGGAAAACTGGAGGCAGAGTGGCGGGAGGCGCTGGAGCGGGTCACCGACGCCAAGCTCCATACGACCGATAAAACACGCTGGCCGTTCCGTGGCCGTCCGTTCGGGGATGTGGCCGCCTGGGTGAATGTGGAACTGACCAAGGACGCGGCCGAGATCGGCTACGCCCGTTTCCTGTACGCCGCCCGGACCAGCCGTTGATGGCGCAGGACACACCCCGCCAGGATTCTTCTTCGATAACAAGGAGGCTTATGGCAACGCAACCATTTGAAAAATCCCGGTCGATGAAACCCGCCACAAAACTTGCCCTGGGTTCCATTGTCCTCCTGCTGGCGCTCGTCCCGCAGTTGGTCGGGCATACGACCTACAACTGGGCGCTGCGCTACCTGCCGGCCTCGCTGGTGGCCATCGCCACCCTCGGCGAACCGGTCGGCTCGACCATCCTGGCCTATCTCTTTTTGCAGGAGGACCCCGGCTGGCTGAAGGTCTACGGCGGGGCGCTCATCCTGGCCGGCATCTGGCTGGCGGTGCGGAAGGGGAAGGGTTGACAAGGATGCTATAATGACAATGACAGAAATCATCTTGCTCCGTTCAAAGGTCTTTTTCCTGCCGCCATATAACCGCTGTTAGGCACAAACTCAATAACTAGATCGTGTAAATGGTAAGGTTTACAGAAAACAGATAAAATGAACTCATTCCAATGGAGCAAAACCTTACTTTCTAACCAAGCGGTAATGAAATGCTTGCCTAATGGAAAATCCAGAACTGAGATTTTTCGCACTCGTTAGGCCACCTTCCACGTATGTGTAATCTGTATGACAAATTATTTACAAAGCAATATTGCTTCCTTTTCCACATTTTGATAATAGGAGCAATGCCATGGGCGATTTCCTGGTTAAATTAACTCCAGTTTCAGATGACGGCTGGGGAGGTTGTATTGGAATATTGATAGTTATTGCAGTAATTGGTTCGATCATATTCGCGTGTATTAGTGGCGTTACATCGCTGTTGCAAGGTGTACTGTTTGCCCCACAACCACCTACGCCAATACAAACCATAGCACCTGAGTATAGGATCATTAATCTTGAAGCAGGGAATTGGAACATAGTTGTTGAAGGTCTACCAAACAATTTGTCTGTGACTTCAGCGACTGTTTTGCAATGCAGGGAAACAGCCGGTTCGAGCGAACTTGAACAAGATTATTTACTTGCCCTTGAGTTTGAGAATAGACAAAATACTACCTGGTTTGCTCCAAAAGCGACACTATCATTAGAAACTTCATCGGGGAACGTATTAAAAGAATATCCGATTAAATTTCTTGTCGCCTACAATTCATTTGATCTAGCAACCCCTAGCAAAATTATTAGCGCATCTGATTCAAGAGTTCATACTTTCAGAATTAGGCTGCTGGATAGCAATAAAACTAACGTGAGTGTCAATGAAGCATCCTTTTTCTATACTTACACGATAAACATAGAAGATTATTCTGAGAACATGAATTGGATCGCTGAAACTTTCAACACAATACTCTATCCTGAGCATGAGATAAAGTTGACAATATCGAATACTGGTGATTTAGAGATGAAAGACGTAAGCATGATAGGCATCTTAAGAGACAAGGATGGCTATCCTATTGATATCTTAGTTACGAAAGACACGGTTGATATCCCTTTTGAACAATCCTACACTTTTTTACTCAAATCATTCAATAATCGTTGCATAAATGATTCTCAATCACAACCATTGATTCTTAGTTATTGGGTCCGCTATGAAACATTAGAGGGCATTCCAATCTCATATCACGGCAGCTTTGATATCAGTGAGCCGTTTGTAGAGGAGACGACAATTGTGCAACCTGAGCCATCAGCACTGTCAATATCCACGACTGCCACACCACACCCATCTCTATCAACAGTAACCCCTGAAAGTATTATTTTCGAATGGTCGTATGAGTTGGAAAATTACTCTGGTAGCCGTTATGATGTGTATTCACAGATAGTAATCAAGGTTGCCCCTCATATGAGCTGGGAACAGTTCAAAGATGATGTACTTATTTATAATCCGCAACTAATCCAAGACCAATATGAGTTCAAGAATGATAAAACCTACCTCTTGCCAATCGAAAAATAAGCAACTAACACGATAGTCTATGACGACGGTGTAGCAAACCAATCACCTAGAGAGGGAAACGATCAAAGGAAGTATGGATAATATGAATCCTAACCGGCCTCTTGATGAGGTCGGTCTTTAATTATCCGGGTAATTCCCGGCGGGATGCTCGGACAACCGCCGGTAGAGCCAGTTCATTTCCCTGAGCCTGTCCTGCAACGCCCCACCCAGGTCATTCTCCATCATGCGCCATTCCCAGTTGCCGCCCAGGCGCGAGGGGAAGTTGAAACGCGCCTCCGTCCCCAGGTCGAGCAGGTCCTGCATCGGGGCCAGGGCGAAGACGGCAGTCGAAGACCAGGCAGCGCGCACCAGGTCCCAGGCGAAGTCGGAACCGTCCACGCCCAGGTAGCGGCGGGCAAAATCCTTCTCGACCTCCGGGGCAGAGGCATACCAGCCATTGGCGGTGTCGTTGTCGTGCGTCCCGCTGTAGACGACGCAGTTCTGCGGGTACTGGTGCGGCAGGAAGGGGTTGTCCGGCCCGGAGAAGGCGAATTGCAGGATCTTCATCCCCGGCAATTCGAACTGGTCGCGCAGGGCGGTCACATCCGGTGTGATGAGACCGAGGTCCTCGGCAATGATGGGCAGGTCAGCGCCGAGGCTGGCGCGGATGGCGTTGAACAGGTCCGCACCCGGACCCGGCGCCCAGCGCCCGGTCTCGGCGGTCGGGCTGCCAGCCGGGATTTCCCAGTAACCGGCGAAGCCGCGGAAATGGTCGATGCGGACAATGTCCACCGTCTCCAGGGTGAAACGCAGGCGTTCCAGCCACCAGGCATAGCCGTCCTTTTTGTGGACATCCCAACGGTAGAGCGGGTTGCCCCACAACTGGCCGGTGGGCGAAAAATAATCGGGCGGGACGCCCGCCACGACCGTTGGCTTGCCGTCGGCGTCGAGGAAGAACAGGTCGGGGTGCGCCCAGACATCGGACGAGTCCATCGCCACGAAGATCGGCGCGTCGCCGATGATGCGCAGTCCCCTCTGGTGGACGTGGTCGCGCAATTCCCGCCACTGGCGGAAGAAGATGAACTGGTAGAACTTGTAGCGGGAAATGGCGTCTTCGAGCGACCTGCGGGCCGCTTCCAGCGTGACCGGGTCGCGGCGGCGTAATGGCTCCGGCCAGCCGTCCCAGGCCCCGCCCCCGTGCGCTTCCTTGATCGCCATGAAGAGGGCATAATCATCGAGCCAGGCGGCATTTTCGGCGCAGAAGGCGGCATGGGCCTCGCGCAGGGTTTCATCCTGCTGGAAAACAGCCTTGAAGCGGGAGAAGGCGCGTTCGAGCAGGTTTAGTTTCCAGGGGATGATGCGCCCGTAGTCCACCCGGCGCGGATCGAAATCCATCCGCTCGACCAGGTCGTTGGCATGCAGCAGGCCGTCGCGCAGCAGGAGATCGGGGCTGACCAGGTAGGGGTTGCCGGCGAAAGCCGAGAAGCACTGGTAGGGCGAGTCGCCGTAACCGGTGGGACCAAGCGGCAGCGCCTGCCAGAGTTTGCAACCGGCGCCGGAGAGCCAGTCCGCCCAACCATGGGCGGCGGGACCCAGGTCGCCGATGCCGTACGGACCGGGCAGGCTGGTGGGATGGAGCAGGATTCCCGAACTGCGGTTAAATTTCATAAGGCTTCCGTTTGGTGGAAATGGTTTCGCCGGATTTTATGACAGAGCCTTCGTAATCGGAAGGGATGACATCGGTGGCGATCGTGGCGCCGGGTTCCACCACCATGCCGGGCAGCACCTGGCTGTTCTTGCCAATGATCGCCAGTTGGATATCGGGGTTGGCGATGCCCCCCCCAATGTGGGCATTCTGCCCGACGGTGACGTACTTGTCGACAATGGCGCGCTCCACCACCGCCCCCTCCTCGATGACGCAGTCGGTCAGGATGATCGACTCGCGCACCACCGCCCCCGGGCGGACGATGACGCCCGGCGAGAGGACGCTGCTCTCGACCCGCGCATCCTGCTGGATGTAACAACCGTCCGCCACCATGCTGGCGAAGATGCAGGCCTTGTCGGGGATGCGCACTGGGGGGCGCTCCTCGGTGCGGGTGTGGATGACCCAGCGCCGGTCGTAGAGTTTCAGGGGCGGGTTGGGCGAAAGCAGGTCCATGTGCGCCTGCCAGTAGGAGTGCATCGTGCCGACATCCATCCAGTAGCCGGTATAGGGGAAGGCATAGACCCGCGCCTTGCCCTTCACCAGGCGCGGCAGGATATCCTTGCCAAAATCGTGGGCTGAGTCCTCCCGTTGGTGGTCTTCCCACAGGATGCGGTCGAGCGCCTCGCGGTTGAACAGGTAGACGCCCATGTTGACCAGGTTGGAGGGCGGCTTTTCAGGTTTCTCCACGAAAGCCCGCACCCGGTATTTCTTGTCCACATCCAGGATGCCGAAACGGGAGGCCTCCTCGAGCGGGACGCGGATGGCGCCCATCGTCAGGTCGGCGCGCTGGTCGAGGTGGAAGGTGATCATCGGCTCGTAGTCCATGGTGTAGATGTGGTCGCCGGAGAGGATCAACACCAGGTCGGGCGCGCCGCGCTTGATGAAGGTGAAGTTCTGCTGGACGGCATCCGCCGTGCCTTCGTACCAGTCGGCGTCGAAACGCGCCTTATACGGGGTCAGGATGCGCACGCCGCCGGTGAAGTCGCGGTTCAGGTCCCAGGAGCCGCCGGAGCCGATGTGTTCGATCAGGGACTGCGGGCGGTATTGCGCCAGCACCATGATGTCGAAGATGTTGGAATTGACGCAGTTCGAGAGCGCAAAATCGATGATGCGATACTTGCCGGCGAAGGGCACCGCCGGCTTGGTGCGTTTGGCGGTCAGGACGCTCAAACGGGCGCCCTCGCCGCCGGCCATGATGACAGCCCTGGTCTTCATCGCTCACCTCCAAATGATCGTCCCGCAGGTTGGACCGAACCCGACCATGCAACCAGTTTGAACCTGCGGGACGTTTTGGTCATCCCTTACACTACCTCCATCAGTGACTGATACAAGGCGGCGTACTGCTGCGCCGGGCGCTCCCAGGAGAAGTCCTCAGCCATCCCGGCGCGCTGCATGGCCTCCCATTTCCCCTTTTCGGGATAGAGGTCCAGCGCCCGGCTGGTGACGGACAGGAGCGACTCGAGACTGGCTTCCGGGACGAGGAAGCCGGTCGCGCCGTCCCGGATGGTGTCTTTCAAGCCGCCCGTGGCGCGCGCCAGCGGGATCGAGCCGTAGCGCATGGCGATCATCTGCGCCAGGCCGCAGGGTTCATAGCGGGAAGGCATCAGGAAGATATCCGAACCGCCGTAGATCAGCCGCCCCAGCGCCGGGTCGTAGCGGGTGACAGCCCGCGCCCGGGCCGGGAAGTCCGCTTCCAGTTGGCGGGAGGCGGCTTCGAGTTCGGGGACGCCCGAACCGAGCAGCGCCGCCTGCCAGCGGCGGTGCGGCAGGCGGCGCAGCGCCTCCAGGGCCAGGTCCACACCCTTCTGGGGGTCCACCCGCCCGACCATGCCGAAGAGCGGCAGGCGGGGGTCCTGGTCCAGTCCCAGTTTCGCCTGCAAAGCGGACTTGTTCGCCGGGCGGTTTTCCAGCGAGGCGGCGTCGAAGTGCAGCGCCAGGTGCGGGTCGGTCTGCGGGTCGAAGGCGGACGTGTCCAGCCCGTTCAGGATGCCGGCCAGGCGGTCGCCGCGCCCCTCCAGGAAACCCTCCAGGCTGCAGCCGAATTCGGGCGTCAGGATCTCCCTGGCGTAGGTCGGGGAGACGGCCGCGATGCGGTCGGCCGACCAGAGGCCGAGCGGCAGGGGGGAACTGCGCGCCCAGCCGGGCAGGGATTCGTCCTCCAGCGGCGCCAGGCCGTAAGCCGACAGCACATCCAGCCCTTCGCCGCCCATATAGGGCAGGTTGTGGAGGGTCAATACCGAACGGATTCGCCGCAGCAGGGGGTCGCTGCGGCGGGATTTCAAGGCATAGAGCGACAGGGCGGTATGCCAGTCGTTGGCGTGCAGGATGTCCACCCGCCAATCCAGGCGGCGCGCCAGTTCGAGCGCTGCCAGGGAGAAGAAGGCGTATTTTTCACGGTCGGCGGCCAGGTCGGTGGAATAGACGGTGCGGGCGGCGTGCAGCGGCCCGCCTGAGATGAAATAGACCGGGATGCCGCCGCGCTTGAGTTGGAAAACCTGCACCGGCAGGCTTCCCCCCCGGCGGTAGAGGTCGAAGGAGGTCGCCGGGTAGAGGGTGGCCGACTCGGCCTGGATGGCGGTATGCAGCGGCAGCGCCAGCCGGACATCCAGGATCGGCTTCTCCAGCCGGCGCAAGGCCCCTGGAAGGGAACCGGCCACGTCGGCCAGGCCCCCGACCTTGACGAAGGGCTCGGCCTCGGCGGCCAGGAAGAGGACGTTGATTGTAGGCGGCATCGGCTCTATTTTACATGAATTGCGCCTTTTCTCCCACTGGATGCCAAAAAGGGAGCGCCTAACACGGTGGGTTATCTTATATTTTTTAACTGCAGAGTACGCGAAGTGCGCAGAGAATTTCTTTTGATTTTCTCCGCGAACTCCTCACTCTCTCCCGGCAGGACACCGGGACGGTGTGCGTTTTATTGTTTTTACCCACTTTATTCGCCGGTAATCTCCCTATCGAGAGCAGATCGCAATAACTTGCCGCGAATTACCCAAATTTTCACGAAAGGTAAGGGAAGATTTCGCGCCCATTCGTGAAATCCGTGGCCGGTCTTCGCAACTGCTCCCAACGGGGAGACCATCTATTCGCCAGTCCCGCCAAAAAAAGTACTGGAGCGGCAGGGTTGCTGCCGCTCCAGTGAACATAGTTCCGAAGTTGGTTGTCAGGCTTTCGCCACCGGGAACTGGATCTCGGTCACGGTGGTGGGGTCGTCCTGGTCGCCGCGGCGCTGCGGCGGCTGGAGATAGACCTCGCGGCAGGGACCCGTCACCCGGTAGCCATTCCCGTCCACCCACTTCAGGATGGCATCGTAGGCTTCCCCGATGGTGACGAAGGGGCCATGGTGTACGGTGCAGGCCATGGTCTCGACCGCCGGCAGGGTGCGCACTTTGACGTTCCCGCTGGGCGGCAGCGCATCGGTGATGGGTTCGCAGGCCTCGATATCCCAATCACGCTCGCGGTGCTCCTCATCGTGGTAGAGGGCAAAGCAGGGCGCGCTGGCGCGGACGCGCTGGCTGTCGAGATACTCGCCGAGTTCCTGCCACAGCCCACCCTGTTCCGGCGGCGTGGGGACCACCCCCCGCACCGATGCGACCTTGATGGATTCGACTTTCTTGATGACGACATCATACTTGGACATGGAATCCTCCTGTTCGATCTGTCTCAGCCGCTGTTCCACCCGTTGCAAGCGTTCCGCTTCCTCCTGGACCTTCTGCCTGACATCCGCCTGGCGCAGTTTCAACATCCCGCGCATCTGTTCAGCGGACAGGTCGCCTTCGAGGAGACGGCCGATCTCCTCCAGCGAGAAACCGAGTTCCTTGAGCGCCAGGATGCGGTGCAGGCGGGGCAACTGCGCGTACTCGTAGTAGCGGTAACCGTTGAGCCGGTCCACATGGACGGGCTTGAGCAGTCCCATCTCGTCGTAGAAGCGCAGCGCCTTGATGGTAACGCAACTGAGCCTGGAAAAGTCTCCGATCCGGATCATGCCCGTGTTATACAACCTCCTGTGGGAGGAGAGTCAAGGGGATTCGGGGCAATCATAACAGGGAAAACAGTGTCCTGTATTCAAAACGAGCGATGCTCGTTCTGGGCTGTTCGGCGCGGCAATGCTCCGCCAGCCAACAGGAACGGAGACCGCAGCCTGGCAGTCTCCGTTTTTCGTCTTTCATCCGGGACCATAGCCCACCCGGTCCGTTCTAGCGCCAGAGCCTAGGCCCGCACCGCCGTTGCAATCGCCGCCACATGCGCCGGGGAGTTGCCGCAGCAGCCGCCAGCGATGCGCGCCCCGGCCAGCACATTGCGTCGCGCCGCCTCCCCCATCTCCTCCGGCATGACGTTGAAGACCGTCTCGCCGGCATCGTCCAGGACCGGCATCCCGGCGTTGGGCTTGGCCCACAACGGCAACCCCGGGGCGGCTGCGGCATAGGCCTCGATGATGGCCTCCATGTTCTCGAGGGTTGTGCCGCAATTGGCGCCGATGGCCGCCACGCCCAGCGGTTGGAAGGTGCGCACCACCTGCTCCGGTTTGACGCCCATCATGGTGCGCAGGCCGCGGTCGTAACTGAAACTGACCACCAGCGGCAGGTCCCCGGCCTGGCGGGCAGCCTCCAGGGCGGCTTTGGCCTCCTCCAGGGCGAACTGGGTCTCGATCACCAGCAGGTCGACCCCGGCCTCTACCAGGGCCTTGGCCTGCTCGGCATACGCCGCAGAGACCTCCTCGACCGCCAGCGGACCGTAGGGCTTCATCAGGCCCCCAACCGGCCCCAACGAACCCGCCACCAGCACCTCCGGCCTGACCGAAGCCGCCTGGCGCGCCAGTTCCACCGCCCGGTGGTTGACATCGGCCACGCGGTCAGCGTAGGGCGTATCCTTCAGGCGCAGGCGCGTCCCGCCGAAGGTGCAGGTCAGGATGATATCCGACCCGGCTTCGACGAAAGCCCGTTCCAGCGCCACGATCTTCTCCGGCTGCTCCATCACCCACGATTCGGGGTGCATCCCGGCCTTCAGGCCAACTTTCTGTAAATTTGTGCCGGTGGCGCCGTCCGAGACCAGGGTTTCACCCCGGGCCAAACGCTCGAGGAAACTAGACATGAGAACGCTCCTTGGGGTTGAGGTATGCGGAGTATACCACCAGCGCCGCCTTGGCCGGGAACGGGGCTGCCAGGGGAGGGGCTGCTTCGACGGACCCAGATCCTTTTACCGCAGGGAGCGCAGAGTTCGCGGCGGGCAGGGGCTTCAGCCTCGCGAATATGGAGAATGTAAAAGCCCTGACTCTCCAAGGCGGCAACCTACCACGAATGGGGCATCCTGTGATAAACTGCAAAATATCCAACCGACCGTTCGAGACAGGAGTGGACTATGCAGGAAAGGCGAAGGCAACAACGGCGCAAGATGGGGTTTTATTTCCGGGTCTTCGACGCCGACACCCAACACCTGGTGGGGCACCTGACGGACGTCTCCCTCCAGGGGATAAACCTGGATTGCTCGAAAACCATGGCAACCGGCGCAACCATGAACCTCTCGATCGAAACCACCCCCGATATTTCCGATACGGAATTCATCTATTTTGTCGGGCAGGTGAAATGGTGCCGGATGGACACCATCGTCCCCAATGTCTACAACGCGGGCATCCAGATCACCAGCATCGGCCAGCACGACGCGACGGTGCTGAAGCGGGTCGTGGAACACTACGGCTCCTGAAACTACCCCCATGATGAGCATCCCCGGCGCCCGGCAGGCCGGGGATTTTGCTACCCGGCGTTATTTGCGCCGCACCCGCAGGATGGCAATCTTGGTCGAGTGGTTGAACGGCGCCGGGTCGGTGATGGGGACGCCTTCTGTCGTCTCCGGGAAACCGGTGAAATCGGGCGGGACCGGGATGAGGCTTTCGATCTCGAGGTATCCATCGCCGCACAATGCATCCAGTGAGGCAAAGTACTCCCGCCCGCCCAGGTAGACGGCATTGTTGACCGCCGCGATCCAGCCGCCGTCCGCCGCCAGCGGGCGGACTTTGTTGACCAGCCGGACGCTGTCGGTGGCCAGGTCGAGGCTGCCTTTCGAAGTGGATGAGAAAAATGGCGGGTCGAGGAAGACGCAATCGAAACGCGCCCCCCGGCGTTTGAGGCGGCCGGCGAGCGGGAAGAAATCCCCGGCCAGGAAATCCCCTTTGTCCACCGGGAATCCGTTCAGGCCATAGGAAGCCTTTGCCAGGTCGAGGAAGGCGCGGTTCAGGTCGAGGTGCACCACCCGGCTGGCGCCGCCGGCCAGGGCGGCCACACCCAGGCTGCCGGTGTAGGCGAAGGTATTCAGGACGGTCTTACCGGCCAGGCGTTCGATGGCCCAGCGGCGCAGGTTGCGGGTATCGAGGTACAGGCTGGCATCCCGGTTGAGGGACAGGTCGAGGGCGTACGAGACGCCGTGCTCCCGCACCTGCCGGTCCGGGGCGTGACCATGCACCAGCCGGCCGCGCCGGGCGGCTTCCGTCCCGCCGCTGCGGCTCTTGAACAGGGCCGCCCGCAGCCAGGGCAGTTGTCCCAGGTAGAAGGCCTGCGCCAGGGATGCCAGCCGCTCCCCCTCGCCCTGGCCGGCGCAATGCTCCTGGAGCAGCAGGGTCGCGCCATACAGGTCGGCCGTCAGCCCCGGGCAGCCCTCGGTGAAGCCGTTGAAGAGGCGGAAGGCGGCCTGGCGGCGGTCGTCGAACAGGCTGGAGCGGGCTTCCAGCGCGGCGGACAGGCGGCGGGTCAGGGAGGCTTCGTCCATCGCGGCGGATTATACCCGTCCCGCAACTGGAATCCCTACGTATTTCCCCGCAGGTCGAAATAGGTAGGGCGGCGAATAGCCTCCCGGCGGGGATTGCAGTATCCTGATATCGTAATCCTGAACCTTACTTCCAAGGAGAGTCAGACCGCAAGGTTTCGACACCGATAAAGGCAAACCTGTCGAAAGGCAGGGACGCAAAGCTACGGGTCTACAGGCGCCAAGGCGCCCACGATCGCCAAGCCGCCGAACGTCACACATGAAAACTGCGCCCACCGGCGCGCCCGCATGGTCCTTCCATGCGCGTCCACACTCATGGATATTCGAAAGGCTTGGTTGCCCAAAACCAGGCCTTTCGTTTTTCCGGCAGGAGAGTGAGACGCAATGCACAAAACCATGCTCGCCGCCCTTTCCATGATCATCCTCTTCTCGGTCGCCGCCACCGGGGAATACACCGCCACCCGCCCGGCTGAATCCCTGGCGCGCCGGGTGGATGCCCCCATGCAGGCCTGGGGACAGGAGACGATCGGTCTCGAATCCGATGCGGCTCCCGCCCCGGCCTACCCCTACGGCAACCCGGCCGGTTGCGCAGCCGCCACCGCAACGGCATCGACGCCGGAGGAGATGCTGGCCAATGTCCGGGCGGCGCTCGGGGGCGAATACAACCTGGACGAGCGGCGGGCCTATTCGATCTGGAACGGGGAACTGCAACAGACCGTGAATGTGCGCCAGGAACGCTATGCCTATGAATTCATCTTCAACGAATTCCAGCACCCGCTTACCTACCGCGGCGACCGGGTGGCGACCATCTTCCTGACCCAGGGCTTCGCCGTCTGGTTCCGGGCCTACGGCGGCAACTTCCGCCTGCTGGCCGTCCCGCTGGCGCCCGGCGTCTTCGAATCGGACTGGGCCGGTTACGCCCGCGCCTACTGGCAAAAGGACGGGACCCCAGGCGACGCAACCATCTATCCGGTGATCAAGAAACTGCCCTGCCACTGGATGATCGAACAGGGGTATACCAGCCGCGAGGCGGTAGCCGCCATGTTCGACCTCGACTGGCAGGCGCCCGATTTCCTGGCCGCCGGGCGGCAGTACCTGGCCGCCGACTGCGCCGAAGCCAACCGGGTCGCAAAGGAGGAGATCGGTTACCCGAGCGCCTCGTCCATGTGCGGTCCGCTGGCCTGGACGATCCTGCGCGACGCCAACGGCTTCCCCTACCGCATCGGCTCCTGGTCGGCCAGCGCCAGGGCCTTCACCGGCGCTAACCCACGCTGGAACGGCCAGCCGTGGGGGACGTTCGACCCCGATACTTATACCCTGATCCGCACCGATGCGGCCATGCCAGGCTATGACTTTGCGGCATACGGCAACCTCTATCCCGGTGATGTCATCTACTCCTTTGCCACCCTGTATGAGATCCCGGACGACGGCCTCTATGACCATATCTTCATGGTGACCGGGATCGACGCCAACCAGACGCGCTTCACTATCTCCAACATGATCAAGAATTCCACAAACTGCTCCATCAGCGAAGTCGCCCTCTACACCCCGGGCGACCGCAAGAGCGGCGTCATCAATACTGAATGGAACGGCGGCGGGTATGGGAAGACCGGTACAACCGGTTTCGATATCATGCGCTGGGACTGGGTCACATATCACATCAACGGCCTGCCGCAGGATTACACCGTCCGCTGGGGCGACACGGTCGAGACGATCGCCTTCGATTGGAAGATCTCCCCGGCCAGCCTGCTGGCGGCCAACCCGATGACCGGCGGGACGACCCTCACCCCGGGACAGGTTATCCACCTGCCCGTCCCGCAGCCCGTCACTGCCTCCCAGCCGGCAGCCGGCAATTAGTCCTGGTCCATAACCCTTCACCCACCGCCTCCGGGCGGCGCTTTCGATTCCAGGCGCGGCAAGGTTCGATTCCGTAAGTACATGTACGTAATCCTCTGCGCCTTTTCCGGTTAAATGTTGCCTTCCGGGGCATAAGGGTATATCTTTAAAGGGGCTACGTACTTCCCACCTGGCCCTGGCAATGGAATTGGAGCCATCGCATCCCGGCCTTCCGATGAAGTCTGCCACGAACGGCATGGCCGGGGGATGGGGACAGACTCCAAGCGGCCCGCGCAGGCCCGGGCGGTGCCTCCATCGGTCATGGACGCGGGAGCATTCGAAGCATTCTGCAAGTCAAAACCTTCGTGGACGCTTGCAACTGGAGTTGGCAATGAGCAGGAAAACCCCCACAAGTAAAGAACGCAGCGCATCCGGCCGGATGGGGGAGGCGCCCTGGCGCGCCCTGGTGGAACAGGCGCCATCGGTCATCTATACCGAATCAGCCGCCAGCCACGAACGGCTGTACATCAGCCCGCAGGTCGAGGCGTTGACCGGGTTTCCACCCGCCAAATGGATGGATAAGCGTGATTTCTGGAAGGAGCGTATCCACCCTGACGACCGGGCAATGGTCATCGCAGAAGATGACCGCACCAACCAGAGCGGTGAGCCGTTCTGGGTCGAATACCGCCTGTTGACCCGTGACAAGCGCACGCTCTGGGTGCGGGAAGAGGCGCTCCTCTTCCGGGATGAGGCAGGGAATCCCTTGGTCTGGCAGGGCATCCTGCGAGATATTACGGAACAGAAACTCCTGGATGATGAGTGGAGAACGACCGTCGCATTCCTGGGCATGGTGAACACCAGCAAGGACCCCCGCCAATTGATCCGCGCTGCCACAGATTTCATTCAGCAAATATCCGGCTGCGAGGCAGTAGGCATCCGCCTGCGGCAGGAGAACGATTATCCATATTATGAGACGCGTGGTTTTCCAAAGGAACATATCCTGTTGGAGAACTCACTCTGCCTGCGCAACAGGAACGGTCATCCAATCCTCGATGATTCGGGGCTGCCACTCCTGGAATGCATGTGCGGCAATGTGATCTCCGGGCGGTTCGATCCCGCCAAGCCGTTTTTTACAGAAAAAGGGAGTTTTTGGACCAACTGCACGACAGAATTACTGGCAACCACCACCGAAACCGACCGGCAGACGCGCACCCGCAACCGTTGTAATGGCGAGGGCTACGAGTCAGTGGCTTTGATCCCCCTGCGCGTAGGGGGGCTGCGGCTGGGCTTGCTCCAGTTCAACGACAAACGGAAGGGACAGTTCACAGCCAGGTGGATCAGCGTTTGGGAGACTCTGGCCGATTACCTGGCAGTTGCTCTCTCCAAATTCCAGGCAGAGGAGTCGTTACGCGCCATGAGCAGCCGGCAGGAGGCGCTCCTGGCTGCCATACCCGATATCGTCATGGAAGTGGACGACCACAAAGTCTACACCTGGGCCAACCCGGCCGGCCTGGCTTTCTTTGGGAAAGATGTGCTTGGGAGGGAGGCTGCAACCTATTTCGAAGGCGAGCAGGATACCTACCGCACGGTTGAACCGCTGTTCGACGGCGATGAGAATACGATCTATGTCGAATCCTGGCAGCGACGGCAGGACGGCGCCAAACGGCTGCTGGCCTGGTGGTGCCGGGCGCTCAAGGACGGGCAAGGCAGGGTGAGCGGCGCCCTCTCCACCGCCCGGGACATCACCGAACAGAGGCAGGCCGAGGAGCAACTCCTCTCGCTCAATACCGAATTGGAATTGCGCGTCGAGGCCCGCACCCGCGAACTGCGCCAGGCGCAGGAGAAACTCGTCCGCCAGGAACGGCTGGCCGCCCTGGGCCAACTGGCGGGCAGCATCGCCCACGAACTGCGCAACCCGCTGGGCGTGATCTCGAACGCCGCCATCTACCTGAAAATGGTACAGCCGCAGGCGCCGGCCAAGGTGGCGGAATATATCGAGATCATCCAGAACGAGACCCGCACTTCGGAGAAGATCATCACCGACCTGCTCGATTTTGCCCGTCACCAGGCGGTGAAACGCGAGGCGGTCGCCCCGGTTTACCTGGTCCAGCAGACCCTGGAACGCTTCCCGCCCGCCAGGAACATCCGCCTGGCAAACCAGGCCCGGCGCGGCCTGCCGCTGGTATTCGTCGACCCGCTGCAGGCGATCCAGGCGCTGGGCAACCTGGTGGTCAACGCCTGCCAGGCGATGCCGGACGGCGGGGAACTTACGATCGGCGCACGGGAATCGGGTGAGATGGTCGAGATCGCCATCGGCGACAGCGGGCCGGGCATCCCTCCCGAACAGATGGAGAGACTCTTCGAACCGCTCTTCACCACCAAGACAACCGGCATCGGCCTCGGGTTGGCCGTCAGCCGCAAACTGGCCGAGGCCAACGGCGGCCGGATCGAGGTCAGGAGCGAAATGGGCCGCGGCTGCACATTCACCCTGTACCTGCCAACCAATGAGGAGGCAGCATGAACCCGAAACTTCGCATCCTGGTCGTGGACGACGACCGGCGCATGACGCGCACCCTGGCCGACATCCTGTCGCTCCAGGGATACGAGATCGCCGAGGCCGGCTCGGCGGCGGAAGCCATCGAACTGGCGCGCACCGCCCCCTTCGATTGCGTCCTGACCGACGTCCGCATGCCCGGCATGAACGGGGTGGAACTGCACCTAGAACTACAGAAACTGCTGCCCGGCCTGCCGGTGGCGCTGATGACCGCCTACAGCGCCGAGGAGGTGGTGCGGCGCGGCCGGGAGAGCGGCGTGGTGAGCGTGCTGAGCAAACCGCTCGATATCAACCAGGCGCTCGCCTTTTTTGCCTCGCTGGCCAGGTCGCGCACCATCACGGTCGTGGACGACGACCCGGCCTTCTGCCAGACGCTGGGCGACATCCTCGAACGGCGCGGTTACCAGGTGGTCAAGGTCACCGACCCTCACCAGGTCCTGCAGCATGTGGACGACCCGTGCCAGGTGCTGCTGCTGGACATGAAACTGAACAGCATCAACGGTTACGATGTGCTGCGGGAAGTGCGCGCCCGCTGCCCGGACATGCCGGTATTGCTGATCACCGGCTACCGCCAGGAGATGACCTCAGCCATCCAGAAGGCGCTCGACATCCATGCCTACGCCTGCCTCTACAAGCCGCTCATCATCCCGGACCTGCTGGCAAAACTGGGGGAGGTGCGCATCCAACGCCTGCGGCAGGCGCTGGACGCGAAACAAGGGTGATGAACGAAGGAACAATCGAAGCAAGGAAACGAAAGCCGAGGCGTTATGAATGCCAACCAACCGATCCGGTTGCTGGTGCTGGACGATGACCCCAACATGTGCAAACTGCTGGGAGACATCCTCAGCATCAAGGGCTTCCAGCCAACGACCTTCACCTCCGGCCAGGAGGCCGTCTCCTGGGCGCTCCAGGAAAAACCGGTTGTCGCCCTGATCGACCTGCGCCTGGGCGACATGCCCGGCCTGGAGGTGCTGCGCGGCATCCGGGAGGGCTCGCCGGAGACGGAATGCATCCTGCTCACCGGTCACGCCTCGCAGGACTCGGCCATCCAGGCCATCCACCTGGGAGCCTTCGCCTATTTCGAAAAACCCTTCGATGTCGACCAGGTGCTGCTCGCCATCCGCCGGGCGGCAGAGAAGAGCCAGGCGGCAATGGCGCTGGCCGAGAGCGAGGCGCGCTACCGCACCGTGGCCGATTTCACTTACGATTGGGAGTATTGGGTCGGGCCGGATGGGAAATGGCGCTACTGCTCGCCCTCCGCCGAACGCATCACCGGTTACCCGTCGCAGCGTTTCATCGATGACCCGCAATTTCTGCCTTCCATCATCCACCCCGACGACCGGGAAATCGTGCTCCGGCATTTCGAGCGCGACCCGCAGGCCGCCCCGGAACGGATCGATTTCCGACTCCTGCGCCGGGACGGGAGGGCGATTTGGGTATCCCACGTCTGCCAGCACATCGCCACCGCCGACGGGCGCGACCATGGTGTGCGCGCCTCCAATCGCGATATCACCGCCCGCAAGCAGGCCGAGCAGGCGCTGCGTGAGAGCGAGGAGAAGTACCGCTTCCTGGCCGAGAACATGGGCGATATCGTCTGGACGGTCGACCTGACGCTCGAGACCACCTATGTCAGCCCATCCATCGAACGGCTGCTCGGTTTTACCCCGGAAGAACGGATGCGCCAGTCGCTGGAGGAGATGATGCCTCCCGAGTCGCTGCGGGAGGTCCTGGATACCTTGCAGAGGGAATTGTTGAACGAAACCGCCGGCGACAATCCACCCGACCGCACGCTGACGGTCGAGGTGCAGTACTATCACAAGGACGGTTCCATTGTCTGGATGGAAAACCGGATCAAAGGCATGCGGGACGCAGCCGGCAACCTGCTCGGCATATACGGGGTTTCGCGGGACATCACCGAACGCAAGCGGGCCGAAGAGTCTCAACAGGAAGCCGAAGGACGCTACCGCGCCCTCTTCGACCAGACCCATGACGCCATCTTCATCCTCGACCTCGAAGGACGCCACCTGGATGTCAACCAGCGCGCTGCCGACCTGCTGGGATATAGCCGCGATAAAATAATCGGCCTGTCGGTCAAGGAGACCTCCGCCGAAAGTGAAAAGAGCAGCCAGGTCATCCAACGCCTGCTGGCAGGCGAACATATCCCGTTATATGAGCGCTTCTTCCGCAGGAAAGACGGGACGATCCTCCCGGTCGAGATCAATGTCGAACTGGTGCGCGACCAACACGGCCGGCCGCTCCACATCCAGAGCGTGGTGCGCGATATCTCCGAGCGCAGGCAGGCTGGGGAAAAACTGGCCGCCAGCGAACGCAGCCTGCGCGAGGCGCAGGAACTGGCGCATATCGGCAGTTGGGAGTGGGACCTGGAAGCAAAAACCATCTCCTGGTCCGACGAGGTCTACCGCATCTTCGGCGTATCGCCTGGGACCTTCGAACCATCGCCAGAAGCATTCGAAGCCGTCATCCACCCGCAGGACAAGGAGGAATTCCTGAGAAAGCGGTCGAAGATGCTGGAGGAGAAGAAAGCCGCCTGCATCGACCACCGCATCCTCCTCCCCAACGGAGAGGTCCGTTTCGTACAGGAACAGACGCAATTACTCGAAAACGCGCAGGGCGTCCTGTACAAAGTAACCGGTACCGTGCAGGACATCACCGAACGCAAGCAGGTCGAGGACGCCCTGCGGGAGAGTGAAGAGCGCTACCGGAGGCTGCTCGAACTGGCGCCGGTCGGGATCGCGGTCCATTCCGAAGGCAGGCTGGTCTTCGCCAACCCGGCCGGGGCGCGCCTGCTGGGGGCCGATTCGGAACAAGACCTGATCGGCAAACCGATCGCCGGGATCATCCATCCGGATGGGCTGGAACGCTCCCGCCAGCGCATCCAGCGCATGATGGCGGGCGAGACCGGCCTCTACCCGGCCGAGGATGTATATGTAAAACTGGACGGGACGCCGGTGGATGTGGAAGTGATGGCCACCAGCCTTACGTACTCGGGCAAACCGGCCGTGCAGGTGATCGTCTCGGATATCAGCCAGCGCAAGCAGGCCGAAGCCCAGTTGCGCCTGCAATCGGCGGCGCTCGAAGTGGCCGCCAACGCCATCGTCATCACCGACCGGGAAGGCGCCATCCAGTGGGTCAACCCGGCCTTTACAGAACTGACCGGCTACACCCTGGCGGAGGTGCAGGGGCAAAACCCGCGCCTGATGAAATCCGGCCGCCATGACGACCCGTTCTACAAGAACCTGTGGGAAACGATCCTGGCCGGGCAGGTCTGGCATGGAGAACTGGTCAACAAGAAGAAGGATGGCAGCCTCTACAACGATGAGATGACCATCACCCCCCTGGTCGGGGATGAGGGCAGGATCACCCACTTCATTGCCATCAAACAGAATGTCAGCCTGCGCCGGAAAAACGAAGAACAACTGTGCGCCTCCGAGGAGCGCTACCGCATGCTGGCGGAGAACATGAGCGATACGGTCTGGCTGATGGACCTGAACCTGAAAGCGCTCTACATCAGCCCCTCCGTCACCCGGCTGCGCGGCTACACGCTCGAGGAACTGAACGACCTGCCGCTCGAGCGGCAGATGACGCCTGAATCGTTCGACCGAGCGATGCAGGCCTTCGCTGCCGCCCTGTCACTGGAGGCGACCGGGCGCCCCGGACAGGAGTCGCCGATCGCCCTGGAACTGGAATTCTTCCGCAAGGATGGAACTTCCTTCTGGAGCGACAACACTTTCGTCCTGATCCGCGATGCGAGCGGTACGCCATCCAGCATCCTGGGCAGCGGGCGGGACATCAGCGGGCGTAAGCAGGCCGAATCAGCCCTCAGGGACAGCGAGAAGACCCTCATCCGGGCCCAATCGGTAGCCCATCTCGGCTCCTGGACGCTGGACATCCCCGCCGATCGACTCGCCTGGTCGGAAGAGACCTACCGCATCTTCGACATAAAACCCGAAACCAGGATGATCTACGATGATTTCCTGAAAACCGTCCATCCCGAGGACCGGGAACAGGTCGATCATGCCTGGCAGCAGGCGCTCCAGGGCGCGCCATACGACATCGAGCACCGTATCATCGTCAAAGGACAGGCGCGCTGGGTGCGTGAATTGGCCGAACTAGAGTTCAGCCCCGACGGGACCCCGCTGCGCGGCATCGGCACAGTCCAGGATATCACCGAGCGCAAGCAGGCCGAACACGAGATCCTGCACCGGATGAACGAACTGGAAGCGCTCTACGAGAACAGCCAGGCGCTGGCCGGCCTGCTCGAACCGCGCCAGATCGGACAAAAGACCATCGATAGCCTCATCCAAAAACTGGACTGGCGCCACGCCGTCATCCGCCAGTGGGACCCGCTCCATTCCCGGATGGAGGCGCTGGCAGTCAGCCATCCAGGCCTGGGCGAAGCCGAACAGGCTGCCCAGCGCGCCAGACTCCGCCGCAAAGCCTCCCTGGCCAGCAATGGACTCAACGACTGGGTATTCCAGCATGGGGAGAGCGTCCTGTGCCCCGATGTGCGCCAGGACGCCCGTTATACCCCCACCTATCCAGGCATCCGCTCCGGTATGTATGTGCCGCTCAAGGCCGGGGAAAAGACCATCGGTTCGATCGCCATCGAAAGCGCCCGGGTCTCGGGGTTCAACGAACAGGAACTGCGCCTGCTGGAGACTGTCGCCGCCCAGGCCGCCACCGCCCTCGAGAACGCCCGTCTCTACCAGGCCGAGCGCGACCAGCGCCGCATCTCGGAGGCGCTGCGCCAGGCGTTGGGCGCCGGCGCCTCGCTCAGCCGCAGCCTCGACTTCGAAGAAGTGCAGGAAGGCCTGCTGGCAGCGCTGGAAGGCGTGCTGCCCTTCGACGAGGCCGCCATCCTGCTGGTCGGACCGGACGGAAAACGCGCCGCCGTCGCCCGCCTTCGCACGCTTGCCGCGAACGATGGGGACCCATCCGGCAGGACCACAAGGTATCTCGGCCATCAATTCGACCTGGAGACGACCGAAAACCTGCGCTGGATGGCAGGGGAGAAGCAGCCGCTGGTCATCCCGGATGTGCGCGCCTACCCCGGCTGGAAAAAGATACAGGGCGCTGGCCGCGTCCGCTCATGGGCCGGGGCGCCGATCATCATCAACGAGCGGGTGGCGGCATTCTTCTCGATCACCCACCATGAACCCAATTTCTACCGCCACGAGCACCGGCTGCTGCTGGAGGCCTTCACCGGCCAGGCGGCGCTGGCCTTCCAGAACGCCCGCCTCTACCAGGAAGCCCAGCAGGAGATCGCCGTCCGCAGGCAGGTGGAGGATGCGTTGAACGCCTACCAGGATGGACTCGAAATGATGGTGCAGGAGCGCACCGAGGCGCTGCGGGCCAGCGAGGAGAAGTTCCGCACCGTCGCCGACTGGACCTACGACTGGGAATACTGGCGCGACCAGGAGGGGCGCATCGTCTACATGTCGCCCTCGGTCGAACGGGTCAGCGGGTACAGCGCCGAACGCTTCGCCAGGAACCCCGCCCTGCTGCAGCGGATCATCCACCCGGATGACCGGGAGACCTGGCGGCAGCACAACGAATGTACTGGCGGTGTCCAAGAAGATGTCCAGCAAGTGGAATTCCGCATCCGGGCGCGGGACGGGAGCGAGCGCTGGATCCAGCACATCTGCCGCGCCGTCTTCGCCGCCGACGGCAGTTACCTGGGGCGGCGCATCTCCAACCGCGATATCACCGAGCGCAAGTCATCGGAAGCCGCCCTGCGCCAGGCGACCGCCCTGGCCGAGGCCGCCAACCGCGCCAAGAGCGCCTTCCTGGCCAGCATGAGCCACGAGATCCGCACCCCGCTCAATGCCATCCTGACCCTCTCCGAATCATTGTCGGAAGGCGTCTACGGCAGCCTGCAGAAAGCGCAACTCGAAACCCTGCAGACCGTCACCGACAGCGGCCGTCACCTGCTGGAACTGATCAACGACATCCTCGACCTTTCCAAGATCGAAGCCGAGAAGTTCGAACTCCAGCCGGGCCTGGTCAACGTCGAAAACCTGTGCCAGTCGGCGCTGCGGATGGTGAAACAGCAGGCATCGAAGAAGGATATCAAGACCATCACCGCCATCGCCGGCGGCCTGCCGCCGCTGGTGGGCGACGAACGCCGCCTGAAACAGGCGCTGGTCAACCTGCTCTCGAACGCCGTCAAATTCACCCCGGAAGGCGGGCAGGTCTGGCTGGACGTGACCTACCACGAGAAAAAGGAAGGTATCCGCTTCAGCGTGCGCGATACCGGCATCGGCATCTCACGCGACGACCAGGCGCGCCTCTTCCAGCCCTTCGAACAACTCGACAACTCGCTCTCACGCCAGTACGGCGGCACCGGCCTGGGGCTGACGCTCGTCAAGCGCCTGGTGGAACTGCACGGCGGGACGACCGGCGTGCGCAGCCGCCCCGGCAAGGGCAGCCGCTTCTACTTCACCCTGCCCGCCCTCCAGTCGGACAGGGCCCCGCTCCAGCCGCCCGAAATGCCTGCCGGCGGACCGCCAGCCTCGCAAGCCGGGGACCTCCCCGGGCAGGATGCGCCCGGCGGAGCGCCGCTGGCGCTGGTGGCCGAGGACAACCCGGTCACGCTCGAGATCACCTGCGACTACCTGCTGGCCAAGGGCCTGCGGGTCGTACCGGCTGCAGATGGGCTGGCGGCGGTCGAACTCGCCCAGGCCGAGCGTCCCGACATCATCCTGATGGACATCCAGTTGCCGAAACTGGACGGGCTGGAGGCCATCCGCCGCCTGCGCGCCATGCCCGGCTTACAATCGACGCCGGTGGTGGCGCTGACCGCCCTCGCCATGCAGGGCGACCGGGAACGCTGCCTGCAAGCCGGCGCCAACGAGTATCTCTCGAAGCCGGTCAGCATGAAAAAACTGGCGCAGGTGATCCACGAACTGCTCGAAAAACACGCCACCCGACCGGAACGATAGAGGTTCATCCATGGATAGATACCCGCTGGTGCTGATCGTCGATGATACCCCCTCCGGACGGAAGGCGCTCGAATCGCTGCTGGTCAACCAGGGCTACGAACTGGCGCTGGCCGGCAGCGGCGAGGAAGCCCTGGCCCTGGACGAACGCCTCAAGCCGGACCTCATCCTGCTGGACGTGATGATGCCGGGCATGGACGGTTTCGATGTCTGCCGCAGCCTGCGCGCCCGCCCGGGACTGGCTGAGATGCCGGTGGTGATGGTGACCGCCCTCGACGACGCCGAATCCCGCCTGGCCGGCCTGGAATCGGGGGCGGATGATTTCATCTCCAAGCCGTTCAACCGCGCCGAATTGCGGGCGCGCGTCCGCACCATCACCCGCCTCAACCGCTACCATGCCCTGCTCGAGGAACGCGAGAAACTGCGCCAACTCTCGCAGCAGGTCATCGCCGTCCAGGAACAGGAACGGCGCAACCTGGCGGTCGAACTGCATGACGAGATCGGCCAGTCCCTGACCGGGTTGAAGATGCTGGTCGGGCAGGCGCGCAACCAGGCCAGCGACCCGTCCTCCGCCGGCCGCCTCGACCTGGCGTTGGGCGCCATCGGCGACTTGATCGCCCGGATGCGCGACCTGTCGCTCAACCTGCGCCCGGGCATGTTGGACGATTTCGGCCTCCACCCGGCGCTCGCCTGGCTGGCCGGCCGGTTCCGCGAACAGAGCGGTTTGCAACTCGACTGCAATTTCGACGAGAGCGGCGACCGGCGTTTCCCGCCCGCAATGGAGACCGCCGCCTTCCGCATCGCCCAGGAGGCGCTGACGAACATCGCCCGCCATGCCGGGGCCAGCCGGGTGCGCCTGCACCTTGCCGAGACGCCGGGGCAACTGGCGCTCGAAATCGAAGATGACGGCCAGGGCTTCGACCTGGAGGCCCTGCGCCAGCCCGGGCGCGTCTCCACCGGCCTGTCCGGGATGCAGGAACGGGCGCGCATGGCAGGCGGCGCGCTCGACCTGCAGTCCACGCCCGGCCGCGGGACGCGCCTGACGGCCACATTCCCATTGGTTGTCGAAAAGGAGGGTACCCAGACATGAAGACCATCCGCGTCCTGCTGGCGGACGACCACCGCCTGGTGCGCCAGGGCCTGCGCGCCCTGCTCGAAGCCCGGCCCGGCTTCATCGTCGTCGGCGAGGTCGCCGACGGGGCCGAGGCGGTGGAACTGGCCGAAAAGGAGCAGCCGGATGTCGTCCTGATGGACATCTCGATGCCCAACCTGAACGGCCTGGAGGCCACCCGCCAGATCACGCAGCGCAAGATCGAGACCCGCATCGTCATCCTGTCGATGCACGCCAGTTCCAGTTACGCCGTACGCGCCCTCAAATGCGGCGCCAGCGGCTACATCCTGAAGGACGCCGACCAGGAGGAGATCATCCAGGCCATCCAGGCCGTGATGCAGGGCCGGCGCTACCTCAGCCCGGCCATCTCCAACCAGGTGCTGGAAGCGCTGCTCAACCCGAAGGACGGCTCGGACGATCCATACAATGCCCTTACCACCCGCGAACGGCAGGTGCTGCAAATGATCGCCGAGGGCAACACCAACGCCGCCATTGCCGAGAAACTGTTCCTCAGCCCGCGCACGGTGGAAGTGCACCGCGCCAATATGATGCATAAATTGAACATCAAATCCCAGGCCGAACTGGTGCGTTTCGCCATCCAGCGCGGCCTGGTGCAACTCGATTCGCCGGTCAACCACAACCGGGGGACTGGCGAATGACAAGGAGCCTTGTTTGATCATGGAAATCGTTGGAACCATCCTCATCATCGACGATGAAGCCTCGGCCCAGAAATCGATCGAATCGCTGCTGCTGGACCAGGGCTACCGGCTGGTCTTCGCCAGCAACGGGACGGAAGGGCTGGACCTGGCGCGCCAACTCCAACCGGACCTGGTCCTGCTGGATGTGATGATGCCCGGCATGGACGGGTACGAGGTCTGCGACCGGCTGCGCGCCGACCCGGCGCTGGCCGAGGCGCCGATCATCATGATCTCGGCCCTCGACGACCGCGAGTCGCGCCTGCGCGGCATCGAAGCCGGCGTGGACGATTTCATCTCGAAGCCCTTCGACCGCACCGAGATGCGGGTGCGGGTGCGCACCATCCTGCGCCTCAACCGCTACCGCAAACTGCGCGACGAACACGCCCGCATCGAAAAAGCCTATTTCGAGTTGCAGAAGACCTACGACACCACCATCGAAGGCTGGGTGCGGGCGCTCGACATCCGCGACAAGGAGACCGAAGGCCACACCCAGCGCGTGACCGAAATGACCCTGCGCCTGGCGCGGTCGGTCGGCATCGCAGGCGAGGCGCTCGTCCACATCCGGCGCGGGGCGCTGCTGCACGATATCGGCAAGATGGCCATCCCCGACTCGATCCTGCTCAACGAAGGGAAACTGAGCGAGGCCGAATGGCGCATCATGCGCCTGCACCCGATCTATGCCCACGAGTGGCTCTCGTCCATCGAATACCTGCGCCCGGCGCTGGAGATCCCCTACCACCACCATGAACGCTGGGACGGCGGCGGATACCCGCTCGGCCTGCAGGGGGAGGAGATCCCGCTGGCGGCGCGCTGCTTTGCCATCGCCGATGTCTGGGACGCCCTGCTGAGCGAGCGCCCCTACAAATCGGCCTGGGTGACCGAGGAGGCGCTCGATTACATCCGCGCCAACGCCGGCCAGCGCTTCGACCCGTCCATCGTGGAGAAGTTCCTGGCGCTCATCGAACTGGACGCGGACTGATAATTTTCTGCGAACCCCCTCCGGGGGCGAAGCAGTCCCTGGACCAACCTGGAGGTTGATATGACCCTCGAATTCGATGAAAAAGGAAAGATCTTCACCCCGGTCGTCTCCAAATCGGACCTGCCGGCGCGCATCCGCACCGCGACCAACCTGGTCGAAGGCCGCCTGCACATCCGGCGCGACAACCGCCTGAAGGACGAACTCGACGCCCCGGAACCGTTCCTGGCCGTCACCGACGCCACCATCTGCGAGCCGGACGGGCGGCCGCTCTTCCGCTCCGACTTCATCGCCATCCGGCGCGACCAGGTGGTGTGGGTCGCCGCCCTGGCCGATATCCACCAGGCAGGGGCCGCATGAGCGCCGCCTCCCAGCCGGGCATCTCGGGCCCGGACCTGGCCAAGTTGCGCAACTACCTGACCGAGCAGGTGGCGGCGGCCGACCTGGTGGCTGCCGGCCCTGAAAAGAGGCGCCAGGCGCTGGCTGCCAGGTTGCAGGAAGCCTACAACCAGACCCGCCTGAACCTGCCGGACGAACTGCGCCAGCGCCTGTTCGCAACCGTCCTGGACGAGGTGGCCGGTTACGGCCCGATCCAGCCCCTGCTGGACGACCCGGAAGTGAGCGAGATCATGGTCAACGGGCCGCAGAAGGTCTATGTGGAAAAGAAAGGCCGCCTGGAACGGGCCAAGGTCGCCTTCGACGGCAACGAACACGTGGTGCGGGTCATCGAACGCATCATCCTGCCGCTCGGCCGGCGGGTGGACGCCGACAGCCCGACCGTGGATGCCCGCCTGCCGGACGGCTCGCGGGTCAACGCCGTCATCTTCCCGGTCGCCATCGACGGGCCGTCCATCACCATCCGCAAGTTCCGCAAGGACAAGTTGCGGATGGACGACCTGGTCCAGTACGAGTCGATGACCGTCCGCATGGCCGAATTCCTGCGCGCCTGCGTCGTCGGGCGGCTGAACGTGGTGATCTCGGGCGGCGCCGGTTCCGGCAAGACCACCCTGCTCAACGTCCTCTCCGGTTTCATCCCGGATAACGAGCGCATCGTGACCATCGAAGACGCCGCCGAACTCCAACTCCAGCAGGAACACATCGTCCGGCTGGAGACCAAGACCCCCAACCTGGACGGCAGCGGCGAGGTGACCATCCGCGACCTGGTGCGCAACTCGCTCCGCATGCGCCCGGATAGGATCGTGGTCGGCGAGTGCCGGGGCGGAGAGGCGCTCGACATGCTCCAGGCGATGAACACCGGCCACGACGGTTCGCTGACCACCGTCCACGCCAACTCGCCGCGCGACGCCATCTCGCGCCTCGAGACGCTGGTGATGATGGCCGGGATGGACCTGCCGGTCAAGGTCATCCGCCAGCAGATCGCCTCGGCGGTGGATATCATCGTCCAGCAGACGCGCCTCAAGGACGGCTCACGCAAAGTGACCGCCATCACCGAAGTGGCCGGGATGGAAGGCGATACGGTCGTGCTGACCGACATCTTCAAGTACGAACAGACCGGCGTGGACGCCGACGGCAAGGCCCTCGGCGAACTCAAACCGACCGGCATCCGCCCGCTCTTCGGGCCGCGCCTGGAAGTGGCCGGCTTCAAACTGGGGCCGGAAGTCTTCGGCGCCAGCATTGCCGATGTGATGGAGCGCAACCGACGGAGGTAGGAATGGAGCCGACCCGCAGCAATCAATATCGCTCATGGTATCTGATCCTGCATTCGAATGTGGATGCAAGGAGCGCCACCCATGGCTGACCATCCATCGTCGAACGAAGACCGCCTGATGGCGCGGAGCAAGACCATCTCCTGGATGGCATCCGTCCTGGCTTGCCTGCTGGGGGTCTTGGCGCTGGCCGGCTGGGCATTGGACATCCCGCTCTTGAAGAGTGTCCTGCCGGGCTTTGTGACCATGAAAGCCAACACAGCCGCCGCCTTTATCCTCAGCGGCCTGGCCCTTTTGCTGCTCTCGCGGCCCACCCGGACCGGCGGTAAGTGGGCGCGGTTGGCGGGCCAGGCTTGCGCCGGGCTCGTCTCACTGCTCGGCCTGCTCACCCTGGCAGAGTACGCCTTCCACTGGGACCTGGGCATCGACCAGTTATTGTTCGATGAAGCGGCCGGCGCAGTACAGACGACCTACCCCGGCCGGATGGCGCCCAACACAGCCTTGAGTTTCCTGCTGCTCGGGCTGACATTTTGCCTGCTGGACCTGAAGACCAGGCGCGGCTTCCACCCGGCGCAGGTCCTGATGCTCGGGGAAGGCCTGGTCATCATCCTGGCCCTGGCCGGGTATATCCATGATGTCACCCCTTTTTATGGGGGCATCGCCCAATTCACGACCATGGCTTTGCATACGATGGCCGGTTTCGCCTTGATGTTCGTCGGGGTTTTTTTGGCGCGGCCCGACTGGGAATTGACCGCCGCCTTTCTGGGAGGCGGGATCGCCGGTATAACGGCCCGCCGCTTGTTGCTCGCCACCTTCGTGATCCCCTTTGCGCTGGACCTCCTGGCGCTGGCCGGCCAGCGGGCAAATCTCTATGGCGCGGACACGATGAACGCCATCCGCAGCGTGCTGTTCACCTGCCTCTTCGCCCTCTTCACCTGGAAAACCATCCGGTTGCTTTCGCCGATGGAGACCCAATTACAGGATGCCAACCGCGTCCTGGCAGAACAGGTCGTCGAACGGACGACCGCCCTGGGCGTTTCCGAAAACCGCTACCGCACCCTGGTGGAGAACGCCCTGACCGGCGTCTACCAGACCAGCCTGGAGGGCGCCATCCTCTTTGCCAACCAGGAACTGGCGCGCATCCTCGGCTTCGATTCAGCCTCCGAACTGGTCGGGACGAAGGTCATGGACCGGTACAAGGATCCGCAGGACCGCGTCCACTTGCTGGAGATCCTGCAACGGGAGAAACAGGTCAGGAACTTCGAGGTGGAATTGCTGCGGCGGGACGGGCAGCCGTGTTCCGTGCTCCTGAGCGCCTGGCGCGAAGGGGAGGCGCTCTTTGGTATGATGCGCGATATCAGTGAACAGAAACTTGCCGAGCAGCGTTACCGCTCGACGCTGGACAACATGCTGGAGGGAGTCCAGATCATCGGGCCCGACTGGCGCTATCTCTACCTGAATGATATCGCCGCGCGGCACGGGCAAAGAGAAAAGGAAGAACTGCTGGGACACACCATGATGGAGATGTATCCGGGCATCGAAAAGACCCCCCTCTTTGCCGCCCTGGAATGTTGCATGAAGGAACGCCTGGTACAGCATCTGGAAAACGAGTTCATCTATCCAGATGGCTCTCATGGCTGGTTCGAACTGAGCATCCAGCCCATCCCGGAAGGTATTCTCATCCTTTCCCAGGAAATCACCGGGCGCAAGCAGGCGGAAGCCGAGACCCTGCGCCGCCTGCAGCACATCGAGGCCCTGCACGCCATCGACCAGGCCATCAGCGGAAGTTTCGACCTGCAATTGACGCTGGACCTTTCGCTCCAACAAGTTATCGAACAAATGGAAGCGGAAGCCGCCGCCGTATTGCTGCTCGATCCGCACACCCAGGCGCTGGAATATGCCGCCGGGCGCGGCTTCCGCGAAAAAACCATCGAACGCTCGCGCCTGCGCCTGGGCGAGGGCCACGCCGGGCGCGCCGCCCTCGAGCGGATCCCGGTCAGCGTCTACGACCTGCAAAGCGATACCGCAGGCTTCGCACGTAGCGGCCTGCTGGCCGGCGAGGGATTCACCTGCTACCACGGCGTACCTCTCATCACAAAAGGACAGGTCAAGGGCGTGCTGGAGGTCTTCCTGCGCGCCCACCGCCCGGTGGACGACGAATGGCTGAACTTCCTCCAGATCCTGGCCGGGCAGGTCGCCATCGCCGTGGATAATGCCTCCCTTTTCGAAGGCTTGACCCGCGCCAACCTGGACCTGGTGATGGCCTACGACAATACCATCGAAGGCTGGTCGCTGGCCATGGACCTGCGCGACAAGGAGACCGAAGGCCATACGAAACGCGTCACCGACCTGACCGTCGGCCTGGCGCGCCGGATGGGCATGAGCGAAGAACAACTGGTTCCCATCCGGCGCGGGGCGCTGCTGCACGACATGGGCAAGATGGGCGTGCCGGACGCCATCCTGCTCAAGCCGGGTAAGTTAACTGACGAGGAATGGGAGGTGATGAGCCGCCATCCCCAGTTCGCTTACGATATGCTCTCCCAGGTCAGGTACCTGCGCCCGGCGTTGGACATCCCCTACTGCCATCACGAAAAATGGGACGGCTCCGGTTACCCGCGCGGCCTGAAAGGGGAACAGATCCCGCCGGCGGCGCGCATCTTTGCCATCGTGGATGTCTACGACGCCCTGACCTCCGACCGGCCCTACCGCCAAGCCTGGACGAAGGAAAAGACGCTCGAATACATCCAGGCCGAGAGCGGGAAGCAGTTCGATCCGCAGGTGGCGAGGGCCTTCCTGGAGATGATGGGGAGCGGGGAGTAAACTGTATCCGGAAGACTCCGGTCCATCACGACCCGGCTCCCATCCCGTATCCCATCCCGTAGATGAACGGGCATGGGAGCCTGTCTGCATATTATCCTGCACGATCCCATTGCTTCCGGCGCAGTCATCAATTCGACCTTCGGCGGATAACCAACCCGCCCTGCAAATACTATCGCCGGAGGTCCCTGGATCAATTGGCAGGGCCCGTCCTTCATAATGCACCAGCGGATCCCACCAGCCACCGGCAGGCGTGGGAGCCGCTCGCGCACGCATGGGATCCTGCAACGCGCCCGGCAAACAGGTAAATTCGGCGTGCAAGGGGGGTGACATTCATTATTTGACGTTCCTCCCCGATGCGGATACACTTTTTGTATCTCCCGCCAAAGGAGGAAGACCCGTTATGGCAGTACCTGCAATGGACCTCGCGCCGCTCGACCGCATCCTGGAGGACTTCAAAGACCAGAAGGGGGCCGTCATCCCGATCCTCCAGCGCGCCCAGGAAGCCTTCGGCTACCTGCCCAGGGAAGCGCTGCTGGCCATCTCGAAGGGAACCGGCATCTCCGCCAGCCGCCTGTACGGCGTGGCGACCTTCTACGCCCAGTTCCGCCTCACCCGCCGCGGCCGGCACCTGGTCAAAGTCTGCGACGGCACCGCCTGCCACGTGCGCGGGGCGGCCAAGATCGTGGAAGGGATCGAGGAAGCCCTGAACGTCAAACCCGGCGGCAGCGACCCGGATTTCAAGTACTCGATGGAGATCGTCTACTGCCTCGGTTCATGCGGACTGGCGCCGATCGCCGTCGTGGACGACAAGGTCTACGGCCAGACCGAATCCGCCGCCCTGATTGAACAACTTCAGAAACTGGAGTAGCGAGACCGCCATGAGCATCTTCAGAAATCCCGTAGATCTCCAGCAATTCCGCAGCCGGGTCCAGGCGGAACTTGCCGGGCGGCGCAGCCGGGAGGCGCGCATCCTGGTCGGTATGGGCACCTGCGGCATCGCCGCCGGGGCTTCCGAAGTGGCCGACGCCCTGCGCGCCGAACTCTCCGCCCGACAGGTCCAGGCGACCGTCGCCGGGGTCGGCTGCATCGGCATGTGCGTACGCGAGCCGCTGGTCGACATCCTCCTGCCTGGGCGGCCGCGGGTCACCTACGCCAACGTCAAACCGGGAATGGCCGGGCAGATCGTCGCGGAACACCTGGTCAACGGCCAGGTCATCGCGAAATCCACCCTGGCGCAGATGAGCGAAGACGGCCTCCCGCCCGAATCGGGCATCCCCACCTACCAGCAACTCCCTTTCTACGAAAAGCAGGTGCGCATCGCCATGCGCAACTGCGGCATGATCGACCCGGAGGCGATCGAGGAATACATCGCCGCCGATGGTTACCTGGGACTGGCCAAGGCGCTCTCCATGCAGCCGGACGAAGTGATCGAGGAAATGAAGGATTCCGGGCTGCGCGGCCGGGGCGGGGCCGGCTTCCTGACCGGCGTCAAGTGGGAGTTCTGCCGCAGGGCGCGCGGCAACCCGAAATATGTCATCTGCAACGCCGACGAGGGCGACCCCGGGGCCTTCATGGACCGTTCGGTGCTGGAGGGCGACCCGCATTGCCTGCTGGAAGGCATGGCGATCGCCGCCTACGCCATCGGCGCGCAGGAGGGATATATTTACTGTCGCGCCGAGTACCCGCTGGCCATCACCCGCCTGGAGAAAGCCATCGCCCAGGCGCACGGGCTGGGGCTGCTGGGGGCGGACATCCTCGGCTCCGGCTTTTCCTTCGAATTGCACGTCAAGGAAGGCGCCGGCGCCTTCGTCTGCGGCGAGGAGACGGCGCTGATCGCCTCGATCGAGGGCAGGCGCGGCGAGCCGCGCCCCCGCCCGCCGTTCCCGGCCGTCTCCGGCCTGTGGAACTGTCCCTCCAATGTCAACAACGTCAAGAGTTACGGCATGACGCCCCAGATCGTCCTGCACGGGGCGGATTGGTTCAGCGGCATCGGCACCGAGAAATCCACCGGCACGGCGGTCTTCGCCCTGACTGGCAACATCAAGAATACCGGCCTGATCGAAGTGCCGATGGGCATCACCCTGCGCGAGATCATCTACGATGTCGGCGGGGGCATCCCGAAGAAGAAACAGTTCAAGGCAGTCCAGACCGGCGGTCCGCTCGGCGGTTGCCTGCCGGAAAGCGCCCTGGATACGCCGGTGGACTTCGACTCGCTGACCGAGGCCGGGGCCACAATGGGTTCGGGCGGCATGATCGTGGTCGACCAGGACACCTGCATGGTCGAGTTCGCCCGTTATTTCCTGACCTTCGCCTCGGCCGAATCGTGCGGCAAGTGCGTCCCCTGCCGCATCGGCGGGCAGCGCCTGCTGGAAGCGCTGACCCGCATCGCCGCCGGCCAGGGGAGGATGGAAGACCTGGCCGAGATCGAGTACATCTCGCAGAACATGAAAGAAGCCTCCATCTGCGCCCTGGGGCAGTTGACGCCCGGCCCGGTGATGGCCTCGCTGCGCTTCTTCCGCCAGGAATACGAAGCCCACATCCGGGAGCAGTTCTGCCCGTCTGGCGTCTGCCAGGGGTTGTTCTCGCTCGAGATCAATGCCGTCGAATGCCCGGGCTGCGGACTTTGCCTGAAAGCCTGCCCGGAGGATGCCATCCACGGCGAGAAGAAACAGCCGCATATCATCGACCAGTTGAAGTGCATCCAGTGCGGCGCTTGTTACGACGTCTGCAACCTGGGCGCCATCCATCCGGTGCATAAGACCGAAACCCACCCGGCCGGGACCGAAGCAGCCGTGGTGTCGGAAAGGGAATGAGCCATGACCATCGTCAACATGACCATCGACGGAAAACAAGTCCAGGCCGAATACGGCCAGACCATCCTGCAGGCGGCGCGCCAGGCCGGCATCTCCATCCCGGTATTGTGCGAACACCCGGCCCTGCCGCCCGAGGGCGCCTGCCGCATCTGCCTGGTGGAGATCGAAAAACAGCGCTCCCTGCACCCGGCCTGCACCTACCCAGCCGCCGAAGGGCTTGTGATACATACCCGCTCGGAGCGGGTGGTGGCCGCCCGCAAGTTCACGCTTGAACTGCTCATCTCCGACCACCCCCTCGACTGTATGACCTGCGACGCAACCGGCGACTGCATGCTGCAGGACCTGGCCTATGAGTACGGCGTCAAAGGCGACCGCTTCAAGGGCGCCCAGCACCGCTACCCCATCACCGACCCCAACCCTTTCATCCAGGTGGATCGCAACAAGTGCATCCTGTGCCGCCGCTGCGTGCGCGCCTGCCAGTACATCAACGATGTGGAGGCCATCAGCGTCTTCTACCGCGGCTTCAATGCCTACATCGGTTTCGGCGCCGACAGCGTCATGCAGGACAGCCCATGCGAGTTCTGCGGCAGTTGTGTGTCCGTCTGTCCGACCGGCGCGCTCACCGAGAAAAAGGCCCTTGGCAAAGGCCGGATCTGGGAAGTAAGAAAAGTAAGGACCACCTGTCCCTACTGCGGGGTAGGCTGCCAACTCGAACTGCACGTCAAGGGCGACCAGATCGTCCGGGTCAAGGGCGTCGATGGCGCCGAGCCGAACCGGGGTTTCCTGTGTGTGAAAGGCCGCTTCGGCTATGATTTTATCTATTCGAAGGACCGCCTTACGACTCCCCTCATCCGGGATGGGGACGGTTTCCGGGAAGCCGGTTGGGATGAAGCCCTGGGTTTGATCGCGACCAAATTCAAGCAGATCATCCAGGAATCCGGGCCGGACGCCCTGGCCGGGGTGAGTTGCTCGCGCAGCATCAACGAGGATTCGTACTATATGCAGAGACTGTTCAGGGAGGCGCTGGGCACAAACAACATAGACAATTGCGCCCGTACCTGACACGCCCCCACCGTTGCCGGTCTGGCAACATCATTTGGTTCGGGCGCGATGACAAACTCGTTCAGCGAATTCGAAAACGCCAAACTTTTCATCCTGGTCGGCACCAACATGACCGAGGCCCATCCTGTGGCGGCCTATTTCGTCAAGCGCGCCCTGAAGAAGGGCGCAAGGCTCATCGTTGTCGACCCCCGGAAACACGCCCTCGCCCGGAAAGCCGACATCTTTGCCCAGATCAAGGTCGGCTCGGACGTGGCGCTCCTCAATGGGATCATGCATGTCCTGCTCACGGAAGACCTTTACGATAAGGCTTACGTGGAGGCGAACTGCGCCGACTTCGACGACTTGAAATCGAAAGTAATGGAGTATCCCCCGGAACGGGCCGCCCAGATATCCGGGGTTTCGGTGGAGACCATCAAGGAGATCGCCCGCACCATGGCGGAGGTCAAGCCCGGGATGCTTTGTTATACCCTTGGCATTACAGAACATACCTGCGGTAAAAACAACGTCATGTCGATCGCCAACCTCCAGATGCTGCTCGGTAACGTCGGCATGGAAGGCGGCGGGGTCAATCCGCTGCGCGGGCAGAATAACGTCCAGGGCGCATGCGACATGGGGGCGCTGCCCGGGATATACGTCGGTTATCAGAGCGTGACCAACCCGGAAAGCAACGCCAAGTTTTCCCAGGCATGGGGAGCAAAAAACCTCCCTGAAAAGTTCGGGCTCATGATGCCGGATATGATGGAAGGCCTTCCCTCCAAAAAAATCCGGGGCTTCTTCATCCTGGGCGAGAACCTGGCGAACTCGGAACCGAACATCACCCACGTGGAGCGCCAGCTTGCTTCAGCCGAATTCCTCGTGTGCTGCGATATCTTTCCAAACGAAACCACCCGTTTCGCGCACGTCATCCTTCCTTCCACCGCCTGGTCCGAAGGCGAGGGGACCTTCACCAACAGCGAGCGCCGGGTGAACCGCGTGCGACAGATCAAGGAAGCCCCGGGGCTGGCGAAACCAGGCTGGTGGGTGTTCAAGGAACTGGCCAGGCACATGGGCCACGAATGGCCGTCGAGCAGCGCCCGGGAAATCTGGGACAACGAGATATCAGCGCTTGCCCCGGCGCTGGCCGGGATAAAATACGCACGCTTGGAACAGGATGGCCTGCAATGGCCCTGCCCCAGCCTCGACCACCCCGGGACCAGGTTCCTGCACAAGGGGGGCAAGTTCGCCCGCGGCCAGGGGTTGTTCAAGGCCATCGACTGGACACCGCCGGCAGAAGTCGAGGATGAGGAATATCCATTCGTCCTGAGCACTGGGCGACGCCTGTACCACTATCACACCCGGACCCAGACGGGCAGGGCCGGTCTCAACGCGCTGCTTTCGGAGGAACTTGCCGATATTTCACCGGCTGACGCCGCCAGGCTTGGCGTTGCTGATGCCGAATATGTGGTCATCAGTTCACGGCGCGGATCGGTCAAGGTCAAGGCCAGGGTGACCGAGGAGGTCCCGCCGGGACTGGTCTGGATGACCTTCCACTTCCGTGAAGGAAATGCAAACTGGCTCACCAACAACGTATTCGACCCGGAAACCAAAACAGCAGAATACAAGGCCTGCGCCGTGAAAATCGAAAAGGCGGTCGAAGGATAGGCTGAATTCTTCGTTTCGCAACCCGTAAAAGGGAAGCGCCTGTGTCGGAAGTCGATGGTTCCCGGGTCCATGGAGAGGAAAATGGACATACGCAGGATCTATGAATATGCTCTACAGCGCGAATTCGAAGGCAAACGCTTCTTTGAACAGAACGCCGAACGCCTGAGCCATGCAGCGGCCGTCAATGCCTTCAAGCAACTGGCGGCCGAAGAACAAAAACACATCGAGTTTATCCAGGCCCAGATAGCAACCTTGGATGGCGGCGGACCACCCAATACCGCCCTGGGTGAGGCAATGCAACAAGCCGGTTTTTTCACCCAACGCGCCGAATCGGAAATGATCGGGCAAACCACCCTGGAGGCGATGGCGCCCGACCTGCCCGTGTTGCGCATGGCATACCTCATCGAACGCGATTTCGCCGAATTCTATGAGATGGCCGCCCAAAAATCAGACGATCGCGCGAAACCGGCGCTGGAGATGCTTGCCTCCTGGGAACGCAGCCACGAACGATTCTTCAGGCAGCTCCACGACAAGGCGTTCGAAGAATACGCCCAGATGCCATGGGGTGGTTGACGGGCGTAACCCGGGATTATCCATGGCAACCAATCCGCAAGCCGCAACCCAAAATCGCAGCCGCTTATTGGCCGCACTCTACATTGCCCAGGAGCAATATGGCTGGCTCAGCCCACAGGCCATCCAACGCGTGGCCGGCCGGCTGGGCCTGTCCCCCGGACAGGTGCGCGCCACCGCAAGTTTCTATACCATGTTCAAACTGGAACCGCAGGGGAAATATCGCATCCAGGTCTGCGAAGGGCTCTCCTGCTACCTGGTGGACGGGGCCGAGACGATCATCGACCATGTCTCCCGCAAGTTGAAGATCAAACCCGGCGGGACAACCCCCGACGGCCGCTTCACGCTCGAAGTGGTGCAGTGCATCGCCTCCTGTGGGACCGCGCCCGCCTTGCGCATCAATGACGAACTCTATGAGCGCATGACCCTGGAGAGCATCGACGCCCTGCTCGAAAGGCTCGGCAGCGAGTGACCGCTTTCGAACCCGTCCTGACCCGCAACATCCACCGCCCCGGTTCGGAGAAGATCGCCACCTACCTGGAGCATGGCGGTTACCAGGCCGTGCGCCAGGCATTCGCCCTCCCGCCGCAGGAGGTGATCGAGATCGTCAAGCGCTCCGGCCTGCGCGGGCGAGGCGGGGCCGGCTTTCCGGCGGGCGTCAAGTGGGGATTCATGCCCCCCGGACGCAGCCTGCCCAAGATCGTGGCAGTCAACACGGACGAAGGCGAGCCCGGCGCCTTCAAGGACCGCGAGATCGTGGAACGCGACCCGCACCAGATCATCGAAGGCGTGCTCATCGCCGCCTACGCCGTCGGCGCCAGCCGGGCCTACGTCTACATCCGGGGCGAGTTCTTCCTGGGCGTCAAACGCTGGATCAAAGCCATCGCCGACGCCTACGAGCACGGCTTCCTCGGCCAGGATATCCTCGGCTCCGGGCTGGACCTCGACATCTCCGTCCACCGCGGGGCGGGGGCTTACATCTGCGGCGAAGAGACGGCCATGATCGAATCGCTGGAGGGCAAGCCGGGCTACCCGCGCCTGAAACCGCCCTACCCGACCCAGACCGGCCTGTTCGGCCTGCCGACCCTGGTGCATAACATCGAGACCCTGGCCTGCATCCCCAACATCATCAGCCGCGGGGCGGACTGGTTCGCCTCGATCGGCACCGCCGAAAGCAAAGGCCCGAAGATCTTCTCGGTCAGCGGGCACGTCAACCGCCCCGGCAACTACGAACTGCCGCTCGGCGTCTCACTGAGCGAGGTCATCTACGAACACGCCGGCGGCATCCGGGACGGGCGGCGGTTGAAGGCGGTCATCCCAGGCGGCGCCTCCACGCCCATCCTTACGGCGGACAAGATCGATGTCCCACTGGCCTTCGAGACCCTCAAGGCTGCCGGCTCGGAACTGGGGACCGGCGCCATCATCGTCATGGACGAGACCACCTGCATGGTGGAGGCCGCCCGGCGGCTGGCGAAATTCTTCGCCCATGAATCCTGCGGCCAGTGCACCCCCTGCCGGATCGGTTCGCTGCGCCTGTACGAACTGCTCGAGCGGATCGAACGCGGCAAGGGCGGCCAGCACGACATCGAGACCATCCTGGACACGGCAGCCGGCATCGACGGCATCACCTTCTGCCCGATGGGCGCGGCGCTGGTCAACCCGGCGCGTTCTGCCATCCGGCGCTTCCGGGAAGAGTTCGAGTATCATATTGGGCACAAG
>VGNO01000004.1 GCA_016865985.1 Chloroflexota bacterium | reverse complement strand
CTTCACGGTCAACGCCCTGGCGCTCGACCTGCGGACGATGGCTGTCCACGACCCGCTGGGCGGCCTGGCGGACCTGCGCGCCGGGCAACTGCGCGCTTGTTCGGCGACAGCGTTCACCGATGATCCGCTCCGCATCATTAGGGGGGTCAGGCAGGCGGCGGCATACGGGTTTCAGATCCATCCGGAGACCCGCAATGCCATGAAACAGGCGAACCCCGGCTTGCGAGAGGTTTCACCGGAACGGCTGCGCGATGAACTGGCGCGGATGCTGGCGGGTCTCCACCAGGCAGCCTGCCTGCAAGCGCTCGATCGCCTGGGCGCGCTGGATGCAATCCTGCCGGAATTGGAAGGTTTGAAAGGGATGGAGCAGCCTGCCCCGCATGTCCATGATGGTTGGCAGCATACGGTTGCCACGCTTGCCCACCTGGAGGGTATCCTGTCCATACTCTCCCCTGGTTTCGATCCGGAGACGGCCAACGACCTCTTCACCGGGATGCTGGCGCAACGCCTGGGGCGGTACCGGCTGCAACTGGCCGCCCACCTGGATGAATCCCTGGTCCCGGGGCGCTCCGTCCGGTCGCTGCTATCGCTGGCGGCCATCTATCACGACATCGCCAAGCCGCCCAGCCGCAGCGTGGACGAGTCCGGGCGCCTGCGCTTCCTCGGCCACGACGAACAAGGATCCATAATTGCCGCCGCCCGCCTGCGCGCCCTCCAGTTCAGCGGACCCGAGGTCGAGCGGGTGGAGACTATCATCCGCAACCACATGCGCGTCCATTTCCATGTCAACCGGTTGGCGCGGGAAGGTAAACCGCCCACCCGGCGCGGCCTGTACCGCTTCTTCCGCGACACCGGCCAGGCCGGTGTGGAGACCATCCTGCTTTCCCTGGCAGACCTGCGCGCCACCTATGAGGAGACCCTGACCCAGGAAACCTGGGCGGCCTGCCTGGATATCTGTCGCCTGTTCCTGGAGAATCTTTGGGAGAAACCCAAGGAGGCGGTCGCTCCGCCTGCCATCCTGGATGGGGAAGGATTGATGAAAGCGCTGGGACTCAGCCCGGGACCGCGGGTTGGTTTCCTGCTGGAGAATATCCGGGAGGCCCAGGCGACCGGGAAGGTCCGCAGCCGGAGGGAAGCCCTGGCGCACGGGCGGGCAACCCTGCGCCGGATCGAATCCGGCCAGGTTCGGGAATCGATCCTGGTCGATGGGGCGCGCCTGTACTTCTTCCAACGTCCCGGCAGCGGAATGCCGCTCGTCCTGCTGCACGGATTTCCACTCGACCATTGCATCTGGCAGCCCCTGCTGCCCTTCCTGCCCGCCGGCGCCTGGCTGCTGACGCCCGACCTGCGCGGCCACGGCCTGAGCGACTCGCCTCCGGGGATGTACACCATGGCGAGCATGGCCGATGACCTTGCAGCCATCCTGGGTTACCTGCGCATCCGGCGGGCGGTTGTTGTCGGGCATTCGATGGGCGGTTATGTCGCGCTGGCTTTCGCCCAGGCGCATACCGGCCTGCTGGCCGGGCTTGGGTTGGTTGCCAGCCGCGCCACAGCCGATTCAGCCGAACAGCGGCTCACCCGCCAGCAACTGGCGGAGAGGGTCCAGTCCGAGGGTGTCCAGGCGCTGGTGGATGCAATGCTCCATAAGATGACAGCCAGTTCCAAGGCGGCAGGCAGGGTGCGTGAACTATTCCTGAAAACGCAGCCGGCCGGGGCGGCCGGGTCCCTGCTGGGCATGGCTGGAAGGCCGGATACTTCATCTTTGGTCGCCAGTTTGCCGGTCCCGGTGATGCTGCTTGCCGGAAGCCGGGACCTGCTCATTCCACCCGAACAGGCGCTCTGTAAAGGGATCGAGTCGGGGACTCTGCGCCGGGTTGAACTGCCCGAGGCCGGCCACCTGCCGATGATGGAATTCCCGGCAGAGACAGCCGGAGCGATCGCCCGCTTGCTCCGGGAGGCAAAATGAATTACGTAGTATTCGACCTCGAGACCCAGAACCTTTTCGATGATGTAGGCGGCCGGTCGAATATCGCAGCGCTGAAAGTATCCTGCGCTGTGACCTGGTCATCGCTCCGCAAGGATTTCACAGTCTACTGGGAGAAGGATGTCCCGGCGCTGCTCGCTGAACTGAAATCAGCCAGGCGGGTGGTGGGGTTCAACCTAAAGGGATTCGATTACGAAGTACTGCGTCCTTACGCGCCGGATGAACGCCTGCAATTCCTGCCCACCCTCGATATCATGGATGATTTGTTCCGGAGACTCAGTTTCCGCGTCAGCCTGGACTCGGTGGCGCGTGCCACGCTCGGCGAGACCAAGTCCGCCAGCGGACTACAGGCGGTCGAATGGTGGCGCTCAGGCGAAATGGAGAAACTGGCCGAATACTGTAAAATGGATGTGGATGTGACGCGGCGGGTCTATGAATTTGGCTGCGGGAATGGATTTGTCCAATACTTTTCCCGGTTGGGGAGCAAACAGAAAGTCCAGGTGCAATGGCGGTGTTAGCGGTTCCCAGGGAATGAATAACCCGGCTTTGCAGCCGGGCCTTTTTTTCCTGCATGGATCCTATTTCACCGCTTTCCCCACGATGGCGGTCTCCTCCAACACCGGTTCGTAGAAACAACGGCAACCGTCCGGATGCGAACAACCCGGGTGTGGCAGGGCCGGGGCCAGATCCTTCGGGTAGGTTTTCATCAGCCCGAAGCAAATCGGGCAGGCATCGTGCGCCACAGTGACGCGGATGGCCTTCACGCGCTGGTTTTCCTTGAACCGCCGGAGAGCGACAGCGGTGGCGGACAAGGTGCCGAGGTCGGCATTGCATCGGACGCAGTTCGCGGCCTGGTCGGGGGAGGAAGCGTTACAACGTGAGCAGGTCTGCACAGTCTCTACTCCTGGTTTTGTTTTTCATATTTTACCGCGACCCGGGAAAAATAAAAGCGCGGAACGCTCCGCGCTCGCTGGGAAGCAGGTCGCTTAGTTGGCAACCGATTCCGCCGGGCAGGCGGCGCTGTTCCTGAGCTGGCCGGTGGTGCGCACCTGGCGGGCGAGTTTATTGATGTGCGCCATCAGCCTGCCGCTCGAGACCGGCTTGACGAGGTAATCGTCGGCGCCTGAATCGAGCGCCCTGGCAACCGCTCCCGGCTTGTCGAGGGCGGAAAGCGCCAGGATGGGTACCCGGCTGAATTCCCGCACTGCCTGGCACAATTTCTCACCGTCCAACCCCGGCATCGACCAGTCCAGCAGGACGATGTCCACCGGTTGTTCCCGGATCATCTTCAATCCCTGTTCACCGCTGTTGGCAGTCATGACATCATACCCCTCCCTTATCAGGAGGGGGATGAGCAGTTCGCTCGTGGCGGGATCGTCATCGATGGTTAATACACTGATGGACATGTTGTTCTCCGATACGCCTTATTATGCTGTATCTCATCGTCATCCAACTTTGCAAACGGTTTACAAAATGGAGACCTTGCCCTGGATTAGTTATGGTAAACTTGCCGGTTAGTGTTTCCAGGCAGGTGTGCTGTTCGTGGGTTGAACTTATACCTTTTTCAGGAGGCCGATCATGGCTAAGAGTAAGAAATGGGTTTATCTCTTCGAAGAAGTGGCGGAGGCCGAGAAATACGCCGGGAGTTGGGAGGGCGTGCGGGCCCTGCTGGGCGGAAAGGGATCCGGCCTGGCCGACATGGCCCGCGCCGGGGTCCCGGTCCCGCCCGGTTTCACGGTCACGACTGAAGCATGTAACGAATTCCGCAAAGGCGACAAGTTCCCCGAGGGCCAATGGGACCAGCAACTGGCAGCCATGAAGCAGGTCGAGAAAGCGACTGGCAAGACGTTCGGCGACCCGACAAATCCCCTGCTGGTTTCCTGCCGCTCGGGCGCCAAGTTCTCCATGCCCGGTATGATGAACACCATCCTGAACATCGGCATGAACGACCAGGTGGTCGAAGGGATGTCGAAACTGGCAGGCAACCCGCGCTTCGCCTGGGACTCGTACCGCCGCCTGGTGGAAATGTTCGGCGCCACCGTGTTCAATGTGGAAGATGAGGTTTTCGAGCATCCGATGGCCGAGTACAAGGCCAGGAGGGGCTACAAGGCTGACACCGAAATGACCGCCGAGGACTGGAAGGCTCTCGTCGGCATATTCAAGGAAATCTACAAGAAGCGCATCGGCTCCGATTTTCCGCAGGATGTGTACAAGCAATTGGAACTGGCGACGAAAGCAGTATTCGAGTCCTGGATGGGCAAGAAGGCCATCGATTACCGCAAGGCCACCAATATCCCGGATGATCTCGGCACTGCCGTAAACATCGTCACCATGGTGTTCGGCAACATGGGCGAAGACTCAGGCACCGGCGTGGCTTTCACCCGCAACCCGTCCACGGGGGAGAAGAAGATGATGGGCGAGTACCTGCTGAATGCCCAGGGCGAGGACGTGGTGGCCGGTATCCGCAACGCTGACCCGATCGAGAACCTCGTCAAACAGATGCCCGCCGCTTACAACGAATTCATGGACATCACCGCCAGACTGGAAAAGCACTACAAGGATGTCCAGGATGTCGAATTTACCATCGAGCGCGGCAAACTGTGGATGCTCCAGACCCGCAATGCCAAGCGCACCGCCAGGAGCGCCATCAAGATCGCCGTGGATATGGTCAACGAAGGCCTGATCTCCAAGGAAGATGCCGTGCAGCGCGTGACCACCGATAATGTGGACACCCTCCTGCACCCGCAGTTCGACGACAAAGCGCTCAAGGAAGCCGAGAAGACCAGCGCCTATCTGGCCAAGGGTGTGAACGCCTCACCCGGAGCGGCCGTCGGCCAGGCGTATTTCGACGCCGACGCCGCCGAGAAGATGTCCAGGGAACACAAACAGGACACCATCATGGTGCGCCCGTTCACCAAGCCGGATGATGTGCATGGCATGATTGCCTCCAAGGGCGTGCTGACCAGCGAAGGCGGCGCCACATCGCACGCGGCGGTTGTAGCGCGCCAGTTCGGCATCCCGTGCGTGGTCGGCGCCAACATGATCAAGATCGACCTGGAAAAGCGCGTCATGACCATCGGCGAGAAGGTTGTCAAGGAAGGCGAGTGGATATCCGTGGACGGCACGACCGGCAAGGTCTACGCCGGCAAAATCCCCACCAGCGCTCCCAGCCTGGAAGAACAGACCGAACTGTTGACCCTGCTGACCTGGGCCGATGAGATATGCGCCCGTCCCGAGATCCGCGTCCTGCCCGATGGCCGCAAGAGCCGCGGTCTGCAGGTGTGGGCCAATGCCGACTATCCCAAGGACGCCCGCCGCGCCCGCTCCTACGGCGCTGTGGGGATCGGCCTGTGTCGCACCGAGCATATGTTCTTCGAACCGGAACGCCTGCCCATCGTCCAGAAGATGATCCTGGCTGAGACCATCGAAGAGCGCACCGCCGCGCTCGACGAACTGCTGCCCTCCCAGCGGGCAGACTTCGACGGCCTGTTCGAAGCGATGAACGGTTACCCGGTCATCATCCGGTTGATCGACCCGCCGCTGCATGAGTTCATGCCCGACGAAGAGAAACTCTTCGAGGAAGTCGTAACCCTGCGCGCCCTGGGCAAGACAGAAGGCCTGGCTGCCAAGGAAAAACTGCTGGCATCCATCCGCGCCCTGCACGAATCCAACCCGATGATGGGCCTGCGCGGCGTCCGCCTTAGCATCTACATGCCGCAGATCGTCGAAATGCAAGTGCGCGCCATCTTCGAAGCCGCTGCGGATTGCACCCTGCGCGGCATTGTCGTCAAGCCGGAGATCATGATCCCACTGACCGGTACCGTGGCCGAACTGGAATGGATCCAGCCGCGCCTGGTCCGAATCGCCGGCACCGTCCTGGCCGAGAAGAAGGTCAAGAGACTGGACTACAAGTTCGGGACGATGATCGAGATCCCCCGCGCCGCTGTCACCGCGGCCGAGATCGCCAGGCTGGCCGAGTTCTTCTCTTTCGGCACCAACGACCTGACCCAGATGACCTTCGGCTATTCACGTGACGACGCTGAGCGTAATTTCCTCGTCCAGTATGTGGCCGAGGGCATCCTGCCCAAGAATCCGTTCCAGACGCTGGACCGGGGCGGTGTGGGAAAGTTGATGGAGATGGCGATCAACGATGGCCGAACAGTACGCCCGGACCTGGAAGTGGGCATCTGCGGCGAACATGGCGGCGATCCCGAGTCGGTCGAGTGGTGTCACATGATCGGCAACAACTACGTCTCCTGCTCGCCGTTCCGTGTGCCAGTGGCCCGCCTGGCAGCGGCGCACTGGGCGCTGAAGTACAGCGGCAGGAAGATCGCCGAAGATAAGTGACAGGCATTGAAAACCTCCCGCTGGCAGGATCCTTCGCGATGCCCGCGTGCTGCCTGCGGGAGGTTTTCGCACCTACTTCTCAAGGACGCAATAATATTCCACGGGAATGCTGAATCCATCGAGCATTCCATCGCCTCCCTGCTCGATGGAATCCATGCAACCATAGGAATTGTAGGTGGCCGCGATCCGGTCATAGGTATAATAGGACCAGACTCCGTTGTCCCAGGCAAAACTATCCCCATCCAGTTCAATTGTCTCCCCTGGTTCTATCTCATAATGTGGCACCCATTCCGGGGTAAATGAGTGGATATCGTTGTCGGCCTTCGTATGGAAATAAAAAATCAGGACCTGTTCGGCGCTGTTCGTGATTTCCAGGGTGTAACCGCAATGATGTCCGCCGGGGAGATCCTCGTCGAACCGGAGGTTTGTGGATACTGAGAGAAACTGCGTTGCATTACAATCGTTATCATCGAGCGAGGACTGCGCCGGTGTGTTCGTGGCGCCGGTAATCTCACACCAACCAGCCGCATCGTGCCAGACGCCGCCCCTGTCCTCACAATCATCCCTGTCCCTATCCCTTTCTGACCGATCGTCATAGAATTCATATACATCGCAAGACAATTGGACAACCGAAAGGGTCACAAGGGCTGCCAGAAATCGCACCAGTTTCGATTTCATCTCGGCCTCCTTATCCTAAAGAAATCGATTCTATTCCTGAACATACTATATCATATCCAGTCATGGCGAACAAACAATTCCAACGATCCGGCAGTTCCTACCGGGACCCGTACAAAGGAGATGTCCATGCAGCGTCAACCGATCGATAAGAGCAAAGAACCCGTATCCATCCGCCTGTTCGAATCAGATTTCCTGGAATTCTTCACCCATATCAGCCCGTTGACCATCCTGGCGCTGTGGGCGCCGCTGACGGCGCTCCTGCTCTATTTCGCCGCGCGGACCACCCCCGTGGCTGTCATCCTGGGGGCATTCTTCCTCGGCCTGTTCCTGTGGACGTTGAGCGAGTACACCCTGCACCGTTTCCTGTTCCATTACCCGGCCAAGAGCGAGAAGGCACAGAAGGCGTTCTTTTTGTTCCACGGGGTGCACCACCGCCAACCGCAGGACAAGACCCGCCTGGTGATGCCGTTCCCGGTCAGCATCCCGCTGGCGCTGGTTTTTTACGGGCTGTTCAGGCTGGCGCTGGGGGCGCTTTTGCAGGCCCCGCACTGGGTCGACCCACTGACGGCGGGGTTCATGGTGGGGTATCTCATCTACGACCTGACGCATTACGCCACGCACCATTTCGCCATGCGCCGCGGCTATGGCAAGTACATCAAGCGCTATCACATGGCGCATCATTACAAGGACCCAGACACGCGCTACGGCGTCAGTTCCCCTCTCTGGGATTGGGTATTCGGTACGGCCGGGGAGTAGACGAGTTGGTCACGCTTCAAGCGGGACTTTTTCGCAACACCATCAAGGAGCCGATAACAAGAAAGGCGAGACATACAACCTGGTTCAATGAAAGCGGGCCGACCATCGGCCTTGGATGGCCGCGGTAGAATTCGACCACAAAGCGCAGGATACCGTAGGACGCCAGGAAGACCCAGACCAGTTTCCCATCGAAAGCCGGGACCTTCCGTAGTACGAGGAGCAGGGCGAGCACGACCAGCATCCCGGCCGCTTCATAGAGTTGGGTGGGGTGTACGGGAATGCCCGCCGTGGGATGACCGGCAGGGAAGGTGACAGCCAGCCATGAATTTTCCGCCGGTATGCCGTAACAGCAGCCTGCCAGGAAGCAGCCAATCCGGGCAAATACAACGGCAAGTGCAATGGGCGGGAAGACGACATCCATGTATCGGAACACTCTACCACGCGCCCAGGGCAACAGCCAGAGATAGAAAGCCAGCGCCAGTATGACGGCGGTAATCCATTCCGTGGCAGAGATGCCGAGGATGACAATGTCGAAAACCTCGCCCAGGATCCACGAGATCGCCCCGCCCCCCAGTCCGGCCGCGGCGACAGAGATGATCCAGATGGGCATGACATTACTGGCCGGGATGTCGCGCTCTCGCGCCAGTCGGAACATCAACGGCAGGGCCAGGATCACACCGAGGGCGTAAAAGATGATGTAGAGGTTGAACCCAATTCCGGCGATCGAGAAGAGGTTTTGTGGGTACATCAGGGTATCTGAAGGCCTCCGGACACTTGAAGAATCCGGAGGCCTGGGCAATATTACTCATCCTTCGGCGGTGTGATCTTACGGTGAATGACGTAGACTGCACCGAAGGTCAGTGTCAATAGGCCGAATGAATACTCGAGCGGAACGGGACTGGATCCGCAATCGCTGCACAGCCAGCAATTGGATAGAGAACTGGAACCTTCAGGGGTTTCTTCATCCGGAGGTTCCCCGGCCCCTGGCTGGGACGGAGGTTCCGGGATAGTGTAGGGGGTCAGCAGTTTGAAAAAGAGTGAGGATGATTCGCTGTCCATGTCGTAGAAGGCTGTATAAACTTTATCGGGTGTGATGATAGGCGGTATCAACTTCGAGGCGGAGGGTAGGGATGATTTTTGCCAGGTGTTGCCGCCATCCATCGTCTGATAGATGTTCATCCCGTAGGCGTCGCCTTCCTGCCAAAAACCATAGGCATACCCCTCGTTGAGGTTGGCCATGACGAGGTCGGCAATCGATAGTTCAGAGCCACTCAGGCGCGCCACCTCGGTCCATGTCCCACCGCCATCGTTTGTCTTAAGGATGACGCCGAAACCCTCGCTCTCACCGCAAATGAATCCATTGAGGTCATCGAAGAAGAACTCGCCGATCAGGGCGCCAGTTGCCAGGGGTTGAGGTACGTCCAGCCAGGTTCCGCCACCGTCGCTGGTTTTCATGAACAGCGGGATGGGGTTGTCTGTGCCCACCTTTCCGACTGCGTAGCCGGTTCCGGCAGTTGGGAAGGTCAATTCCGCGACACGGGCGCCTGCGGTGGATGCGATCGTGCGCTCGGTCCACATTTCACCGTCCGCGCTATACCAGGTGTGGTAACTGCGAGGTTCGTAGATGGTCGTGAGCCCCCATAGCGCCCCGCCGGGTTGGATGGTCAGGTCATAGAATTGCCCGCTTACCGGTGGCGTGCTCGGCTGCCAGGATTGCCCGCCATCGTTGGTATGCAGGAGATGTTCAGCGCCGCCTCCAAACCCCAGTATATACCCAATCATTGGATCGCCCCAGATGATCTTGATCCAGAATGCCTCGGCGACACCGGGATCCTGTTCAGTCCAGGTCTGCCCACCGTCGGTGGTGTTGTACAGGAGATTGTGCTGCCCTTCCGTTCCTCCCACTGCCCAGCCGGTCTCATTATCCACAAAAACCATGTCAAAAAACACCAGCCCGGGCGGCAGGGGGATTTCCTGCCATTCGCTTTCCTGGGCGGAAGCCGAGGGGATGCCTCCTCCCATCCATGCGACAAGCAGGATGAAGAGCAGCAACATCTTGGAATAGAACGCAATTCGGCTATTCATGCCTCCTCCTTCTCTCGACCATATGAGCCTGCCCAGGTTCCGACAGGGGGGAGTACAGTATGTCCATTCTATCGGAATGGGCGGAAGGCTCGATGAGTGCACTCAGGATTGTTATGACGCCTCCTGATGAGGGTGACCAATGCTCGTATGTATTATTCGCGAAAAGTCGGGAGAAGTCAATATGTGCGAGTCAGGATTCCATGGAGACCGGTGGTCCGGCCTCGTCATGGTTGGTCGGTTCCCATGAGAATGTCTCGGAGAAGGTTATGCCAGCATGGCATGGGAAAGCGGATATGCCCACTCTGCCTCCTATCGATCACCCAGCCCTACCAGGAGACAGGGGTGTCCGGCAATAAGGAGCCGATTGTATGGAGATGCTTTCAGCGATGTCGCTAGTACGCCCGGTAACTGCTTGCGTACACTTTTTTATAGGAATTGATCCAGACCGCGTCGTTCTGGTTGCCCCCCAGGGCATGGATGTAGGCGCCGCTCTCGCCGAGGTAGAAGGCCACATGCGAGCCGCCATTATCCCATTTGAAGGTGACCACGCAGCCGCGGCGCGGCACGGCCAGGGGCCTCCCCCAACGCGTCCACGAGACAGCCATCGGGGAATTATTGCTCGGGATCCCGGCCTTCTCGACGCACCAGTTGACGAAGGCCGCGCACCAGTCGGTCTCGTCGGGCAGGTAATCGTACTTGGATTCCAGGACCGTACTGTTCAGGTATTCGAGGATACGGGGATTGTCGGGACTTCCGGGGAATTCGCGCATCCCAAACTCGCCGAAGGCAATCGGGAGCCAGGGGTATTCTTCATGCGCCTGCACCCGCCCCTCCGCGCCCAGGCTGACCAGGAAATCCCGCAAGCACCAGCCCCTCAGCCCGCGGGCGGTCACGATTTTCAGCCAGACCTTGTCGGGCGAGATTTCCACCGCGTCGACCGTCTCTTCCAGCGCCAGTTCCCCTACGATCCGGAATCCCGCCCCGGCGCCTTCACGGATGTTCAGTTTATCCATCATGGCGCGGTGCAGGCCTGTCTCGGCAGCGCCGGGGGCCGGGGAGCCCTGCGATAGTTTTGCCAGGTAGACGCTCGAAGACCAGCCTGTGATGCCGTTATGTTTCCGCAGGTTGACCCACATCCCATCCGCCGAGAAACCGAGGGCGTCCACGATCTCGCCCTGGCTCAGGTAGGCCACGATGCGGTAGGTGGTGCGCGGCCCTTCCCGCATCACCAGTCCGCGGGCGGTGACGTAGTACTTGCCGGCGGCATTCTCCGGCGCCGTTTCAGTCTCGCCGCCGGTGGCGGTGACGGCCAGGTAACGCGCCGAGCACCAACCGGTCAGGCCTTCGGGGGTGCGGACTTTCTTCCACAGCCCATCCGGGGACGCTTCGAATACTTCTACGGTGTCGTTCAACCGGACATAGCCGGTGATGCGGAATTGCGTCCCGGGGCCGGCGCGCACCGAGAGGGCATTGGCGGTGACGATATTCTGGGTCATGGTCGCTCCAATCTGGCTACTGCCATCCCGACAGCAGGGCAGATATGTTCAGGCCGAGTTCCGCGATATTATAGCCGCCTTCCAGGACGATGGCGGCCGGCAGGCGGGTGGCGGCGATCCGCCTGCCGATGGCGGCGATCCCATCCCGGCTGATCCTGAAATCCCCGAGCGGGTCGTGTTCGTAGATGTCCATTCCGGCCGATACCACCAGGCGCGCCGGATCGAAAGCGCCGATGCAGTCCAACGCCCGGGCCAGGGTCTCCAAGTAGGGGGCGTCGCCTGTGCCGGGGGGGAGGGGGAAATTTTTGTGTAAACCTGCCCCGGGTCCGCTGCCGGTTTCATCGGGGAAACCGGCGAAGCGCGGGTAGGCCTCGTCCGGGTCGGCGTGAATCGAGACGGTCAGGACCTCGTCCGACTCGTAGAAAATATCCTGCGTGCCGTTCCCGGCGTGGTAATCGATGTCCAGGATGGCAACCCGGCCATGGCGGGCGAGGCGCCGGGCGGCGATGGCGGCGTTGTTCAGGAAGCAGTAGCCGCCGCAGGTCTCGCGCCCGGCGTGGTGGCCGGGCGGACGGCAGAGGGCAAACGCCGGTTTTCCGGGCGCCTCACGGACTGAATCGGCGGCAGCCAGGGCGCAGTGGGCGGCGGCCAGGGCGGCGGCATAGGTCCCGCCTGTGACCGGGACCGCGTCGTCGGTCATGAAGAACCCGTTCCTCTCCGGCAGGGCTGCCCCGGCGATGACCTGTTCCTCAAAAGCCGGTGTGCAGGGGATGAATGCCATCTCCCTTACCGGCGAGAACGGTTCCCAGCGCAGGTAGGCGGTCCGCAGGTATTCCAGGTAGGCAGGGCTGTGTACATCGAGGATGGGCGCCAGGCCGGAATCGGGTGGTTCGAGTATCTCGAATGCAGCCGGTTCCAATGCCGAAAGGATGCTCTCCACCCGCAGGGGAGACTCGTCATAGGATACCTGCTCTTCGGCTGTGTAGATTTCGCAGGGTGGGTTGTGCAGGGCGTGGGTAGCGGTGTGGAACACTTTCATCGCCTTCCCTCCGGCGCCGGGATGGGATGCCCCCAGGGACCCAGCGCGTCGCTGGGGCGGATGTTCAGGCGTGTTCGCGCGGGAAGGCCTGTTCGCCGGCCTCGATGCGCACGGCAAGCCGGTTGTCTTCCGGGGGCAGGGGGCAGGTGGCGAAATCGGTATAGGCGCAGGGCGGGTTGTGCGCCAGGTTGAAATCGAGCGCTACTTTACCACCCTCAGGCAGGCCGGTTTCGAGCGAACGCCCGCCGCGATATGTGGTATCGCCATTGGTCAGATCGGTGAAGTTGAAATACAAGCCGTCATCGTCGCCCATGGCTTCCATGCGGCACTCGACCCCGTCCAGCGTGAAGACGGCATAACCGGGATGTGGGACATCGCTCTGGTCTCCGAGGACGTTGGTGATCTTGATCAGGCGCGGCTCGTCGTAATGGATGAAATCGGCGCTGATGCAGAAATGCGGCTTCACCGGGTATTGTTTCAGACCGGTGAACTGTTTCCGGTTGGGATGTTCGCTGTCCCAATGGCGGATCAGGATGCGGTCGCCGCGCTGGATGACCAGCAGGCTGTGGCTGCCGAGGGTCAGGAAATCGGGGTGTTCGTGCTGGTCGGTATGGACGATGCGGGCGGTGACGGCCGTCCCTTCGCAGGCCAGCGGCGCGCCGGGGGAGGCCCGGACGCTGACCTCATTCTTCTGCAAGGTGAAGGTTCCAACCCTGGGCGGGATGCTGCTGCCCGTAAGTACAATATCGTTGGCCGGGTCGCTGCCGAAGGTGTTCCGCCCTTCCTTCAGGCGGAAGAGACCCGCCAGGCAGAGCCAACTCTTGTCGTTCTCGGCCAGGTTGCGTTCACGCTGCTGGCGTTTTTGCAGGACAGTCTGTTCGTAGTCGGGGGCTTTGGTTGGCATGGCTGAAATATACTGTACTTTCACCGTTTCAGCAACCTGGCAGGCTTCTAACCGGCGTCGCCCCAAGGTACATGGGATATAATTCACGCATTACTTGTCAGTGGAGAAAACGATGCAAATCCCAATCGAAGAAATCGACCAGATCGCCGCCATCCTCCGCTCGAGGAGCAGGCGCCGCCCGGTTGTGGGCATGATCCTGGGTTCGGGGTTGGGGGACCTGGCCGGGTTGATCGAGGACGCGGACATCATCCCCTTCGGCGACCTGCCCGGTTGGCCGCTGGCGACGGTCGAGGGGCATGTCGGCCGGCTGGTCGCTGGGCGGTTGGAAGGCCGGGAGGTACTGGCATTGCAAGGCCGCGTCCATTATTACGAAGGCTACACCATGCCGCAAGTGGCCCTGCCGGTGCGGGTGATGCAGCGCCTGGGGATCGGCATCCTGATCGTCACAAATGCCGCCGGCGCGGTCCACCCGGAATTCGTTCCCGGCGACGTGATGCTCATCACGGACCACATCAACCTGGTCGGGATGATGGGCCTGAACCCGTTGGTCGGGCCGAACCTGCCCGAATTCGGGCCGCGCTTTCCCGACATGAGCCAGGCGTATGACCGGGAACTGCGGGGGTTGGCGCGCCAGGCAGCGGAGGGGAGCGGGATACCCGTCCGGGAGGGGGTCTACGTCGGCTTGAGCGGACCTTCTTTCGAGTCCCCGGCCGACCTGCGTTTCCTGCGCGCCATTGGCGCCGACGCGGTCGGCATGTCCACCGTCCCGGAGGTGGTGGCGGCGCGCCACGGTGGGACGCGCGTCCTCGGCCTGTCGGGTATCAGCAACAAGGCCAACCTCGACGGGGATACAGTCACCAACCACGAGGAAGTACTGGAGGCAGGCAAGGTGCTGGCGCCGAAATTGGAATCCATCATTCGCGGCGTATTGCGCCGGGTCTAGCGCATGGCAGCCGTCCTGAATGCGCTGGCCGCCTATGCGCCACTGATCTATATTCTCCTGGCGCTTTGGGCCTTCCTGACGCTGCGCAAACTCTGGGGTCACAGGCGCGAGCGCAACGATTCGGTTTTCGGCCTGGAGAAGGAATTCTCCCAGAAGAGGATCAACCAGTCCATTGCTGTGCTGGTCATCATCGTCATCCTGGCGGTCACGGAACTGGTCTTCGAGGCGTTCCTGGCGCCATCCATGTCGGCCTCGCTGCTGCTGGGGACCCCCACCGTCCAGTCCCTGACGGTGCCGACCAACACCCTCTCGCCGCAAATGGCCACCCGCATGGCCGGGACGCCGCTCCCCACCATCCCGCCCGGCGCGGTCGGCTGCATCCTGGGCCAGATCATGATCACTTCTCCCAGCCCCGGACAGACGATCAGCGGCCAGGTCGACGTGATCGGCACCGCCGATATCCCGAACTTAGGCTTCTATAAGTATGAAGTCGCCTTGCAGGGCACGGAATTATGGTCCACCATCCTGGCCGGGCGGAAAGCCAAAAACGATGAAAAACTAGGCGCATGGGATGTGACCAACCTGGCGCCGGGTGATTACCTGTTGCGCCTCGTGGTGACCGACAACCAGGGCCAGGCCCTGCCGACCTGCACCATCCCGGTGCGGGTGACGGGCGAATAGGTGGAACGATGTCAGAGATCAAGATCCGCGCCACGATTGCGACCGACCTGCCCAGGTTGATGGCGCTCGACCATTCCTGTGGTTCCGAGTATGTTTGGCAGATGGACCTCGGGCGCGAGGACGGGCAGGTGCAGGCCGCTTTCCGCCAGGTCCGCCTGCCGCGCTCGGTGGCCGTCGCATACCCGCGACCGGTCCAATCCCTGGCCGACGAATGGAACCGCCGGGTGGGGATGTTCACCGCGGTTGCCGGGGAAAACCTGGTGGGTTACCTGCGCCTGACCGACCGCATGGCGGCGGCCACAGCCTGGGTCACCGATCTGGCGGTCGCCCCGCGTTACCGGCGGCGCGGCATCGCCACCGACCTGGTCTTCGCCGCCCAGGCCTGGGCGTTGGAGCGCAAGAACGGGCAGATGATGCTGGAGATCCCATCCAAGAACAACCCGGCCTTCTGCCTGGCGCAGAAGTTGGGCTTCGAGTTCTGCGGTTATAATGACCATTACTATATCACCCTGGATGTGGCGCTGTTCTTCTGCCGGGCGCTGAGATAGGTCTTCTGGAAGGTTTTCATGCTTACTGGTTGGATGTCTGACGTGTTGGCGGGGATCATCACCATAAACCAAATCCTGACCGCCGGGATCGCCATCACGGCGTTCTCCTTGTTTCTCTATTCCCTGACCTTCAATCTGCTCGACCGGGTGGCGCGTTCGTTCGCCATCATCCTCCTGTGCGTGGTGGTGGTCTTCACCACCGAAGCGCTCGAAAGTACGGCCACCGATCCGCTGCTGGTGGACCTCTTGCTGCGCAGCGAGTGGCTGGGGATCGTTTTCCTGCCCGCCGCCTACCTGCACCTTTCGGATGCCCTGATGGTGACCACCGGGCGCCCCTCGCGCGGCCGCCGGCGGGTGGCTGTGCGGATTATCTATTTCATTTCGGCTGCCTTCCTGCTCCTGCTGGCCAACGGGTACCTGCTGGGACCGCTGAAGACGGACGGGCAGCCTGCGCCACACCTCGAGCGGACGGTATGGACAGAGGTCTTCACCGGCTTCTATGCCGTCACGATGGTCTGGGCCTGGGTCAATTTCGGTCGCGCCTACCGCCACACGCTCACCCGCTCCGGCCGGCGCCGGATGCTCTACCTGCTGGCGGGAGCCACTTCCCCAGCCCTGGGCGCCTTCCCCTACCTGCTCTACGGTTCCAGCCTGGCAGCCCAACACCCCTTCATATTCTGGGGCCTGGCCACCACCAGCAACCTGCTGGTCGGCGGGCTGATCGTGGTGATGGCCTACGCAGTGGCTTTCTTCGGCGTCTCCTGGCCCGACAGGGTGGTCAAGAGCCGCCTGTTCAAGTGGATCATGCGTGGCCCGGTGACTGCCTCGGTGACGCTGGCTGTGATGACCATCGTCCGCCGGGTCGGTGAATTCTTCGGTGTGGTCTATTCCGGCGCGGTGCCGGCTGCCATGGTGGCCACTGTCCTGATGATGGAACATACCATCACAATGGTCGCCCCACTCTGGGAGCGCTGGATCTTCTTCGGCCGTGATCGCGGCGACCTGCTGATGCTGCAAAACCTGGAGGAGCGCCTCATTACCCAGGGCGACATGCGCCAATTCCTGGAGGCGGTCCTGGCTGCTCTACGCGACCACCTCCAGTCCGCCTCGGCTTTCGTCGCTGCTTTGGACGAGGGGAACCTGTCGCTGATCGTTGCAGCCGGCGCGTCACCCGTCCTTAAGGATGCCAACCTGGTCGAGGCGCTCGAAGTCGCCGTCTCGCACGGAAATGGTAATGGAGAGGAATTCACCTGGGGCGATTACTGGCTCTTCCCGCTCCACCAGACCGGGCAGGGCGAGCAGGACCCGGTCTTGTTGGGCTTGTTGGGCGTGGAACGGGTACCCGGCCGGGAACTGGTGCCAGAACAGCGCCAGGCGCTCCGACTGCTCATCCGCCGTGCCAGCCAGGCGCTCCAGGACCGCCGCCTGCAGCAGGGTGTGTTCCAGTCCCTGGCGGACCTGCGCCCTCAGGTGGACCTGATCCAGCGTTGGCGGGCGGTGGGACGGTTCGACAGCAAGACCAGCCTGCTTGATGATCAACTGCCGCCGGACTCCGACCTGGCATCGTGGGTCAAGGATGCACTGACCCATTATTGGGGCGGTCCCAAGTTGACCCAGAGTCCCCTGATGCAATTACGGGTCGTGCAGGAGGCGTCGCAGAGACATGACGACAACCCCGCCAACGCCTTGCGTGCCATCCTGCGCCGGGCGATGGATAAAGTACGTCCGGAGGGTGACCGGCGTTTTACCGCAGAATGGATCCTCTGCAACATCCTGGAAATGAAATTCGTCGAGGGGCGCAAGGTGCGCGAGGTCGCCAACCGCCTGGCGATGTCCGAGGCCGACCTGTACCGCAAGCAGCGGGTGGCGATCGAAGAGGTGGCAAGGGTCATCCTTGAAATGGAACGCCAGACACAGAAACCAATCCATGCGAAAGAGGCAGGGTGAGGATGATGCAGCAGATTATCGAAAATGAGAGTCCGATTTATGACGATGGCTGGTGGGCTTCGATCCTGGCGGATGAAGAGAACCGGATGGTTGCCCAGCCGCCCATCCGGCATCCGAAAGGGGAGGAGAAACCCAAAAACGATGTGGACTGGGAACTGGCGCTGGAAGTCTACCGGCAGGACCAGATCCTCACCCTCGAAGTCTGTGGGTACAACCGCGGCGGCCTGCTGGTGGAAGGCGGCGGCTTGCAGGGTTTCATCCCCTGCTCGCACCTCGTATCCCTCCCCGCCAGGCCGGATGACGACGGGCGCGAGGACTGCCTGATGACCTATGTCGGCAAGTCGCTGCGGCTGAAGGTGATCGAATGCGTGCCGGATGAAGGCCGGATGGTTTTTTCCGAGCGCGCCGCCCAGGCCGAAGCCGGCCAGCGCACGCTCCTATTCAACTCGCTCAAACCCGGGCACAGGGTGACCGGGACCGTGACCAACATTACCGATTTTGGCGTCTTCCTCGACCTGGGGGGAGTCGAAGGTTTGATCCACATCTCCGAGTTGTCGTGGGGGCGCGTCGGCCATCCCGGCCAGGTGCTGTCACTCGGCCAGAGCGCGGAAGTGCAGGTGATCGATGTCACCCCCGAACGCTGCCGGGTGGCCCTCTCCCTGAAACGGCTGCTGCCCAATCCGTGGGAGACCGCCTGCCAGCGGTACCCGGCCGGGATGGTCGTCCCGGCCGAGGTGACTGCCCTGGCGCCTTTCGGCATTTTCGCCCGCATCGAAGACGGGCTGGAGGGACTGGTACACGCCTCCGAGATCCCCCTCCCGCCCAACATCGCCTTCGCAGAAACCTACCAGCCCGGCCAGCAGGTTCATGTGCGCATCCTGCTCGTGGACGCGCCCCGCCAGAGGCTGGGACTGAGTCTCAATCTGGAACCCTGATCCATGCCTGCATCAAAACAACCGGCCAGGATTTCCCGGAAGGACGATCCAACCCCGACCCGGGACTGGCTGGAGCGCCTCGCCCAAATCCGCACCCACTTTGGTCGTTTCCTGTGGGATTTGCTGGGCATCCTGCTGCTGGCATTCGCCCTGCTCGCCTTATTTGGCTTGCTGGGACTCTCACAGGGCGAACTGCTCAAAACCATCACCGGCACGCTCCGCATCTGGTTTGGCTGGGGCAGTATCCTGATCGTCGTTGCCACCGGCCTGGGCGGATTGGCGGCTTTCCGTTCCAGCCGCCAGCCTGTGAAACTGGCGCTCGGGCGGATCGTGGCGCTCGAACTGGCGGCTTTCCTGACCCTGGCCGTGCTGGCGTTGGCGGGCGGCAACAGTCTCGAGCGCCTCGACGAAGGCTGGTGGGGTGGGCGCCTCGGCTGGGGACTCTCGACCTTGGCCGCCAGCCTGCTGGGGGATGCGCTGGGCGGGATCCTGCTCGTCGTCCTGTGGGCGGCCTGCTGGATGGCCGGGTTCGGTTTGTGGGGGCGGTTGGAGGGATGGCTCCTCCGCCAGGCAGGCGAGTCCGGCCTGCAGCCTCCGGGACAGGTCGCGGCGCCAGATGCGGAGCAGGAAATCCCGGAAAAACGCGCCCAGCCCCCGGTCAAGAAGGCAGCCCCGGCGCTGCCGCCCGAATTCCGCAAGTCGTTCAAAGTCCCTGAGAAACAGGATGCGGCGGTTGCCAGCCCGCCGGTGCGCGGTGAACGCCTGCCGCCCCTCAACATCCTGGTCGGTGAGACATCGGTCCGCCCGGATGAACGTCATATCAACCAGACCGCCGGTTTGATCGAAAAGACCTTGGCCGAGTTCGGCATCCCGGCCCGGGTGGTGGGATTCCGCATCGGCCCGACCGTCACCCAGTTCGCAGTCGAACCTGGCTTTATCGAGAAGGGCGGGGACAACGGCGATCCTAACCGGATGAAGGTGCGCGTGGCGCAGATCGCCGGCTTGCAGCGCGACCTGACCCTGGCGCTATCGGCGGAACGGCTGCGGATCGAGGCCCCGGTCCCCGGCCGCTCCTACGTTGGCATCGAGGTGCCCAATATCCGGTCGGCGGTCGTGCGGCTGCGCCCGATCCTGGAGACGGAGGCGTTCTATAAACTATCCTCGCCGCTGGCGATGGCGCTTGGGCGGGATGTATCCGGACACCCGCTAGTAGCCGACCTGGCGCGCATGCCGCACCTGTTGATCGCCGGCACGACCGGCTCCGGCAAATCGGTCTGCATAGCCGCCCTGACAGCCTGCCTGGCGATGAACAATGCACCGGAAGATTTGCGGCTGGTGATGATCGACGCCAAGATGGTGGAACTGATCCGCTTCAACGGACTGCCGCACATGTATGGCAAGGTAGAGACGGACATCCAGCGCATCCTGGGCGTCCTGCGCTGGGTGGTGGTGGAGATGGAGCGCCGTTACCAGTTATTGGAAGCGGCGAAGGCGCGCGATATCGATTCGTACAACCGGAAACTCCAGCGCCGCAAGGACAGCCAGACGCTGCCCCGAATCGTGGTCATGATCGACGAACTGGCCGACCTGATGATGACTGCTCCCGACCAGACCGAGCACAACCTGGTTCGCCTGGCGCAGATGGCGCGTGCCACCGGCATCCACCTGGTGGTGGCAACCCAGCGCCCTAGCACGGACGTGGTCACCGGCCTGATCAAGGCCAATTTCCCAGCCAGGCTTTCCTTCTCCGTTGCCTCGCTGGTGGATTCTCGGGTGATCCTCGATACTCCCGGCGCAGAGACCCTGCTGGGACGCGGCGATATGCTCTTCCTCAACCCGGAATCCGGGACGCCGGTTCGCGCCCAGGGGGTGATGGTCACCGACCAGGAGGTCGAGCGCGTGATTGCCTTCTGGCAGAAAATGAACCCGGTCCAGGAGACCCGCCCGCCGTGGGAGACCCTGCTCAGCGAGCCTGCGGAGGGAGAGGATGAGGTGCTGATCGAGCAGGCCATCACGCTCCTGAAGCGTGAGCAGCGCGCCAGCGCTTCCATGCTCCAGCGCCGCCTGCGGATCGGTTACCCGCGCGCCGCCCGCCTGCTGGACATGCTTCAGGAGATGGGCGTGGTCGGTCCCTCGATGGGCGGCGGGCGTGAACGTGATGTATTGCTGGAAGCAGACGACGAGGTCGAAGAGGACGGCGAGGGATGAGCGTAGGACTATCGTCCTGTTGTCCCACCTGCCGGCGATGATAAGATACACATCCTGCGAAAGGCTGGAACTCTAACATTGGAGAAAACGAAACCTACTTTCAGTGACTGGTTGCGCCAGTGGTTCCGCTGGGCGCTCGACCCGCTCGGACGGTTCTTCAACCGGCTGGGCATCCACCCAAACCTGATGACCCTGTTTGGCTTGTTCGGCACCGCCGTCGGCGCCTACCTGGTCGCCACCGGTAACATGACCTGGGGCGGCATCCTGGTCCTGCTGACGGTCCCGTTCGATGCCCTGGATGGGACGATGGCGCGCCTGCGGGGCGAGGCCACCGATTGGGGCGCATTCGTGGACTCCGTCAGCGACCGTTACTCGGAACTGGCGGTCTACCTCGGCCTGGTTGTCTACTACCTCAACCAGGATGAGCCGGAGGCTGTGACGCTGGTCTTCTTCGCCACGGCCGGCACGGTTCTGGTCTCCTACGTCAAAGCCAGGGCCGATTCCCTGAAATTGGATGCCAATGTCGGCCTGCTGACCCGCGTCGAACGGTACCTGGTGCTGGCCCCGGCGCTGGTCTTCAACATCCCGCTGGTTGCCATCTGGATCCTGGCCATCTTCACCAACTTCACGGCGTTGCAGCGCATCCTGCATGTCCGCAGCGATGCCCACCGCCGTATTTCAAAATCACAGGAGTAACCCATGCCCAATGGTTTCGATATCCCCCTGCCGTTCCTCGATGAGCCTTTCCGTATCTATTTTTACGGCATCCTGATCACCCTCGGCGTCCTGGCTGCAGCCCTGCTCTCGGTGCGCGAGGCGAAACGGCGAGGCCTTGATCCAGAGATGGTCTGGGATATGCTCTTCTGGCTGGTGCTGGCTGGCATCATCGGCGCCCGCCTGTGGCATGTCCTCACGCCCTCCGTATCGAGCGGTTTGACAGTTTCGTATTACCTGACGCACCCGCTGGACATCCTCGATGTCCGCAGCGGTGGTCTGGGTATTCCGGGAGGCATCATCGGCGGGGCGGTGGCATTGTGGATCTATGCCCGGAAGCACAAGATCAACGCCCTGGTATGGATGGATGTTGCCGTCCCGGGCGTGGCGCTGGCGCAAGCCATCGGTCGTTGGGGGAATTTCTTCAACCAGGAACTCTACGGCGCAGCCACCGACCTGCCATGGAAGATTTTCATCTCCCCGGAGAACCGCCTGCAAGGCTATACGGATGTGGAATACTACCACCCGTTGTTCCTGTACGAGTCGCTCTGGAACCTGGCCAACATGGCGCTCCTGCTCTGGCTGGGACGCCGGTTCAAGGACAGCCTGAAACCCGGCGACCTGATGCTGGTCTACTGCATCGGCTACCCGGTCGGACGTTTCCTGCTCGAATTCCTGCGGCTGGATATCGCCCAGATCGGCGGCGTGAATGCCAACCAGACCTTCATGGCGGTCGTGGCGCTGGCGGCGGCCATCACGCTCTTCCTGCGTCACCGGCCACGGAAGGCCTGAGATTCATCCAAAATCCCGGGAGAGGATTTGTGCAGGGTAGGCCAGCCTGGCGACCGGGCGCAAGTCCCTCCCAGGCCCAACCAGGCGAAAAATCGACATGATCCATGCCGAAGACCTGAGCAAGCAGTTTGGCGACACCTGGGCGGTGGATGGCATCCAGTTGGATGTCCATCCCGGCCAGGTACTGGCCCTGCTTGGGCAGAACGGAGCCGGCAAGACCACCACCGTCCGCATGTTGACCTCCATCCTGCGTCCCAGCCGGGGAAGGGCGGTGGTTGCCGGTTTCGATGTGGTGGAACAACCGGAACAGGTGCGCGCCATGGTCGGCGTGCTGACCGAGCAGCATGGCCTCTACCTGCGGATGAACGGCATGGAATACCTGGATTTCTACGGCCAGGTCTACCGGTTGGACCGCGCCACCCGCCAGAAGCGCAGCCGCGAATTATTGGAATACTTTGGCCTTTCCGCCAGCCCAAAGCAGGCCATCGGCCAGTATTCCAAGGGCATGCGCCAGAAACTGGCTTTGGCGCGCACCCTCATCCACGAACCGCCTGTGCTCCTGCTCGATGAGCCAACCTCGGCCATGGACCCGGAATCGGCGCGGTTGGTGCGTGATTCGATCGCCAGCCTGCGCTCCGAAAAACGGACGATCGTCATCTGCACCCACAACCTGTCCGAGGCCGAGAGCCTGGCCGACCAGGTGGCCATCATCTATCGCGGCCGGATCCTTGTCAACGGCTCGGTCGAGACCCTTAAACGTGAACTGCTCGGTCCACCGGAATACGAACTGCGGTTCAACGGCGCCCGGCCCGCGCCTGGTTGGAAATTGCCAGAAGGCGTGGCATTGGCCGGGGAGGGGCAGTCAGGCCTGCGTTTTTCCGTCCGCGAACCGGCGATTGCCAACCCGCTCCTTGTCCGCGACCTGGTGCAGCGCGGCGTCGAGGTGGTAGCCATCCAGGAGGCGCCCCGCACCCTCGAGCAGGTGTACCTGCGGGCGATGGAAAAGGCGGTGCAGTGACGCGCTCCCTGGAAATGGTCTGGCTCGTCGTCCGGCGTGAACTGCGCGACCAGTTCCGCGACTGGCGCATCATCCTGCCGATGGTCGTGCTGACGGTCTTCTTCCCCTTCCTGATGAACTACACGGCGCGGGTGGCGCTCGATTTCGTCGCCCAGTACGGCACCCCGCTGGTGGCCGAACGGCTGGTGCCATTCTTCATGATGGTGGTTGGCTTTTTCCCGATAACTGTCTCGCTCGTGATCGCCCTTGAATCCTTCGTGGGCGAAAAGGAACGCGGCACGATCGAACCCCTGCTGAGCAGCCCGATCCGGGACTGGCAGTTGTACGTCGGCAAATTGATCTCCTCGTCCTTCCCGCCGGTCGTGACTGCCTTCCTGGGGATCGCTGTCTACCTGGCCGGCCTGCTGGTCCAGGACATACCATGGCCGGATGTCAACATGCTGCTCCAGACCCTTTTCCTGACCACCGCCCAGGCCGTCCTGATGGTCAGTGGGGCGATGGTCATCTCGACCCAGGCCACAACCGTGCGCGGCGCCAACCTGCTCTCTTCCTTCATTGTCGTCCCAATGGCGCTCCTGATCCAGGGCGAGAGTGTCTTGATGTTCTGGGGCGACAACCAGGTATTGTGGCTGGCTGTCCTGGCGGTGGTGGTGATGACCGCCCTGCTCGTCCGGCTGGGTCTGGCGCATTTCCAGCGCGAGTCGCTGCTGGGACGCGAGATCGATACCCTCAACCTGCGTTGGATGTTCAAATCCTTCTGGCTGGCCTTCCGCGGCAGGGCTGTAACGATTGGACAGTGGTACCGGCTGGAGGTCGGCGGGGCCCTCCGGCGTCTGGCGATCCCGCTCCTGTTGACCCTGGTCTTCGGTGTGATCGCCCTCACGGCGGGTTACATATACGTCAGCAATAGCGAAACATCATTGCCCGGTTCATTCAGTGTCGGCGATTTCAGCCAGGCGCTGGATAGTTCCTTCGGCGGTCCTGGAGGGCCGCAGGCGCTACTGACTTTCGACTACATCCTGGGACATAATATTAGGGCGATCCTGATGATCCTCCTCTTGGGCCTGTTTTCGTTCGGCGTCCTGGGCGCGCTGGCATATTTCGCCAATTTCGGCTTGATCGGGGCCGTGCTGGCGCTGATGGCCTCGGCCGGATACTCCCCGCTGCTGGTGACCCTCACTGGCATCCTGCCGCATGGCATCTTCGAGATCCCGGCGTTGCTGCTGGCGAGCGCCATGGTCATCTACCTGGGGGCGGCGCTGGTTACACCGGTGGCGCAGCGGACGGTCGGTGAAGTGATGATCGAATCGTTGGCCGCCTGGGCCAAGGTGTCGTTGGGTGTGGTTGTCCCACTGCTGGTCGCTGCCGCTGCCATCGAGGCCTACCTGACCCCGGTCGTCATGGCCGCCTACCTGAAATAAGGAGGAATCCCTATGGCAAAACTGATCATCCTGGGGACTTCGAACGCCATCCCCGACGAGGAACATGAGAATACCCACATGGTCCTGGTTGGGAATGAACGCACCGTCCTGATCGACTGCGTCAGCAATCCGACCCTGCGCTTGAAGAAAGCCGGGGTGGATTTCAACGGGTTGACCGACCTGATCCTGACCCATTTCCACCCCGATCATGTCTCCGGTGTTCCACTTCTATTGATGAATATGTGGTTGATGGGGCGCCGCCACCCGCTCAATATCTACGGACTGCACTACACCCTGGACCGGATCGAAGACCTGATGGGTTTCTATTCATGGTCGGAATGGCCGGATTTCTTCCCGGTCGTCTTCTACCGGCTGCCGGAGGGGTCGAAGACCGCTGTCCTGGAATGCGATGAGTTCTCCATTTCGTCATCGTCCGTATGCCACATGATCCCAGCCATCGGGTTGCGGATGGAATTCAAGTCATCAGGGCGGAGCCTGGCATATTCCTGCGATACCGAGGCCTGTCACGGTGTGGAGCAGATGGCTGCCGGGGTGGACATCCTCATCCACGAGGCTTCCGGCGGGTCCCACGGGCATTCCTCGGCCGCCCAGGCCGGGAAGACGGCGCAAGCCGCCGGGGCCGGGTCGCTCTACCTCATCCACTACCCGACCGGCATCTACACCAAACCGGGCTTGGTGGAGGAAGCCCGGCAGCATTTCAGCGGTCCGGTGGCCCTGGCGCAGGATTTCATGACATTCGACCTCGGTTGACCCGGCGCTTTGTTCGCTGGGAGGCAGTGTCCCGCAGGTTCATTGAGAAATCTCGGTTCTCAATGGGACCTGCGGGACATTCTGTTCCGTGGAAATGATTTTCCCAGCCGTCCAGATGTTGGCGGGTTGTCCGGTCATTTCCCGGTCACCAGCCCCTTATGAATTGTTCCCACTCTCCGTTATCGTTCAGGTGTCTCCCGAAAATGTATAGTGCGCTGGAAGGCGGCTCGACCGGGAAGTGCAGCAGGGCCATATGCGCCTCGTCCAACTTGCGACCGCCCTTGCGGTGGTTGCAGGCCGGGCAGGCTGCCACAATGTTCGTCCAGGCGTGTTCACCCCCCAGGTGACGCGGCAGGACATGGTCCAGGGTCAGGTCCATCAGGTGGCGGCCGCAGTACTGGCAGGTATAATTATCGCGGCGGAAGATCTCGCGCCGGGTCAGTTTGACCCGCGCCCGCGGGCGGTGCACCATCTGCTCGAGGCGGATGACCGATGGGCGCGCCACACTGGCCGAGACGGTGCGGATATAGCCGCGGCCATTCATGACCATCGCTGCTTTCCCGGTCAGGATCAATCCCAAGGCGCGCCGGGTGGTGCAGACATGGATCGGTTCGAAATTGGCATTCAAGACCAGGACTGCCGATTGCACCGCTGCCTCCACAATGCCGTGAATTATACTGCGATTGTCGGAAGCGGAAAATAGGTATGTTCATTGGAAGGAGAAACAACATGAATGTTCTCATAACCGGGGGCAGGGGTCTGATCGGCAGCGCCCTGACCGGTTCCTTGTTGGCCGATGGTCACCAGGTCTGGGTCCTTACCCGCCGCCCGGCCATGAATACAGGGCAAGCGGGATTGCACCTGCAGCGCTGGGACGGGCGCGCCTCCGCCGGTTGGGGAAGTCTGCTGGAGCGGATGGATGTGGTCGTCAACCTGGCAGGGGAAAGTCTCTCGCAATGGCCGTGGTCAGCGGTACAAAAGAAACGCTTCCACGACAGCCGGGTGCAGGCCGGGCAGGCGCTTGTGGAGGGCATCTCCGCTGCCGCCCGGAAGCCACGCTTGCTGGTCCAGGCCTCGGGCATCAACCACTACGGGGTCGTGGGCGGCATAGCGGATGAATCCACCCCACCGGGTAATGATTACCTGGCCGACCTGACGCTTGCCTGGGAAGGGGCAACCGAACCAGTGGAATCCTCCGGTGTCCGCCGGGTTGTAGTGCGCCTGGCTGTGGCGCTGGCCGGGAAGGGAGGCTTGCTCCCCTTGATGGCGCTGCCTGTCCGCCTTTTTGCCGGTGGGCCTCTCGCCGGCGGGAAACAGGCTGTACCCTGGGTGCACCTGGAGGATGTGGTCGGCGCGCTGCGCTACCTGATGGCGGATGAAATCGCCCGGGGGCCCTACAACCTGGTTGCTCCTACCCCGACATCCAATGCGGAATTTTATCGCAGCCTGGCGCAAGCCCTCCGCCGTCCCTATTGGTTACCGACCCCGGCCTTCCTGCTGCGGCTGGCGCTGGGTGAGATGGCGACGCTGGTGGTCGACGGGCGCTTCTCTCAGCCGCGCCGCTTATTGGAAGCCGGTTACTCCTTCCGCTACCCGGACCTCGATACCGCCCTTCGGAACCTGCTGACCTGATAATGGGGTAGAGTCTGCCCGGAAATATTCTGGCTGGGGGAACCATGTGCCTGCGGGATGGCGTGGGAGCCATCCCTGCAGGAATTCTTAGGGCAGGCCGGGCAGGACCTGTTCTATGATATGCCAGGCGGACTCGCTGACCAGTTTTTCCAACTGCCGGTCCTGGTCCTCCGGGATCATGGCAGGCGGGTTATCTGTCGAATATACCTGGTTCGGGGGGTACTCATTCAACCGCACCCAGGGTGCATCCCCGGCCACTGCCGCGTTCACGATATCGATGGCGTGGTTGTTGTTCGGCTGGACATGGTCCTCCTCGGACTGGATGCGCTGGTATGGAACCCGGACATTTGTGATGAAGGTGACGGCCTCGCGCTCACTCCACCAAGCATCATCGTTGCAAGGCTGCCAGGGGATGTTGCCGTGCGGGTTGCCGCCGCAGCCGACGGTGGTATAGAAACGGTCGACCGGTCCTTCCCAGTCAATGAAGAAACTGATCGGCAGGTCGGGGTGACGCGCCAGCGCCCCACTGGCGGCGGTGACGCCGTAAGAATACGAGACCAGGCCGTAGCGCCCCGGGTCCAGGCCGGGCAGGCCTGCGGCAGCCCGGATGACCTGCGCCAGGCCGTCCTGGGTGATGTGACCGTTATAATCCTCCGCGCCTTGCGATTGGCCGCGTCCATCGGCATCGAAGATGACGACCATGAATCCCCTGGCTGCCAGCAGGGTGGCTTTCTGCGGGTCGGAGGGGGCGATCCCGCCGGGGATCAGCGCCAGGGCCGGGAGGGACGAGACCCCGTCCCAGGCGGGGGGATAATGGACGCGGGTGTAGAGTTTCGCCCCCGATGACGGGTTCTCCACCCAGTAGGCATTCTCAGCGCCGGCCGGTTCCAGCAGGACTGGAAGTACTTCACTGGCCGGCTCCTGGGATGCAAGGGGCGGCTGGCTACCGGCCGACGGTTGTCCCCCGGACGGCAGGTTGCAGCCGCTGGCAGTCAAAGCCAGCAGGAAAATGATTGTGGGTAATAGGTTTCTCATGTCTGCCTCCGGTCGAAATTATAGCGCTCCCGCCAATCCACCCGAAACGCTTATGCTACAATATGACAGCCATGTCCATCCGTGTCATCCTTACCCACGAGCAATCGGATTTCGATGCGGTCGCATCCCTGCTGGGGGCGTACCTGCTGGACGAATCGGCCCTGCCAGTGTTGCCGCGCAAGTTGAACCGCAATGTGCGTGCATTCATCACCATCTATGGCGCGGAACTGCCGTTCGTCGATGGGCGCGACCTGCCCGGCGGCGGCATCGAACAAGTGACCCTGGTGGATACCCAGTCACTGGTGACCTTGAAGGGCATGGGCGACACCACCCGTGTCCGGGTGGTGGACCACCACCCGCCCCGGCGCGGGTTGCCCGAGGGCTGGGAGGTGACTGTCACCGAATCCGGCTCCACCACCACCCTGTTCGTCGAATCCCTGCTCGAACGCGGCGAACCGCTATCGGTAGTGCGGGCCACCCTGCTCCTGCTGGGCATCTACGAGGATACCGGTTCGTTGACCTATGCCCATACCACCGCTCGCGATGCAAGGGCTGCAGCCTCCCTGCTCGAGGGAGGCGCAGACCTGCGCCTGGCGGCCGAGTTCCTGAACCCGCCCCTTTCGTCCGACCAGCGGGAGGTCTATGACTGCCTGGCTGCCAGCGCCGAGACCCACTACATCCTGGGACACCGGATCGTGATCGCCAGCGGGGATGCCAGCCGGTTGAGCGAGGAGATCTCAGCCCTGGCGCACAAGTTGCGCGACCTGTTCGATCCCGACGCCCTCTTCGTGCTGGTTGCCACCCAGGAGGGGATCCGCCTGGTGGCGCGTTCGACCACCGACCAGGTGGATGTATCCAGGGTCGCCCAGGCATTTGGCGGTGGAGGCCACGAACGGGCGGCGGCTGCCCTCATCCGTCCGGCGGGTGAGACAGGCTCCGGGGAGGCGTTGGCCCAGGCCATCCGGCAACTGCTCGAGGTCCTGCCGGGCATCGTCCAGCCATCGGTGACAGTGGCGCAGATCATGTCGCGCCGCCCGCATACGATCGCTCCCGAGACGAGCGCCCAGGAAGCCTCCCGCCTGATGGCGCGTTACGGTTATGAAGGATTCCCGGTGGTGCAGGATGGGCGGGTGACTGGCCTCCTGACCCGCCGGGCGGTGGACCGCGCCCTCAGCCACAAGATGAACCTGCCGGCTTCCAGCCTGATGGATGCCGGGCAGGTCACCGTCGCCCCGGAAGACTCGCTCCAGCATCTACAGGCGCGCATGACCGACAGCGGTTGGGGGCAGGTGCCGGTCATCGAAACGCATACCGGCAAACTGGTGGGGATCGTGACCCGCACCGACCTGCTGAAGACCTTATCCCCGCGCCGGGCGCAGAAAAGCCGTTGCAGCCTGGCGGAACGGCTGGAAAAAGCGCTCCCGCCCGATCGCCTGGCGTTGGTACGGGCGGTGGCCGGTGAAGCCGCCCGGCAAAAAATGGCCGTTTACCTGGTGGGAGGGTTCGTACGCGACCTGCTACTGGACAAGCCCAGCCTCGATTTCGATATCGTGGTCGAAGGCGATGCCATTGCCCTGGCCAGGGCGCTCTCGGCCGCCTTCGGTGGGAGGATCACCGTCCATGCCCGTTTCGGGACAGCCAAATGGTTCCTGCGACATTCGTCATTCACGCTGCAGGCGCAGCAGGTGGCTTTCCTCGACCTCATCTCCGCCCGCCAGGAGTTCTACGACCACCCATCGGCGCTCCCCAGCGTGGAACGCGGCAGCATCAAACTGGATCTGCACCGGCGCGATTTCACCATCAATACCCTGGCCGTGCGGCTGGACGGGCGTCATTTCGGCGAACTGCTCGACCACTGGGGTGGGTTGGAGGACCTGACGGCCGGCGTGGTGCGCGTCTTGCATTCCCTTTCCTTCGTGGACGATCCCACCCGCATGTTGCGGGCGGTGCGTTTCGAGCAGCGTTTCGGTTTCCAGATCGAGGCGCGCACCCTGCACCTGATGGGCGAGGCGCGCGGTTCTTTGGAGAAACTCTCCGGCGACCGCATCCGGCATGAACTCAACCTGGTCCTGTCCGAGCCGCTGGCGCCGTCCATGCTGGCGCGCCTGGCGCAACTCGGCCTGCTGGCGGCCATCCATCCGTCCCTGGCCTGGGATGACGATCGCTCCCAGGCGGTGGAGAAGGCCCTTTCGGTTCCCGGTATGACAGGCTGGCCCTCGCTGCCGGCGCCAGGGAATTTGTCATTGAGCCTGGCGCTGGGTTATCTCGCCTGGTTGGGCCGGTTGGACGAGCCCGGACTGCGGGCGGTGGCGTCCCGTCTCCGTTTCTCACTCGACCTGCGTCGGCTGCTGCTGGCGCTCGCCGCCCTGCTGCGGGACCTGGACGGGCTGGCCGGGAAGCCTGCCAGCGCGGTGGTGCGCCGCCTGGAGGATACACCCCTGCTGGCAGTCTATGCTGCAGCGCTCCTCTGTGGCAAGGCCGAAGCCAGACTTCTGAAAACCTATGCCAGCCGCTGGCGGACAGTACAGGCGGCGACCGACGGAAACATATTGAAGCAGCGCGGCTTGCCCCCCGGCCCGGCCTACCAGAAAATCCTCACCCGCTTACGCGATGCCTGGCTGGATGGGGAGGTAACAACGGTGGAAGGGGAGACTGCCTTGCTGGAAGAACTGATAAAAGCCTATCCGTAAATCCTAGCAACGACGGCTCCCAACCCGTCCTTCTGGGGCATGGCAACCCCAACTACATGATTTCCGGACAGACATTAAGGGTTGGATAAGTGTTCGTAGAGCGCCGCCCCTTGCAAGCCGGTGGCGCGCGCTGCCTCCCACTCGGTGACCTGGAACCATAAGCGGACCGAGTCTGCTCCATCGCTGAACGTGACCCCCACATATCCTGCCTGGGGGCCGGGGGTGGCCCCTGTTGGAAAGTCGTCCAGGATTAGCAGGAGCGCTCCCAACCGGCCTCCCAGGGTTTCGAGATCCGCCAGGTCGTCCACCTCCACCGCAAAATGGAAATCGGTCTCCAGGGCGGCAAAGTACCGCACAGCATTGGTCAGCGGGTCGATACAATTTTCGCCATAGGCTTCCACCCGGATGGACACATCCTCCATCCCGGCGGTATCGAGCCGCTGCTGCACCTGGCTGCTCAGTTCCGGCAGGTCCTGGGTTGCCCAATTGAAGAAACAAGGCGTCTCCCCGGCAGGGATGGTAGCAGTATGAGTCGGCCCGCCAGGCGCCTCCCCAGGCTGGTCGGGGAGGAGCGTCAGGGTGGATAGGGCGGCAACCGCGGCTGTCGCCAGGATGATAACCGGCAGGTTTTTCCGTTTCATGGCTTTGAGCATAGATCCTGTAAAATTCTCCCAGGTTCAGGGATTCGGGTAGGGGTATTCATCATCGGCTGGATTTCCGGTCAGGTCGACCGGATGGCTGCCGTCGGCCTCCATCGCGAATAAGGCTCGATAATCCCCGCCGCGGTCGGAACTGAAGGCAACTTTCCCCATGTTGGCGCCTGGGTCCGGAGGAAGCGGCGCCGGTTCCGTCACTGCTGTGGGGATATCCGTCGCCGGACAGGAAAACGGAGCCCCCTGTGTCCGGGACAGGCGCGGCGCAGGCGGAGGCCATGACCGGCATGGACAGGCAAGTAATCGTTTTTATAGGTTTTGACTGCATGGTTTCTCCTTCTCCGGGGTGGATGCGCTACTTGCCGCCAGCCGGGCTTCGAGCAATTCCAGGATGAATACTTCGCGCCGTACCCAGCGCGGCAGGGAGCGGCCTTTTTCTTCCAACAGGGACCGGTTGGATTGGATGGCGGAGTTGATATCCATCCAGACCGGGGTGAATCCCAACTCTGCCTCATAGGGATCCAGTTCCTGTCCACCGGTTATCGGGTCGACATTGCACCAGTAATAGTACGAAGTCATTTGGAACAGGTCATATTCCCCTTCGGCAGGGGAATCGTATTCGATCACTTTTCCAAACGGGCGGAGGATCGCGGTCAGTTCCATCCCGATCTCCTCCCGAATCTCCCGTTGCAATGCCCTGGCGTGGCTCTCCCCGGGTTGGATGCCCCCGCCTGGAAATTTGTAGTCCCCGGTCTTCGTTGAGTGGACCATCAACACCTGCCGGTCCTCGACGCAAATACTCCTCACGGCGGCGCGGAAAGTTGTCCGCCCGCGAAGATCGATGTTGTTTGCATGGTAGATTTCTTTCAGCAATTTCATCGGATATACCCATCCACCGGCTACTCCTGCCGCCATGGAGGGCAGATGGGAATCAGGAAGGGAGTGGTTGGTCGGTGAGTTTGGATGCGAACGAGGAGCAGATGAGACCGGTCTCCGAACTGTACTCCCAGTATACATAAATCCCCGATCCGGGACAAGCCGGCGCCCGCGACCGCCACACAGCAGGTCAGTTCCCGGAGTTTTCTACGGACTGTAAACGGATTCCTCGATCCAACCGTTTCTGCTGTATAATAGCCCCCAATGAATGCCCTCGTATGCGTCTATTATCCCCTCCCATAACCCTCGCTGCGGATGGGACCGACGCGCCTGCCGCAGCGGGCGCGTTTTCATTTGCACCATTAACCATGCTCCATTCCCCCATATCCCGGAGTCTCCCATGCCCACCCTCACCATTGACCAGCAAGTCGCCCTCCTCATGCAAGGCGCCGAGTACGGCGACGAAGAACTCAAGCAGAACATGGCGCGCGAATTGAAGGAGCGCCTGCTCGAAGCGCAGAAGGAAGGCCGCCCGCTGCGCGTCTACTGCGGCTTCGACCCGACCACCTCCGACCTGCACCTCGGCCATACCGTCCCGATGCGCAAGCAGCGCCAGTTCCAGGAACTCGGCCACGATGTCACCTTCGTTGTCGGGGACTACACCTCCCTCATCGGCGACCCATCCGACAAGAACAAACTCCGCCCGCGTATGACCCACGAGGAGGTGCAGCACAATGCCGCCACCTACGCCGAGCAGGCTTACAAGATGCTCGACCGCAGGAAGACCATGATCCGTTTCAACTCCGAGTGGCTCTCCGAGTTGACCTTCGCCGAACTCATCGGCCTGGCCTCCAACTTCACCCTCCAGCAGTTCGTCCGCGAGCGGGAGAACTTCCGCCTGCGCTGGGAGAACAGCGATCCCATCTACCTGCACGAGACCTTCTATGCCCTGATGCAGGGCTACGACGCCTACATGCTCAAGGCCGATGTCCAGATCGGCGGCACCGACCAGATGTTCAACATCATGACCGCCGCCCGCAAGGTCATGGTCTCGCTCGGCGCGCGTCCCAACATTGCCATCATCCTCGGCATCCTGCCCGGCACCGACGGCGAGGTCAAGATGAGCAAATCGCTGGGCAACCACATCCCGCTGCTGGCTGCCCCCGAGGACATGTACGGGAAAGTCATGTCCGTGCCCGACAAAGCCATGGGCCAGTTCATGCGTCTCGTCACGCGCTGGACCCCCGACCGGGTCGCTGAAACCGAGGCCGCTCTCCGGTCCGGGGCGCTGCACCCGCGCGACGCCAAGATGGCCATTGCCCGCGAGATCGTATCCATCTTCCATGACGAGGACTCCGCCCTGCACGCCGAGGAGGCCTTCAAAAAGGTCTTCCAGCAGAAGGACATCCCCGACGAGATGCCCGAATACGCACTCCAGCCCGGCCAGACCGTGCTGGACGTGCTGTCCGCCGCCGGGCTGGTGGCGAGTAAATCCGAGGGGCGGCGGATGCTCGACCAGAAGGGCGTCAAACTGGACGGGGAGGCGTTGGAAAAATTCGACGCCCCCTTCCCGCATCCCGGCGTGCTGCAGGTGGGGAAGCGGCGGTTTGTGAAAGTGAAATGAGTTTGTGGGGGGTATGCTGTTGCCCGTATCGTGTCACTGCGAACGCAGCGAAGCAGTCTCGCTATTTGCGAGGTGGTTGCCCGGCTGCCTCACGCAGCCGGCAAGGACAGGTAAATCCGATGCTGCAACAGGGCAACTCCGGGGTAATATCATCTAGCCACAAGATGAACCCCTGATAGGCTGGTCGCAGGGAATCTCGACCCCTCCCCCGGGATCCAGGGGAGGGGTTGTTGTATCGAGGACACATCCTGGCATGGTTTCCGCCCTTCCTGCGATGAGGTGGTTGTCTTATGGCTCCATTGCCCGGTACCCGGGCTTTCCCTCCGCAATGGATAGCGCCCGGTGTTCCTGGTCCATCCGTTCCCGCAGGAAGACCTTGATGAGCGACTGGTAAGGTACATCACGTGCGTTCGCCATCTGACGTAACTCGTCCAGCATGGACTCGGGCAGGCGCAGGGAAATGGCGCGCGTGGTCGGCTTCAGGTTGGGGAATACTGTGCGGCGGGCTTGCGTCCAGTCCACGTAGTCGGTGGAGTCGTGGGTGGCCCAGAACTCGCGCTCTTCGTCTTCGCTTTGGAAGTCAGGAACCGGATTGGTCATAGAGGTCTCTTTCTTTCTCGCTCATGTCGCGTGCCGAGATGACACGGATCTTCTCATTTCTGACAGTAAAGGCAATAAAGATCAACCTGCCAGCGTTGGTTTGCCCCAGCGCGAGATAACGCGTTTCTGCCGTGGAATGGCCGGGCGAATCGCCAAGCAGAAGGGGGAGGTTGAAGAACACTTCCTCGCATTCACCGGTTGAAACCTGGTGTTTCTGCCAGTTCTTGTCGCGGTTGCCCGCGTCCCAATCGAAGCCGGTGAGTTGGTTCAGGTCGATCACGGATGTATATTACTACAATATACACAAAATACCAAGATGGAATTCCCCACAAGTCGATAAGCTGTCAACTTGCACCGGTCAATGGTTTTTCATATACCGTGTCTCGCTTGACTTCAATAAATCCGCAGCTTTCATACAGCCGGTAATTCGCCAGGTTTTCCCCGCTGCATACCAGAGCGGATTCCTTCATTCCGGCCTCGCGCTGGACTTTCAAGCTGCGGGCGATCAATGCTTTGGCCACGCCGCGTCGCCGCCAGGCCGGAACGGTGCTGATCCCTTCAGTGTATCCGCGCAGGATACCCAATTGCTTATTTTCCTTGTGATAAATATATGTCATTACGCTGCCCGCCACTTTCCCGGTGCTGACATCCCAGGCGACCTGCCATAACTCCGGCTGGAAGTTCGGATCGCTCTTGAAATCCTCCGGCATGACTCCCGTAGGCAGAGGACCGCCTTCCGGAACATAGGCTTCCTCCACCGAGTACCAGATGGATGAAAAATCCTCAGGCCGCGCTGGGCGGACTTCCAGCCCCGCGGGCAGCGAGATTTCGGGAATGTTCTCCAGGTCGGGGCGGACCATCAGCGCCCAGCTTTCCTTGACCTCGTACCCGGTCTGTCGTACCAGCGCGTGCAGCCCTTTCTGGTACATGGTGGCATTGATGTGCAGGTAACTCTCACTGTTGTGGGTTGTTCCTCTACGATGGCCCGGGCGCGCTCTTCCAGCCAGTTCAGTAATTTTTGCCCGATGCCTTTTCGCCGCCACTCGCGGAGCAGGTAGCCGGTCAGACCGTAGGTCCGGCGGGAGGGACTGTCCTCCCAGCGGATACGCCCAAAGCCAACTGGCTGTCCGTCAGTTTCTGCGATGACCAAGTCGCGGGCGAGGTCGAAGCGCGGGAACTTGCTCAGGTTCTCTGCCAGTTCTGCGGCGGAGACGGTGATGGATTTACTGTCCGCGTTTTCGCTGGCGGTCAGAATGTGGGCGAGGGGAGTGTAATCGTCTTCCCGCTTGAAGGGACGCAGGGTCAAGTTTACGGGCATACTAACTCCTTACCTTACGGTCCCCCGTCCCAACCGGACGTGGATGCCGCCGTTGACCAGCGCCAGCGACATGTCCAACTTGACCTGCATCTGGCCGAGCAGGGCCGGGTCGCTGCACAGCACAGACACGTCCCAGCCGGGGCATTTTTCGCGCAGCACGTTGCCGAACCGGGCGTACAGGTTGCGCAGGTCGCGGCCCTCGCTGACGCGCAGTCCGTAGGGCGGGTTGGTCACCACCCAGCCTTTTCGAGCCGGGGGCGTGACCGCAGACACGGCCTGACAGGTGAACTCGATATAGTCCGCCACCCCGGCGCGTTCGGCGTTGGCCTGGGACATTTTGATCGCCCCGGCGTCGCGGTCGGAGGCTTGAATTACTGGAAAATGTTCACTCCCCGCGGACGATGGACCGTGGACCGTGGACGATTGACGATAGGTTTCCTGCCACAGCGCCTGGTCGAAGTTCGGCCAGTCCATGAAGGCGAAGCGGCGCTTGACCCCCGGCGGGATGCCGAGCGCCATCAGTGCGGCTTCGATGGGGATCGTGCCGGACCCGCAGAACGGATCGAGCAGCGGCGAGACTTTGTCCCAGCCGGAGGCCATCAGGATCGCGGCGGCCAGGGTCTCGCGCAGGGGGGCTTTCGCCACAGCCTGACGGTAGCCGCGCTTGTGCAGGATCGTCCCGGACGAATCGATGCTGACCGTGACCCGGTCATCGGCGATGCGGACAATCACCAACTGCGGCGGCTGGTCGGTCTCATCGTCGGCTTTGACGTTGGGCGAGACTTGTCCCAATCGCTCGGCCAGCGCGGCCGAAACATGCCGGGCGACTGCGTCCGAATGATACAGCTTTGACTTGTGGCAGGTGACGCGCAGGGAAATGGGCTGGCCGGGGGTCAGGAAGCGTTCCCAGGGCAGTTTGGCGGCGCGCTGCTGGAGTTCCTCGAAGGTGGCGGCGCGGAAGAAATTCCCCAGGCGCGCCAGGATGCGGTTCGCCGTCCGCAGGTGGAGGTTGGCTCGGTACAGGGCGGCGGGGTCGCCGCGGAAGGTCACGCCGCCGGGTTCAGTGGCAGGATTTGTGTCCGGGAAGAGACGGCGCAGTTCCTCGGCGGTGAAGGGTTCCAGTCCGGGGGCAGTGACAGCGAAATAGGTGTCCAAGTCAAAAACCTTTTTCACCACGACCCCCAGAAAACGGGGGCAGGCGGGCACGAAGGAACACGAAGGTTTAAGAACTCCTTTGTGATACTTTGTGCCCTTTGTGGTGAGCGCTCTTTACGAAAACTCCGTCGCGGCTTTGCGCGTTACGATGTCCTTCTGATGTTCCTTGCGCTTGGGGTCTTTCTCCACGAAGATCGGGCGCAGTGTGAACGGGTCGAGTTCGGTGTAATACATCAGGCTGGCGTAGGTGGACGGGGTGGGGGTGAAGATCTGCACCTGTTCGGGGTTGATCTTTAGTTTCTCGCTGGTGAATTTTTTCAGGCGCAGCATGTCGCCAGTGGTGCAGCCGGGATGGGCGGCGATCATGTAATAGGTCAGGAATTGCGGCTTGCCCGCCTCGCGGCTCAGGGCGTCGAACTGTTGTTTGAACTTGAGCAGCGCCTGCGGACCGGGCTTGCCCATGGCGTCCAGCACGCGGCTTTCGGTGTGCTCCGGGGCGATCTTCAACTGGCCCGAAACGTGGTTGGCGACGATCTCGCGCAGGTACTCGTCCCCGCAGGCCTGGTCGCTCAGGATCATGTCGTAGCGCAGGCCGGAGGCCACAAAGACCTTCTTCACGCCGGGCAGGCGGCGCGCCTTGCGCAGCAGGTCGATCTGCGGTTGGTGGTCGACCTTCAACGCCGGGCAAACCTCGGGATAGACGCAGCGCTTGTCGGTGCAGATGCCCTTGGCGAGTTTTTTCTTGCACTCGAAGCCGTACATGTTGGCGGTCGGACCGCCCAGGTCGGAGAGGTAGCCCTTGAAATTGGGGCGCTTTGTCAGGCCTTCAGCCTCGGCCAGGATCGACTCGGGGCTGCGCCAGCGGACGGTCGTTCCTTCGTGGACGGCGATGGCGCAGAAACTGCACTCGCCGTAACAGCCGCGGTGGGTGGAGACGGAGAACCCGATCGTGTCCAGCGCCCGAACCTTGCCCTGGGCTTCATAATAAGGATGCTGGGCGCGCTCGAACCCGAGGGCGTAGACGGCGTCCAGTTCGGCCTGGGTCTGGTGCGGGGCGGGCGGGTTCTGGACCAGGAACCGGTCGGCGTGTTTCTGGGTGAGGCCGCGTGCGCTGACGGGGTCGTTGTTGCGGTAGAAGGCGTGGAACATATCGATGAAGGCCTTTTTATCCGCCGCGACGGTCTCGTAGGGCGGCAGTTCCAGGTAGCCTTCGCGCGGCTCTTTGGCGATGTAGCACAGCCCGCGCACCGCCTGCGGGTCCGCGCCGTCGCGCAGGGCGGCCGCCAGTTCCAGAACCGGGTTTTCGGCCATGCCGTACAGGATGTAGTCCGCTTTGGCGTCGAACAGCGCCGAGCGCCGGATGGCGTTGTCCCAGAAATCATAATGGGCCACGCGCCGCAGGCTGGCTTCGATCCCGCCTAGGACGATGGGGCGGGCTGGTTGACCAGGAGCGGTTTTTTTGGAAAACCTGCGGATGATGTTGGAGTAAACGATTGTAGCCCGGTCGGGGCGACGGGTGTTCCCGCCGCCGGGGGTGTAATCGTCCGAGCGGCGCGGTTTCTTCAGGGCGGTGTAGTTGGCGACCATCGAGTCGACGCTGCCGGCGCTTACGCCCCAGAACAGGCGCGGGAGGCCGAGCCGCCCGATGTCGGCGTCTGTTTTCGGGTCCGGTTGCGCAATGACGCCGACCTTGTAGCCGGCGTCGAGCAGGACCTTCCCGATCACAGCCGTACCGATAAAAGGGCTGTCGATGTAGGAATCGCCTGTCACCAGGACGATATCGATTCCATCCCAGCCGAGGCGTTCGACTTCTTCCGGAGTAGTAGGCAGGAACATGCGGTGATTATACTGCCTGCGGGGCGGGCGTCTGCTCCCGGCAACAAGGGTATAATCGCCGCAACCATTCCCCTGCCGGAGGAGTTCCATGCGCCCTGATTGGGATTCGTATTTCATGAAGATCGCCTATGCCGTCTCGGAACGCAGCACTTGCGTCCGGGCATTCGTCGGTTGTGTCCTGGTGCTGGATAAGCGCATCCTGACGACCGGGTTCAATGGCTCGCCGGCCGGCCAGCCGCACTGCGACGAGCAGGGCCACTTGATGGTCGAAGGGCATTGCGTCCGCACCATCCACGCCGAGACCAATGCCATCATCCAGGCTGCCCTGCACGGCGTTTCGACCCGCGGCGCCACTTGTTATGTCACCCACCTGCCGTGCATCAACTGCACCAAGGCGCTGATCAATGCCGGGATCGTGCGCCTGGTCTACAGTGTGGCCTACCGGGTGGACGAGAATGCCATGAATTTCCTGAAGGCGGCGCAGATCGACATCTGCCATAAGGACTACAGTCCGCAGGCCGCCGAGGCGAAGGACTGAACCGGCTGGCATGAAGCGTGTCGATGGGCCGACCGTCGTCGTGACCGGCGCCACCTCCGGGATCGGCCTGGCCGCCGCCGGACAGTTTGCCGCCCTCGGCCTGCGCGTGATCGGGGTGGGGCGGTCCCCCGACCGCTGCCGGCTCGCTGAAGATGAAGTCCGGAGCCTGTCCCCTGCAGGACGGGTCGAATTCCTGGCGGCGGACCTATCGCTCCAGTCCCAGGCGTTGCGCCTGGCAGGGGAGATCCACAGCCGGGTGGCCTGCCTGGATGCGCTGGTCAACAATGCCGGGACTGTCCCATTCTGGCAGGAGATCACTGCGGAAGGACTGGACATGCAATTTGCAGTCAACCACCTGGCTGCCTTCCGCCTGACCCATGAATTACTGCCCCTCTTGCAGGCTGCCCGGATGGCGCGGGTGGTGACGGTCAGTTCCGGGTCTCATTACAGGGCGCGCTTGGATTGGGACGATATCCAGTCGCTCCGCCGTTACAACGTCCTGCGGGCCTACAAGCGGACGAAGTTGTGCAATGTGTTGTTTACTGCCCACTTGAACCATCGCCTCGGAGCGAATTCTACCGTCCGGGCGTTTGCCGCCGATCCCGGCCTGGTGAAGACCGGCATCGGTTCGAAGAGCAATTCCATCCTGGCGCGCTGGGCCTGGTCGATCCGGAGGTTGGGCGGGATCACGCCGGACGAATCGGCGCGCGGGATCGTTTTCCTGGCCACCGAACCGTCCATCCAGGGGGCGAAGGAGATCTACTGGAAACACTGCCACCCCAAAGCCCCGGACCCTTATGTCCTAGATGAAGATGCGGCGCGGCGCCTGTGGGAGGTTTCGGCCCGGATGTGCGGGATCGAGGCTTGATCTGGGGATTGGTTCCAGGGGGCGATGGTGTACAAGCCACCTGCGAAGGTATAATCGTGCCATCATGAAGCGAGGCTAAAGTTATGATCTACCTGGATTATGCCGCCACCACACCGCTCGACCCGCGCGTCCTGGAGGCGATGATGCCATTTTTCAGCGGGCATTT
>VGNO01000003.1 GCA_016865985.1 Chloroflexota bacterium | reverse complement strand
CGGGATGGTCATCAGGGTGTTGGCGGTGGTGATGAACATCACCTTCGAGAGGTCGAAGGCCAGTTCCAGGTAGTGGTCGCTGAAGGCGTGGTTCTGTTCCGGGTCGAGCACTTCCAGCAGCGCCGAAGATGGGTCGCCGCGGAAATCGTTGCCGAGTTTGTCGATCTCGTCCAGCATGAAGAGCGGATTGGCCGTCCCGGCGCGTTTCATGGTCTGGATGATGCGGCCCGGCAGGGCGCCGATATAGGTGCGGCGGTGGCCGCGGATCTCGGCTTCGTCCCGCACGCCGCCGAGCGAGACGCGCACGAACTTGCGCCCCAGCGCCTCGGCAATGGAGCGCCCCAGCGAGGTCTTGCCGGTGCCGGGCGGACCGACGAAGCACAGGATCGGCTGGCGTTCCTTCTTCGGCTTCAGGCTGCGGACGGCAATGTATTCCAGGATGCGTTCCTTGGGCTTCTTCAGGCCGTAGTGGTCCCGGTCCAGCACCCGCCCCGCGTGGCGCACGTCCAGGTTGTCCTCGGTCATGCTGCGCCAGGGTAGTTCCACGATCCAGTCCAGGTAGGAGCGGATGATGCCCACTTCGGGCGCCATCTGCGGCATCTGGTTCAGGCGGTCGATCTCTTTCATCGCCGCCGCCCGGGCCTCGTCCGGCAGGTCGGTCTTCTCCACCTTCTGGCGGATGTCGTTCAGGTCGCGCGACCAGATGTCGCCCTCGCCCAGTTCGGTCTGGATGGCTTTCATCTGCTCCCGCAGGTAGAACTCGCGCTGGCTCTTATCCACCTCGCTCTGGACCTTGGTATGGATCTGGTCCTCAAGTTCCAGTACATCCAGTTCCTGCGCCAGCAGTTTATTGACGCGCTGCAGCCGCTGGCGGGGGTTGAACATCTCGAGCAGTTTCTGTTTCTCTTCCAGGGTGATGGAAATGGCGGTGGCGATCATGTCCGCCAGCCAGCCGGGCTCGGAGATGTTGATGGCGAAGAGGTGGGCTTCCTCCGGGATGGAGCGGTCCAGTTGGACGCAGCGGTCGAAGAGGTCGACGGCGGTGCGCATCATGGCCTGGGTCTGCCGGTCGGCCTCGGGCGGTTCCTCCACGACCCGCGCCCGCACCTTGATGACCGGTTCCAGGCGGGTGTATTCAACCACCCGCACCCGCCGCCGCCCCTGCACGAGGGCCGAACTGGAGCCGTCGGGCATCGAGAGCAACCGTCCGACCGCCAGTTCGACGCCGGTGGGTAAAAAGTCGCCCGGCGCCGGCTCCTCGAGTTCCGGGTCGCGCTGGGTCAGGCCGATGACGGTCTGGTTGCGAGACTGGGCTTCGTGGATCGCCAGCAGGGAGGCCTGGCGCGCCACGAAGACCGGCGTGACCATGTGCGGGAAGATGACCAGGTCGCGCAGCGGCAGCACCAGGGCTTCGATGATCCCGTCATCATCGGCGGTCAGGTTCGGCACCCGGTAGAGTTCCTCCGTGCGCTGGGTGATGGCCGAGGAGATGTTCTCGTCTTCGTTCCAATCCGAATAATTCATTCCAGTTTCCTTTTCCGCCAGGCAGTCATCGCCTCGGCGGTGACGAACATCGAGCCGGCCGCCAACACGACCGACTGTTCCCCGGCAAGTCCCAGCGCCCGTTCGAGGGCGGCCGCCGGCGGGGTGACCGCTTCGCACGGGACTTCAGCCTGGCGCGCCAGTTCGAGGACCCGTTCCGGGTCGAGGGCGCGCGGGTGGTCGGCGCGGGTGGCAATGATCCGGCCCAGGCGTGACCTCCAGGCCGCGAACATGCCCGCGATATCCTTGTCTTCCGAAGCGCCGAAGATGAGGATGACCTGCTTTCCGGGGAAATAGTCATCCAGCGCCTGGCGCAGTTTTTCAGCCGAGTCCTGGTTGTGGGCCGAGTCGAAGACGACCGGCGGCCTGCGGCTCACCACCTGGAAACGGGCAGGCCATTTTACTTCAGAAAAGCCGCGTGCGACAGCCTCCTGCGGCAGGTCCAACCCGCTGGCATGGAGAGCGGCATAGGCCGTGGCGGCATTCTCGACCTGGTAGGCGCCCAGCAGGGGGATGCGGAGAAGAAGCGGTTTTTGATGGACGATGGACGGTGGACGGTGGACGATCTCCAGAGTTTGTCCATCGAGCGAGCGCTCTCCCGCCTCGAAGGTCACTTCGCGGCCGACGAGGGTCAGCGGGGCGCGGCGTTCTGCGGCCACTTCTTCCAGGACTGCCAGGGCTTCGTCCTTTTGCGGCGAGGAGACGACCGGCACGCCGGCCTTGATGATGCCGGCCTTTTCGCGGGCGATCTGCGCCAGGGTGTTGCCAAGCACCGCCATGTGGTCGTAGGAAAGGGAGGTGATAACCGCCACGCGCGGCGTGACGATGTTGGTGGCGTCCAGCCGCCCACCCAGGCCGACCTCGATCACCGCCGCGTCCACTTTTTGTTGGGCAAAGTACAAGAAGCCGATTGCGGTCGTGATTTCGAATGTCGTCAGCATGGGAATTTTGGCGACATGCGGTCTGACCATTTCGACCAATTGGACCAATTCAACATGTGAGACCTGCCGACCGTCTATTTGGATGCGCTCGGTGTAATCTTCCAAATGCGGCGAGGTGTAGAGGCCGGTACGGTACCCGGCAGCAGTGAGGGCCGAGGCCATCAACGCCGAGGTGGAGCCTTTGCCCTTGGTCCCGGCCACGTGCAGGGTGGGATACTTCTCCTGCGGGTCGCCGAGCAGGGACATCAGTTCCCGCATCCGGTCCAGGTTGAAGTCGGCCTGGGCCAGTTCGGAGGCTTTTTTGAGGCTATAATCCACGAAGGAATAGAGGTAATCGAGGGCGTTGTTGTAGGCGGTTTCCGTGTCCATATGTGAAAGCATTGTAATCGGCGGCTAGATGGAGTGCAAGAGGATTCCGCTGCGTGTCAGAAAAGGAGAGTCGTATATTCGGAAAACCCAAATCTGCCGTGGATGTCGATGGAGCCGTTGCAGCGATCATGAAATTCATGGATATGGACCCGATGTTCGCCGCCATCGTCAAAGGCATGATGGTGGGGACCGCGGTCCAGGCGCAGGCCATGGCGAAAGCCCTGCCCGGCGAACTGGCCAAAAAAGGCGCCTCCGCCGAGTTGATCGCCGCCGCCACCGCCCTCCAAAACATGGACGTGGCGCGCAAGGTGCGCGAACTGATCGCTGTGAAATGACCGGAATCTACACCCTCCGATAACCACATGCCCTCGCTTGACATACTCTTCTGGCGCTTGTATACTTTGTACAAACTGTACGTTTTATACAAAGGAGTGACAGATATATGATTATGTCAACTTTCAAGAGCGGCGAGGCGCGCTCGAAATTTCGTGACCTGCTCGACCAGGTATTGACCGGTGAAGGGGATGTGATGATCGAGCGCAACGGCAAGAGCGTGGCGGTCATCATCCCGGCAGTGGATTATGCACAAATCCAGGAGACACTCGAAGATATGCGCGCTGCCCGTCATGCTGCCGTCGCATACGAGGAATGGAAACGCAACCCGTCCGTTGCCCGTCCATGGGATGAGGTGGATGCGGAACTCGGAAACACTGGATGAGCGAGGCGCCCTGGCAAGTCATCATCCATCGCAAACCAGAGAAAATTCTCAGGCGACTGGATGGCGATGTGCTGGAACGCATCCAGCGCGCCATTCGCGGCCTGGCATCTGAGCCGCGCCCAACGGGTTTTAAAAAACTGTCCGGTTACGACAATTTATACCGAATCCGCGTGGGCGATTGGCGGATCATCTATGCCATCGAAGATGACAGACTGATTATCCTCGTGCTCGAAATCTCCACGCGCGGCAGCGCTTACCGCGACCTCTGATGATAGGCCTGCTCACCCTCCGCCTCCGCCTCCCGGCCTGCGCCTCGCTGAAAGAAAAGCGCAGACGGCTCAAGCCGCTGCTCCACCGCCTGCACCGCGAATTCAACGTCTCATCGGCCGAGATGGATTTGCAGGACAGGTGGCAGGAAGCGGTCATCGGCTGCGCCATGCTCGGCAATGACGCCGCACACTTGCAGTCTGCACTCGAGACGGTCCGTAAATGGGCCGAGGCCAACTGGACGGACGGGGATGTGCTGGATACAAAAATAGAATTATTGTAGGGACGAAAGGCGTGCGTCCTGCTTGAAAGAATCCGGGCGGACGGCGTCCGCCCCTGCCGGAGGAAATATGGATTTGCACCTGAAAGACAAACGCGCTCTCGTCACCGGCGCCTCGCGCGGACTGGGCTACGCCGTGGCATTGGCGCTGGCCCGTGAAGGCTGCCGGGTGGCGGTCAACAGCCGTGAGAGAAGCAGGATAGACCCGGCGGCGGAGACACTTGCGAAGGAAACGGGGACACAGGTATCAGGGATTGCAGGCGATGTCACCGACCCGGCTGTTCCCGCCCGGCTCGTGGAAAAGGCGGTGCGCGCCTTCGGCGGCCTCGACATCCTCGTCACCAACGCCGGAGGGCCGCCGGCCGGGAGTTTCGAGTCGTTCGATGACGCCGCCTGGCAGAAGGGGATCGACCTCTCGCTGATGAGTCACGTCCGGCTCATTCGCGCCGCTCTGCCGCACCTGCGCCAGTCGAAAGCCGCCAGTGTGCTGACCGTCACCTCGTACTCGGTCAAACAGCCGATCCCCAACCTGGCGCTCTCGAACAGCATCCGCGCCGCCACCGTCGGGCTGACCAAGAGCCTGGCGCTGGAACTGGGACGGGACGGCATCCGTTTCAACTCCATCCTGCCCGGCTGGACCGAGACCGAGCGCGTCACCGAGTTGATGACCTTCCGGGCGAAGCAGAACGGGACAACGGTCGAAGAAGAGATCGCGAAGCAGTCGAAGGACAGCCCGCTCGGGCGGATGGGGTCGCCCGAAGAGTTCGCCAACGCGGCTGTGTTCCTCGTCTCGCCCGCGGCCAGTTACGTCACCGGCGTGATGCTGACCGTGGACGGCGGGATGTATAAAGGTACAATGTAGACCAATCCAACCTGGAGGCTTATGAATACCTGTCTGAACTGCGAAAAGAACGAACAGCATGTCCCCCTGCTCTCATTGCGCTACCAGGGTGCGGATGTTTTCATCTGCCCGCAATGCCTGCCGGTGTTGATCCATAAACCGGCCAACCTGGCGGACAAACTGCCCGGCATGGAGCATGTCCAGCCGCCGAAGCACGAGCATTAGGCGGCGCGGTGGGTAAAAAAAGAGGCCGCAACGCTTGCGCGGCCTCTTTTTGCGTCCACTCATCAACCCGGGACGGCGTCCGGCAGTTCGGTCTCGATATTGCGGAGGCGCGGGGTCAGGTAGGCCAAACCGCTGACGAGCGCCGCCGCCAGGCCGGAGATGACGAACATCAGGCCGATGCCGCGCCCCGGCCCGATCCCCAGCAGCGGACCGAGGAAGGTGTTCGCCAGCGCGCCGCCTTCCCGCATCAGCGGCTCGAAAACGTGATCGGCCAACGGCCCGGCGCTCAGGTAAGCCAGCGGCATCATCGAGCGGGAGATCATGGCCCGCACCGAGAAGACCCGTCCCTGCACCTCGGGCATGACTTTCGATTGCCAGACCGCCATGCTGGCGCCGGAAGCCATCGGGATGAAGAGCATCATGATGAAGAATCCCACCGCCGGGAAGACCGGGCTGGCGCGCAACCCCGCCACCGCCAGGCCGATCACAGCCAGGGTGATGAACCCGATCACCGCCGGGATGCGCCGGTTTTTCGGCCCGCCCCAGGTGGACATCAGCAGGCCGCCCGCCAGCATCCCCGCCCCGGTGACGGTCTGCACCCCGCCCAGGGCGGCAGGCGAGTGGGCGGACAGGATCATCGGAGACATGAGCACGCAGGAGAAATTCAGCAGGAAGTTGACCATGGCATAGTAGAGCAGCAGGCCGAGCAGTCCACCCCGCGAGCGGATGAAATTCCAGCCAATGGCGAGGTCGGAAAGCACGTTCCGCCTGCGCTTCTCCTCGGCCGTCTCCTTCAGTTCCGGCTGCGGGATGCGGACGATCAGGAGCGGCGTGACCGCGAAGAAGAACGTTGCCAGATCGATCAGGATGATGCCCTTCAGGCCAATCGCCACGAACAACACCCCCGCCAGGAGCGGCGTGATGATGGAACCGATGGCCTGTCCCATTTGCATCATGCCATTGGCGCGGGCAAAATCCTTCTTGGGGACGAGCATGGTGATGGACGCCATGTAGGCCGGTTCCTGGAAAGCCGAAGCCATCGAGGAAAAGACCACGATGATGTAGATATGCCAGACCTGGAGGTTGTTCATGAACAGCAGGATGGCGATTGCGACCGTCCCCAGCGCGGCGCCGGTGTCGGCCAGGATCATGATGAGACGCCGATTCCAGCGGTCGGCCAGCGAACCTGCAAACGGCATGACCAGCAGCGGCGGCAGGCTGCCGAAAAGGACGGTCAGGGCGAAGGGCGTCGCCTGTCCCGTCTGCTGGTAGATCCAGACCCCGACCGCAAAACCGGACAAGCCGGAACCGAGGATCGAGAACAATTGCCCGGCCCAGATCAGCAGGAAAGTGCGCATCCCGCCGCGGACCGGGGCGGGGAGGGAGGTATCAGCCATTTTTGGCGTCCTCTTCGAAGTAGAAACATGGGTAGAATGCGACCGCCAGGCCGTAGTTCATCGCGCCGTGCGTCCCGGGCGGCGCCTCGAGCGTGCCAAACTCCTCCAGCAGCGCCTTGACCCGCCCGGCGAAAGCCGCGGCGCGTTCGTCTGGGATGTAGCGCATGTCCCGATTGATTACCACCTGGCGCGGTTTCTCCCTGGCGCCCTGGTCGATCTGGTGGTAGCGTGCCTGCAGGCTCCGCAGCAGGTCCTCGCGGGTGGTGTCGAGCGTGGAAGTGACCAGGTCGTAGAGGCTGTCCTTGCCCTCCGGGGTGGAAACGGTCATCAATGCCGGGGCAATATCGAGCCGGGAGGCGGCTGCCCGGTAGGTCTTTTCGATCAGGTTGCCGACCTGGCGCGTCTCCGCAATGCGGATCAGGCCGTACTTCTCCAGCAGGTTGATGTGGTAGTATAGTTTCCCGGGAGCCAGGCCGAGCCGGTCGGCGACCTGTTTTACCGTCAGCGCTTCGTTCGTGACCGTGTCCATTACCTGCGCCCGCAGGGGGTCGGCGACCACCTTGAGTGTCTCACGGTCCTTGATCAGGAAGACATCGTCCAGTTTGTCCATTCCAGTTCCTTCAATCGTTCAAATATATTTCTACGATTGAACTATTTTAAATTATTAGCCTGCCGCCCGTCAAGGGCAAGCCTCCTTTCTGACCGTCCGGGAGGATGACAAACTGGCGCAAGTAGCGTATCATCGATGGTGAAACCAAATCCGAAAGGACTCCCCATGCCAGACCCACGCATAAGTAAACTCGCCAGGATCTTGGTGCATTACTCGCTTGGCCTCGAATCCGGCCAGCAGTTGCAATTGCGCACCCACCCCATCGCAGATGACCTGACCCTGGCTGTCTACGAAGAAGCCATCCGGGCCGGGGCCTATGTCTTCATCCAAAACGCCGTCCCAGGAGCGGACGAGGTCTTCTTCAAATACGCCTCCGACGCCCAGTTGGACTACATTTCGCCGGTGCGGAAACTGGTGACCGAGACCTTCGATGCGGTGCTGAACCTGCGGACGGAACATAACACCCGCGAGTTGAGCGGGGTCGACCCGAAGCGCATCGCCCGCGTCAGCAAGGCCGGGGCGGACTTGACAAAAAAGTTCTTCGAGCGCGCCGCCCGCCGCGAACTGCGCTGGACGCTCACCGCCTACCCGTCCCAGGCCATGGCGCAGGAAGCCGACATGAGCCTGAACGATTACCGCGAGTTCGTCTTCGCAGCCGGGATTTTGAACGACGACGACCCGCTGGCCTACTGGAAGGCGGAGGAGACGCGCCAGCGCCGGCTGGTGGACTGGCTCAAGGGGCGCGACCAGGTGGCGCTGAAAGGCGCCAATGTCGACCTGCGGATGTCGGTCAAAGACCGCGCCTTCATCCCGTGCGCCGGGCACGAAAATTTCCCGGACGGGGAGATGTTCACCGGCCCGGTCGAGGACTCGGTCGAGGGCTGGATCCGCTTCAAATACCCGGCCATCGAGTACGGCCAGGAAGTGAGCGACATCGAACTATGGTTCGAGAAGGGACGGGTCGTCAGGGAGACCGCCAGCAAGAACCAGGGACTGCTGACTACCATGCTCGACTCGGACGCCGGCGCTCGCTACCTGGGCGAATTCGGCATCGGCGCCAACTACGGCATCACCCGTTTCACCAAGAACATGCTCTTCGACGAAAAGATGGGCGGCACCATCCACCTGGCGGTCGGCGCTGGCTACCCGGAGAGCGGCTCGAAGAATGAGTCCGGTATCCACTGGGACATGCTGTGCGACATGAACGACGCCGAGATGCTGGCCAACGGCGAACGATTCTATTCCAACGGCAAATTGGTCATCTAGGGCAGGCGCCATGTCCATCGACCCCATCTTCCTGAGGGCCATCCAGGCCGGCGACATCAAACGGGTGGGACGCCTGCTGGAGGCCGATCCCGGATTGGCGCAGGAGAGCGACGAGAACGGCCTGTCGCCGTTGATGGTGGCCGCCTACCACCAGCAGCCGGAGATCGCCGAACTGATCGCCAACCGCAGCGCCCTGTTGAGCGTCTTCGAAGCGGCCGCCATTGGCCGCCTGCCCCACATTGTCCGCCTGCTTGCCAGGCATCCCGAACTGGTCCATGCCTGTGCCGAGGACGGCTTCCAGCCGCTCGGGCTGGCAGCCTTCTTCGGGCGTTTCGAGGCGGCCGAATACCTGGTGAAAGCCGGCGCGCCGGTCAACGAAGCCTCCCGCAACCCGCTCAAGGTCGCCCCGCTGCACTCTGCCGTCGCCGGGGGGCACACCAGGCTGGCGGAACTGCTGCTGGAGAACGGCGCCGACCCGCTCCTGCGCCAGTCGGGCGGATTCATGCCGCTGCACGCCGCCGCCCAGAACGGGCAGGAGGACATGATCCGGCTGCTGTTGCTCAACGGCGCCGACCTGCAAGCCCAGTGCGACGACGGGCGGACGGCGCTGGACATGGCGCAGGAGGCCGGGCACGAGACCGCCGTCCGGCTGCTCAAATCCATGATCACCAAGCGCCCGCGCCGCAACCGGACGTAACAACCCCCCGCCCAGGGGAGTGGCGAATAAAGTGGGTTAAAAACATTTAACCGCAGAGAGCGCGGAGTTCGCGGAGAAAATCAAAGGAAAATCTCTGCGCACATCGCGTACTCTGCGGTAAAAAGAAAATAGGATAACCCACCGTGTTAGACGCTCCCCCGCCCATGCGCGCCGGGTAAAATCGGACAGGTTCAGGTATAATCCGGCGCATGATTCCCCCTGCCGAGATCGAAGCCCGCCTCGAGCGCGTGCTCCTGAAAGTCCAGAAACCCGGCCGCTATGTGGGCGGCGAGGTCAACGCGGTCGTTAAGGACTGGGAGGGGATCCCGGTGCGGGTGGCGCTGGTCTTCCCCGACATCTACGATATCGGCGTATCCAATATCGGTTTGAAAATACTCGCCGACCAGGTCAACCAGCGTCCCGATGCCCTGGCCGAGCGCGCCTGCCTGCCCTGGGTGGACATGGAAGCCCAGATGCGCGAACGCGGCATCCCGCTCTACTCGCTGGAGACCAGGCACGCCCTGGCCGATTTCGACCTGCTCGGCTTCACCCTGCCCTACGAGACGTTGTATACCAACCTGCTCGATGCCCTCGACCTGGCCGGCCTCCCGCTCCTGTCCGCCGAACGGGACGGGACTCACCCGCTGGTCATCGCCGGGGGACACGCCTGTTTCAACCCGGAACCGATGCACGCCTTCGTGGATGCCTTCGTGATCGGCGAAGGGGAGGAAGCGATCCACGAGGTCATCGATGTCATCGGCCGCTCCAAACAGGCTGGCAACCTGGGCGGTGAGCGCAGCGCTGTGCTCAAGGAACTGGCAAAAATCCCCGGCGTGTATGTGCCGCGCTTCTACGCCGTGTCCCACCATGCGGATGGCACGGTCGCGGCCATCACCCCAAACATCGCCGAAGCCCCGCAGATAGTCCAGAAGCGCATCTGCGCCAAACTCCCCCCGCCGCCAACGAACTTCATCGTGCCCAACATCGAGATCGTCCACAACCGCGTCACGGTCGAGATCATGCGCGGCTGCACGCGCGGCTGCCGTTTCTGTCATGCCGGGATGGTGGCGCGCCCGGTGCGGGAACGGAGCGTGGCCGAAGTACTGGAGGCGGCCGAAAAAGCCCTGGCCGCCACCGGCTTCGAGGAACTGGCGCTGCTCAGCCTCTCGTCCTCGGATTACACCCACATCCTGGAACTGGTGAAAACCGTCAGCGACCGGTTCCGCGGCCGCCACCTGACCGTCTCGCTGCCATCGCTGCGGATCGAATCCGTCTCGGTTGACCTGATGGAAGCGCTCAAGGACCGGCGCTCGTCCGGCTTCACGCTGGCGCCGGAGGCTGCCACGGAACGGATGCGGCGCATCATCAACAAGTTCATCCCCGATGAGCAGATCCTGGCGACCACGCGCGAGATCTACGCCCGCGGCTGGACGAACATCAAACTCTACTTCATGATCGGGCATCCTTCCGAAACGCTCGAGGATGTGCAGGCCATCGCCGACCTGTGTAGGCGCGTCCTGGCCGAGGGACGGCGCGCCATCGGCGGGCGCGCCAAAGTCCACGCCGGGGTCAGCACCTTCGTCCCCAAGCCGCACACGCCTTTCCAATGGACGGCCTGCGATACGGTCGAACAGATCGAGGCCAAGATCAGCCTGCTGAAGCAGGCGTTGCGTGACAAGAACATCAAGTTGACCTGGAACGAACCGCAGGAGACCCTGCTGGAGGCATTCCTGTCGCGTGGCGACCGGCGCATGGCGCAGGTCATCCTGGGCGCCTGGCGGCGCGGGGCGAAGTTCGACGCCTGGCAGGACCAGCACAACGGGCAGGCCTGGGCGGAGGCCTTTAACGAGGTCGGGCTGGAGCCGTCCTTCTACACCCACCGCCCGCGCCCGGCCGATGAAGTCTTCCCCTGGGAACACATCTCCACCGCCGTCCGTAAGCAATACCTGTACCAGGACTACCTGCAATCCCAGGCCGGGGAGACCCGCCCGGATTGCCGGGAACAGTGTTACGCCTGCGGCATCCTGCCAACCTTCAACGCCCTGCGTCGCGAGAACCCCGGCGAGGCGTGGAAATGCCCGGAAGTCCCCCGCCGCCGCAAGGCTGCCAGCCAGGCCGCATGAACGGACACACCATGCGTATCCGCATCACCTTCTCCAAGACAGGCTCGCTGCGTTACGCCGGCCACCTCGACCTGCACCAGATCTGGGAACGGACGGCGCGCCGCGCCCGCCTGCCGCTGGCCTACACCCAGGGGTTCCACCCCGGGCCGAAGATCCAGATCGCGGCCGCCCTTCCGCTCGGTTTCAGCGGCCGGGCCGAGGCGCTGGATATGTGGCTGGAGATGGAGTCCGGCGACCCAGGTCGCGGGATCATGGAAAGGCTGCAATCCGCCGCCCCGCCCGGGCTGACCATCCTTTCCATAGAAACTGTGGACGGGTCCGCCGCGCCCCTGCAGACACGAGTGGATGCCGCCGAATACGAGGTCACGCTGCTCGAACCCCCCGCGCCCGGCCTGGACCGGCGCCTGGCCGCCCTGATGGCAGCCGCCTCCCTGCCGCGGGTGCGGCGCGGCAAGCCCTACGACCTGCGGCCTTTGATCCTGTCGCTCTCCCTGAGCCCTGTTTCTTCGCGAGGCGCCCCTGTGGGGCTCCCGGAGGAAAAGGGATCAGGGATGATGGTATCGATGCGGCTGGCGGCGCGCGCCGGCGCGACCGGCCGCCCGGAGGAAGTCCTGGCCGCCCTCGACATTCCATTGGAGACGGCCCGCATCGAAAGGACCTGCTTGATTTTTTTACAATAATGGCTAGAATCAATACATTCTGATCACAAGAGGAGATTGCCATGCCATTCCTGGTGTCCATTTTCTTCGGGTTCGCGCCCATGCTGCTCTTCGCGGCCATCCTGTACTGGCTGGACCGTTACGAAAAGGAACCGAAACTGCTGCTGGGCGGGGTCTTCCTGTGGGGCGCGATCGTCGCCGCAGGCGGGGCCTTCATCATCAATACCGTGCTCGGCATCGGCATCTTTGCGGTGACGAACGACACCTTCGCCACCGACCTGGCGACCGGCTCGATCGTCGCCCCGCTGGTGGAGGAGATCCTGAAGGGACTGGCGGTGCTGGGAGTCTTCCTGGTCTTCCGCAAGGAGTTCGACTCGATCTTCGACGGCATCCTGTACGCCGGGGTGGCCGCCATGGGCTTCGCCGCCACCGAGAACGTTTACTATATCTACAACCACGGCTTCCTCGAAAGCGGCTGGGAGGGACTTTGGTTCCTGGTCTTCGTGCGGGTGGCGCTGGTCGGCTGGCAGCACCCGTTCTACACCGCCTTCTTCGGCATTGGGCTGGCCGTGGCGCGCCTCAGCCGCTCGGGTTTTATCAAGGCGCTGGCGCCGCTGGCCGGGCTTTCCTTTGCCATGTTTGCCCACGGCATCCACAATACCCTGGCCTCGATCCTGCCGGGATTGGGAGGGCTGGCGGCCGGCACCCTGCTCGATTGGACCGGCTGGTTCTTCATGTTCCTGTTCATCCTGTGGGCAGTCTGGCGCGAGCAGAAGTACCTGCGCCTGCACCTGTGGGAGGAAGTGCAGAGTGGGGCGATGACGCAGGCGCATTACCGCACGGCCACTTCGGCCTGGCTGGCATCTTTTGCCCGCCTGGCGGCCTTCTTCAACGGACGCTTCAAGGCCACCCGGCGCTTCTACCAGGTATGCGCTGAGCTGGCGCACAAGAAGGAACAGCGCATCAAGGTTGGCGAAGAGGAGGAAAACAGCGCCATCATCGCCCGCTACCGCGCCGAACTGGCGCAACTGGCGCCCGGCGTACAGGTATAAACTGCAGCAGGCCACGCTTGAAACGTGACCTGCTTTTTTCTAACCCAACCCTGGCCCGGATGCCAGCTTCCGTGCGCCACCAGGCAGACCGGGCAGGGGTGTTTAGCAACGCGACCACCCTTTATTTCGAAGATTTCCATGAATTTATGGAGTTCAACTCCATAAATTTTGACAAATTTATGGAGTTGGCTTATACTGATTCTATGTTCACACGCGCCTACGAACCTCTTGATCCCCACCTGCACGCCAACAAGGTACTGGTGATCTACGGACCCCGGCGGGTTGGAAAAACCACCTTGTTGCAGGCTTTTCTAAACCGGACAAACCTGAAATATAAACTGGACTCCGGCGATAACATCCGCACCCGGCAGCTGCTCAGTTCGCAGGATTTCAACCTGATCCTGTCTTATGTCGAGGGTTACGAACTAATTGCCATCGATGAAGCGCAGAACATCCCCAATATCGGCATCGGGTTGAAGATCATCGTTGACCAGGTTCCCGGCATCCGGGTGATCGTTACCGGCTCTTCCTCTTTCGAATTGGCCGGGCAGGTCGGCGAGCCGCTGACAGGCAGGAAATTCACCCTCAGCCTGTACCCCCTGGCGCAGTCCGAATTATTGTCGGGGTACAACAAATTCGAATTGCGCGAACGTTTGGCGGATTTCCTGGTCTTCGGCTCCTACCCGGAAGTCTTCCAGGCGCCATCGCAAGCGGCGCGCATCGAAGTATTGACCGAGATTGCCAATGCCTACCTGCTCAAGGATATCCTGGCCTTCGACCGGGTGAAGAATTCACGCACGCTTCTCGACCTGTTGAAACTGCTCGCTTTCCAGATTGGCAGCGAGGTCTCTGTCAATGAACTGGCAACACAGCTGGGCATGGACGTAAAAACGATCCAACGCTATCTGGACCTGCTCGAAAAGGCGTTCGTCATCACCCGGTTGGGCGGATTTAGCCGCAATCTTCGCAACGAAGTAACCAACAAGGCGAAATACTTCTTCCTCGACAATGGAATCCGCAATGCCGTCATCGCCCAATTCAACGGCCTCGACCAGCGCAACGATACCGGCGCGTTATGGGAAAATTTCATGTTCGGCGAACGTTTGAAATACCGCGCCTATCACCCCTTGTATGCCAATACCTATTTCTGGCGCACCTACAGCGGGCAGGAAATCGACCTGGTTGAAGAATATGGCGGTGTCCTGCACGGCTGCGAATTCAAGTGGTCGCAGGCCAAACCGCCCACGGCCCCAAAGGCCTGGCTCGAAGCCTACCCCGGCAGCAGTTTCACCGTCATCCACCCAGGGAATTACCAGGCGTACGTGTTGGGGTAGGCGGCGCGGACTACCAGATATTGTTTCGTGATAGAATTTCCAAAGTTGGCTGTTATGAAAAATCCGGAGAGCAGTAATCACAAAAGTTGTTTACACATTTTATCCAGACGACCAACTCTGAAAGAAATGTGTTCCATTCTCGTTAAGATGTAACAAATAGATGGCCTAAAAAAACTGGAGACTGAAAAGATGAACGGAAAACAACGAATCCAGTGGTGCCTCGTTGTTGGAATCTTATAGCATTTTGTCTTCTATCCGTTATATGTTCGGTCACATAAGAACAGGATGCGATGGAGAAGAAGAGCATTTTAATTGTTGACCAACTCTATAAATACGAGATTGATCAAGTTCTCGAAGGAGGAATGGGGCGGGTTTATTTACTTACGCGAAAATCTAATATAGGAGAATCTTCTCTCGATAATAATCTCTATGAAAAAAGTTTTTTACAAGATGCCTTTAAATTCCCATATAGAAAAAAACTGGCGGCGAAAACAATAAAAGAAAATAGCTTATTGAGAGATTTTGAAAGGGAATGCATAATTTGGCTGGGTTTGAATGGAGTTGGTATTGCGCCTTTATTAAAAGTGGCAAAGATTAATGGGATTATATATGCCCTAATGCCTCGGTATTCATATAGTTTACGAGATCTACTCCGTTCTCAAGTTATCGGCAAAACAGAACTAGCAAAATTGTTAATTGCGCCAATAACTGGATTATCAAATATCCATATAACAAAGGGGCTTGTTCACCAAGATATTAAGCCTGAGAATCTTTTATGCTTCGAGGATGGGAAAAACATCAGTATATTTTTAAGCGATTGGGGCATCGCAAATTTACAAGCAAACCTTTTATCAAAAGCATCTCTAATATCTTCAAAGTTTACATTTCAGACAATGGTGGGATTTGGAACCTTACCTTATATGGCGCCAGAAAGACTATTGAGCTATTCCTCAACAATTAGTGCAGATATCTTTAGCTTCGGGATTGTGTTTTTCGAAATACTTACTGGAGAATTACCTTACAATATATCGAAACCAATTGATAATCAGCTAGTGAACGGCGAGTATTACTTCGCCGCAAAAAAAATACTTTCCGGTTATAGTTCTAGGAAATTTCCAGAGGCTATTCTGTTAATGATTCATCCTCAACTTGAAAAACGAATTCAGTGTTACAAAGATATATTACGGATTATTAAATCGCTTTAAGGAGGATGGTATGAGTGTCCAAAACGGTTCTCGAAAAGAAAAAAAACCACCGAAAGGAGTTGAAAGAATATTTGAAAGAATGAAGAAACAATTAGAGGGGAAAATGATGGCGGATGAAGCGATATCCTATCGGAATCTAGGAGAATATGAAAAAGCATATAAACTATTAATTGAGTCCTTTGAGAAATATCGTTACTTACCTGCAATTACTCTGATTGGAACAACTGCCCTGCTAAAGGGCGATATAGATAAAGCGATTGAATGGTTTGAGGTAAATATAGAGAATCCGCCAGAGGGCAGCGGGTACTTACTCATCGAATGGTATGCAAATCTGGGTTTGATATTTTTTCAAAATAAACAAGATTATTCAAAAGCTCGTACTATATACGAAAAGGCTCTTGGCATTCCCAAATCCTCTGATATCGATGACGGTCTGTATAATACTATGATCAGTGGTGTGCATAGGGATATCGCGGCTGTTTACATGAGATGTGGGCAAATATCTCTTGCTGCTGACTATGCACGGAAACGATTAGCTTTCGATCCAGATTGTGAAATAAGCAAAAAAGTTCTTGCAGCATGTTTGGCCAATAAAAGTAAAATCCAAAACATCGCTCGTTTAATAGATAACCCTCTTTGTGGAACAATAGTTTCTTCTCCTGATGGTACAGCCACTGCGGTAAATTCCCGTGGGAGAGATTTTCCTTCTGTTGCTCAGCGCCTTGCTCACACGATGGGGCACCGATTATTACATATGCTCTATGATGTCCGCGGAAAAGCCCTTCCCCAGTGTCGTGAACAATGTGAAAAAGATATAGAATATATCGAGCAATGGGCGGGGGTAGTGAATGGGAAGTGGACATATGAACAAGATGAAAGATTCGCATGTCAATACGAACTATTCATGGCGAAAAAAGTTCCTTTAATGCAACTACAACCACCACAGGGTGAAATACTTGATCCTGGGATCGGCGAAATATTTACCAGGATCTCTGAGAAATAGCCCTTTATTTCCTGCCTAATTAAGAAATCGTTGGGCGTTGGTCTCCGACCCCGCCCACCGCTGCCCGAAGGTCTCAGGGTTGTCGGTTTGAGACCTGCGGTCGTTCAGGTGAGGTGAGACCACGGTTTGGAAGAGTATCCTGACCCCAAGAACGTAGCAGGTTTACAGTCGCGGAATAGACACACTCATCCGAAAATAGCTTCATGCTGCGTTTTTTCTTCCAGGAAGTGGATCTCTTCCCCCTCAACCAGGGCGCGCGCGTATTGCAGGCAGGCCTTGATGTCTTCCTTGGTCATTTGCGGGTAGTACTCTGTGATTGCCTGTTGAAATGTAATCCCGTCTTCCAGCAGTTCCAGCACCATGGTCACCGTTATGCGCGTCCCGCGGATGCAGGGTTTACCGCCATATATCTTGGGATCGACAACAATCCGATTTGTGGTCATGCCGGTATTATACACCCATCACCTTCGCTCCCCATTCGCCTGTCTCGACCATCTAGCCCGTCCCTGATCCCACGGGTACACTTAAAACCCATCCAATACTCCTAACAGGGACGGCTCCCATGCCGCCCATGTCCCACATTCTTCATAATATGGCATAATGCCCCATTATGGATGATGACCCCATCAGCAAAGCCGTCAACGGCATCCTGAACCTGTTCCGCAGGAAACCGCCTGCCCCGCCGCCACCGGCGCCCGCGCCGGCCCCCGCCCCCCGGCCCACACCCGCCCCCCCGAGACCGCTGAAGAAAAGAATTCCCCTTCCAGAGAAGCCGCGCCTGAAGGTCACTTCGCACGTGGCGCGCGACCTGCTCCAGAATGCGGCCTACTTCAACACCCTGCCCAAGGCCGCCGCCGAGTACGTCACCAACGCCATCGACAGCGCCGCGCCCGGTAAACCGGTGACCTGCGAAGTGACGCTGGCCGAAGAAGAAGTTACCATCGCCGACGACGGCAGCGGCATGACCTACGCCGAACTCTCCAACTTCTTCCAGATGCACGGCGAGAACATCCAGCGCAAGCGCGGCCGGACGGTGCGCGGCAAGTTCGGCACCGGCAAATCGGCCGCCTTCGGCATCGCCAATACCTTGGTCATCGATACAGTCAAGGACGGGCGGCGCAACATCGTCGAACTGCGCCGCGCCGACGTGGAGTCGGCGCGCGACGGCCAGCCCATCCCGCTGCGCGAGACGGCGGTCGACCGCCCGGCCCCGGATTCCCCGCCCGGCACCACCATCCGCATCCGCGACCTGCTGGAAGGCGACCCGGACGAACAGGCAGTGCGCGCCTACCTGGAAAAACTGCTCGGCCAGCACCTGCGGCGGCACAAGGTGCGCGTCAACGGGCGCCTCTGTCGCTACCATATGCCCAAAGCCGAACTGACCTTCGCCTTCAAGCCGCCGGAGACACTGGGCGCCGTGATTGGCAAGGCAACGTGCAAACTATGCGTTGCGCCGGACGAACTGGAACGCGATGACAACGCCATCGCCGTGTTGTGCCACGGTTACCTGCACGCCACCACCCTGGCCGGCCGCAGCCGCGCCCCGCTCGCCGAGTACATCTTCGGCGAGGTGGAAGTCCCGGGGCTGGATGACGACCCGGGACCCGTCCCGGCCTTTGACAACACCCGCAGCCTGGGACTCAACCCGCAGAACCCGAAAGTCCAGGCGCTGGAAACCTGGCTGGGCGCCTGCATCGATGAAGCGCTGCGGGAACTGGCCGAACGCGAACGCCGTCGCCAGAAGGCGCGTGAGCAGCGCCTGCTGCGCCGGGTGGCCGGCCGGATCAAGAACTTCCTGGACGAGGATTTCCAATCCATCCAGGAATCCCTGCCATGGGCCAGCCTGCCGGTCGCCCGCAAACCGGCGCTGGCCTCGGACGCCGCCAGCAGCAAGACGCGTCCCGCCGCCGGCAGGCGCAAGGACCCGCGCCGGCCCTCGCTTGCCAGGCGGGGACTGGCCTGGCTGCGCCGCCTGCTGGGGTTGGAGAAACGCCGCCCACCCGCCCCGCCGCGTCTGCCGCGCGGCGCGCCGGTCGAGTTCGAGATCCGCTATGTCCGCAGCGGGGTGAAATCGTCCCGGGCGCAGTATGAAGCCGAGACGGGCGTCATCAGCCTCAATCGCGACCATCCCCAGTTGCGCACCGCCGAGCGCGAGGCCGGCCTCGAGAGCAACACCTACAAGATGCTCTCCTTCGACATCGCCTTCACCGAATACGCCCTGGCGGTGGCGGAGACGCTCGGCAAACAAGCCGCCGCCTACCACCGGCGCCTGGACACGAACGAACTGGTACAGCAGATCCTGGACCGTCTCGGGCGGCGCGCTGCCGATTACCTGGAAGCGCGCTCCCCGCGCCTGGAAGAGGATGGGAGTCGCTAGTCTCATGGGCTTCTTCTGGGATTTCTTACCGAAGAGCACGCAAAGAACACAGAGAAGCCCTTTGTTTTTCCTCCGCGAACTCTGCGCTCTCCGCGGTAAAAGATAATCCAATCCATAAAGCCACGGCCAACAGGAATGTCCCCGGGTAAGCCGTGCGGGTCTATGGTAAAATTCAGCCGCCCACCCCTGTAGCTCAGTGGACAGAGCGTTGGCCTCCGGAGCCAAAGAGCGCAGTTCGAGTCTGCGCAGGGGTGCCACGAGCCTCGCGCGAGGCTCTTTTTTGTCGGTTTTTTGATACAATCCCCCCATGAAAACCCATTTCCCCTGCCTGGTCCTGGCGCTGCTGCTGGCCGCCTGCGGCAATGTCCCGCCATCGTTACCAACCGGGACGCCGTCCGTCACTGCTGGAACCGCCCCGCCCACCAAAAGCCCGTCGCCGGAAGCCAGCCCCTCCCCGACGCCGAGCAACACGCCCCTGCCGCCCAGCCAGACGCCGCCTCCCACCTTCACCCCGGTGGACGGGTTCACCAACTACCAGGTCAACGTGCGCACCGGCCCCGGCACCAACTACGATACCATCGGCCTGATCAACCACAGCCAGGTGGTGCAGTTGACCGGGCGCGACGCCGGAGGGGAATGGTACCAGATCCTCTACCCCGAAGGCTTGAATGGCAGGGCCTGGATCGTGTCCACATATGTCCAGACGGCGGATGCGGACAGCCTGCCGGTCATCGGGCTGGAAACCTCCAGCGGAGAGGCAGCCAACACAGCCCGCGTGTTGCAGCGGCTGAACGTGCGCGCCGGTCCCGGGCTGGATTACGCCATCCTGGGCATGATCGAACCGCCCGCCACGGTCATCCTGACCGGCAAGAACCAGATCGGCTCCTGGCTGCAAGTCGCCTACGACCCCAGCCCGACCGGCCTGGGCTGGGTGGCGGTGGCTTATATCCAGGTCACGGAAATGAGCGTGCTGCCGGCGCTGGATGAATCCGGCACACCCATCCCGGTGGAGACCGGCGGCGCGACCGCCGTCCCGCTCTCCCCAACGCCGACCCTCGGCCCGGCGCTGGCAGACGGCGACTCGCTCGAAGAACCCGGGCTGCAGGTCGTCTTTTCGCCCCTGGCGGCGCGGGCTTTCACCTACAACAATGCCGTATCCGCCCCCGACGGCGACCTGTACGACTGGGTGGCTTTCACGCCTTTCGCCAGCCAAGCCGGGAAAGCGGCGCGACTCAGCCTGAGCCTGTCCTGCGGCGGGAGCGGGGAACTCCAGGTCCACCTGCTGCAAAACGGGACGGATGTGGAAGGCTGGGGCAGCCTGGAATGCGGGGACCGGGATGAACCCCTGTTGCTTGCGGCCGGGGCGGCCTACCAGTTCCGCCTGGAAGCCGCCCCGGGCGCCGGCCTGCGCCTGACGCCCTACACCCTGACCGTCCGCAACCTGCCCTGAAGGCGGGTCTCCCCCGTTATTCCTACGGCGCGCCATCCCGCCGGGCAGCGCGCCGTTGTCGGTTTATAATCCAATCATCCTGTGGTTCCGGAGGAGACGCCTTGAAAACCTACCGAATCCTGACAATCGTCATTCTGCCCGCCTTGCTGCTGGCGGCCTGCAACGGGCTGGTCCCGGCCGATGGGCCGTTATGGGCAGCCAGCCTGAGCGAACTGGCGGGCCTGGTGGAGATCAAGAACCCCGGCCAGGCCGCATTCGTGGCCGCCTCGGATGGCATGGTACTGCAAATCCAGGGACAGGTGCGCACCGGGGAGGACGGGCGCGCCCGGCTCGACCTCTCGACCGGTACAATCATCCGCGTCGCCCCGCAGACCCTCTTCACCCTGGAAAGTAACGATGAAAGCGGAGGCAGCCTGTTCACCCGTCTGGTGATGGAAGCCGGGCGCATCTGGGTCTCGCTGCATGGCGGTTCGCTCGAAGTGGAGACTCCCTCCGGGCTGGCTTCGGTGCGCGGTTCGTATCTCTCGGTCTGGGTCGATCCGCTCACGAACGATGTCTGGGTCACCTGCCTGGAAGGCTGGTGCCAGGCTGAGAACCCGGCCGCCGCCCTGGATATGATCGCAGGGGAGGGCGCCATCCTGTACGAGTTCAACCTGGATTCGAACGTCCCACCGCCGCCGCCCGAACTGCGCTACCTGACCCAGGAGGAGATCGACGAATTCGTCGCCAACAACCCGGAGGCGCAGCAGGTGATGGGAGCGGTGATCGCCACCGCCTCCGCCCTGCCATTCCTGCCCAGCCGCACCCCAAAACCGACAGCCACCGACAAGCCGGACGAGCCGACCAAGACCCCCTCGCCCACCGCCACACCGCCGGCGGAATGTTTCCACCTGCTCTCACCGCTGGACGGCGCCAGCCTGCCGGTCACCGGTGAACTCCTGTTGCAATGGGAAGCCCAGCCGGGTGCGTACAAATACGAGATCGCCATCACCGCCCCGAACAGCCAGGTCAGTACAATTCTCAAAATCGGTGAAACTTCGCACTTGATCTACCTCGGGTCGTTGACGATGGGCGGGATGTATTCCTGGCAGGTCACCGCCCTGGATGTCAACCGCCTCCCGCTCTGCATGGCCGGCCCGTTCACCTTCAGCAAGCCGGCATTGCTGCTGACCGCCACCGCCACCCCGAAACCCAGCGCCACCCCCAAGCCGACCTCGACCGGCGCCTCCAACAGCGAACCGACCTTCGCCAACATCAACGGCCCGACCGGTTCCTCGATCACCACCTGCACCAACCATTTCCAGGCGGATGTGACCGACCCGGACGGCATCCAGTACGTCAAGGTGCAATACAAGGCCTTCGACGGCGGCGGCAACCCGGTCTACAACGGTTCCTACCAGCACCTATCGAATACCGGCGGCATTACCTATGCCGGCGACCTGACCATCACCATGAACCCCAACTGGCATATCGCCTGGTGGTTCTGGGTCATCGACGCCAAAGGCAAGAGCGCCTATTACCCGACCTCGCCCCTGTATGAATTTACATACGTTGGCGGGAGCAACTGCTACGGCGTGCCGTAGTCAACCGCAGGATCGATCCCTAAAACAGGAGCGCCGGACGCTCCTGTTTTGTCATCCCTGGGGCTGCGCTCGGCGTCCATCTCACGTATAATAACGGCGTATCCATCATCCCGTCCCTGGAGAGGGCTGTATGATCCAAACCTCCAATAAATCTGGGCTTTCCCTGCGCCGCCTGCTCCTGCCGGCCATCGTCCTCCTGCTGGTGGCGCTGGAGGTGACCGGCATCTTCAACGACAGCGCCTCGCCGCTCGAAAGGGTGGAACTGGCGGCGCGTGACGCCATGTTCCGCCTGCGCGGCGAACAGGTCCCGGCGGAGGAGATCGTCATCGTAGCCATCGATGACTTTTCCTTCAACTGGACCGGTTACCAGTGGCCCTGGCCGCGCGCCTACCTGGCCGAGATCGTGGACTGGTTGAACGAGGCCGGGGCGCAGGTCATCGGCCTGGATGTCTTCCTGTTCGAGGCCGACCCGGCCCCGGGCGGGGATGAGGCGCTGGCCGCCGCCCTCGAGCGCGCCCAGGACTCCGTCAATGTGATCCAGATCTACGATTACCGCGAGGAAGTCTCGCCGGGGCAGTACGTGGTAACGCGGACGATCAAACTCCCACTGGCGGTCTACCGGCCGGCGTTGGATAGTACCGGCATCACTTCCATCTGGCGGGACGATGATGCCATCGCCCGTTCGGTGCAGGCCTACCAGGTCTACGGCGAGGAGGCCTACATCCACTGGGCGTTCGAGATCGCCCGCCTCTATTTGGACATCGACCCGGCCTCCGCTCTGACCCCGCAGGCTGTCGGTTTCGCCGGCCGGCAGGCGCCGCTGCAGGGCGGGAGGCTGCTCATCAACTATGCCGGGCCTTCCGGCGCCTTCCCGACCTATTCGGCGGCGCGGGTCGTGCTTGGCGATTACGACCCGGCGCTGTTCGACGGCAAGATCGTGTTGATCGGCGCCACGACGATGACGCTCCAGGATGTCTACCCGACGCCTTTCTCAGCCTCCGTCCAGACACCCGGGGTGGAGATCGTTGCCAATACCATCGCCACCATCCTGCACAACCTGTACATCCACACCCTGCCGCCGTGGGCCAGCCTGCTCTTCACCCCGGTAATGGCGCTCCTGGCAGCCCTCATCAACCGCCTGAAACGACCCAGCCTGGCGCTGGCCCTGATGGGCGGGGCCATGCTGGCTTACGGCGGGGTAGCCTACCTGGTATTCGTCCAGTTCAGTTTGTACCTCCCGACCGCCAGCCCGGTGCTGATGCTCTTCCTGGGCGTCGTCCTGCCGACCCTCGAGCAGGCTGTATCGCAGGAATTGGAAAAACGCCGCGTGCGCGACATGTTCACCCGCTTCATTTCGCCCACCATGGTCGACCAGTTGCTCGCCACCCGTGATATTGCCAGTCTCAACAAACGCGCTGAACTGACCATCCTGTTCTCGGACATCCGGGGTTTCACCACCATGTCCGAACAACTGGCCCCGGAGCAGGTGGTGGCGCTGCTCAACCCCTACCTGGAGGCGATGACCAATGTCGTCCACAAATACGGCGGGACGGTGGACAAGTACGAAGGCGATGCCATCGTGGCCTTCTTCGGGGAACCGGTCCCTTATGCAGACCACGCCCTGCGGGCGGCGCGGGCGGCGGTCGAGATGCGGGTCGTCCTGGCCGGGTTGCGCAGACAGTGGGAAGCGGAAGGCCGCCTGCCGGGCAGGTTCGAGATCGGCATCGGCCTGAACAGCGGCGAGGCTTTCGTGGGTTTGCTGGGTTCCGAAAAACGGATCAACTATACGGTCATCGGCGACAATGTCAACCTGGCCGCCCGGTTGCAGGACCTGACCAAGGCTTATGCCTGGCCGATCATCATCAGCGAAAGTACGGCCCGGGCCATCCAGGGCGAGTTCGAGACGGAGTTCATCGAATCCACCCAGGTGCGTGGGAAACGCGAGCCGGTCAATATCCACAAGATCCTCCGGCACAGGGACCACGAGGTGCAGGCGCTGGAGCCGTGAATTGCACAATTGTTCTTTTTATGGTACATTGCATCAACTTTAACCCATTGGTATGGAGCGCGACATGAATACGAACCCGATCCCGGATATCATTATTGGCAGACTCCCCATCTACCTGCGCGCCCTGCGTTATATGCAGGAGACCGGCCAGCAAACCACCAATTCGCAGGAACTCGGAGAACGGATCGGGATCTCGGCCGCCCAGATCCGCAAGGACCTATCCCAGTTCGGCGAGTTCGGCAAACAGGGCACCGGCTACCGCATCTCCTTCCTGGTCGACAAACTGCGCGAGATCCTGAACATCGAAAAAGTGTGGGAAGTGGCGGTGGTCGGCGCCGGCGACATGGGGCACGCCCTGGCGCGCTACCAGGGTTTCGCCAACCGGGGATTCCATATCACAATGGTCTTCGACAACGACCCGGCCAAGATCGGGGAGCAGATCGGCGACCTGACCGTGCTGGACGCCTCGAACATCGTGAAGACTGTCCGCAATGCGGGAATCAAGATCGCCATGTTGACTGTCCCGGCTGCGGCAGCCCAGGCGGTGGCTAACCTGTTGATCGAGGCCGGGGTGAAAGCCATCCTCAACTACGCCCCCATCAGCCTGAGCGTCACACCGGGGGTGCGGCTCCAGTACCTGGATCCCTCCATCGGCCTGCAACGCATGACCTATTACCTGGAATAAACTATCGCTGCCTTATTTGGTGAAAACTGCTCCCGTGCTGGATATTGGCACGGGAGCCGTCTTTTTTCATATAGCCGGTCCAGGGATAGCTCCGCTGGGAGCCTATCCGTTTTTTATCGGCTCGCACGCCGTCCCGCTAGGGCATGGGAGCCCCAACCACATTGTTTTCGGACATGTATTAAGGCTCCACCTGCACCGGGATCTGTTGTTCGAGCAGCGCCAGCAGTACATCCAGGTTCCGCACCCGCCCGGCATCCAGGCGGACCCGGGCGCCGCCCGGCTGCGCCAGGCGCAGCCACCCCCGCCGGATGACCAGCGACTCGATGTCGTCCCAGCCCAGGCTGCGCTCTTTGAGATGAAGGCCTTCGCGGCCAAGTGTGACGGGACCAAACGAGACCGGCTTCCCGGCTTCCAGTTCCGCGGCAGCCTGCGCGTAACGGGCGGGAAAACTCCGGCACAGGATGGATCCCGCCAGTTGCCCGGCATCAGTCCAGGCGTCACCCAGCAGCGCCTGCCTCCCGTCCCGGAAATGGATGGCATAGCGGCGACTGTCGCCCAGCAGCAAGCCCAGGAACTCCCGCCGGGTCGCGCTGGCGGTGACGGCGGTCACGTCCCGCCAGGGCCAGGCGTACTCCCCGTCCCGGTCGCGCAGGGCCAGCCCGCCTTCGAATACGGCCGCGGCGCGCGGGTCGCGCCGTGCGCCGGCCCACAGGAACATCCCCCCCAATCCCCAGGCGGCGAACATCAACATCCCCGGCCCGAAAATGGCGCCGCCCACCGCCGCCGGGCCGAATGTGCGGTATGCCGCGTAACCTCCCTGCAAGCCAAGGACCAGGGCGGCAGACCCGGTTGCCAGCATGGACAGCGCCAGGGCAAACCACAGGCCGCGCCCGCGGCGACGCGCCAGGTGGAGCGAAATGCGCCGCCCCAGGTCGGGGGCGGCCGGGAGGTGGGATTGGGGCGGAAGGGCTTTCAGCATAAGAAAAACCGCAGAGATTCTATCTCTGCGGCCGCGTACAGGATGGGTCAAACCGGGGGCAGGTTGCGCTTGATCAACGGGTAGATCGCCAGCGCTTTGACGGCCCCAACGACCACCCGGGTCTGCGGGTCGTCCACCAGGTAGGCCGGGATGCCAAGCGATTTGGTCAACAGTTTATCGATGCCGCGCAGCATCGCCCCGCCGCCGCACAGCGCCACGCCCCGGTCGATGATGTCCGAGACCAGTTCGGGCGGGGTCTTTTCCAGGACGCGCCGGCCGTTCTCGATCACCCGCTTGAGCGGTTCCTCGAGGGCTTCCACGATCTCGCCCGTCGCCAGGGTTACCGGGCGCGGCAGGCCGGAGACCTGATCCTGTCCCTGGACTTCCATGCTCGCTTCCTTGTCCTGTGGGACTGCCGCGCCGATCTTGATCTTCAACTGCTCGGCAGTCGGCTGGCCGATGATGACGCCATATTTGCGGCGGACATAGGTGATGATGGCTTCGTCCAGGTGTACGCCGCCCTCGCGGATCGTTTCGGCCGAGACGATGCCGTATAGGGCGATGACCGCCGCCTGGGTTGCGCCGCCGCCCAGGCAGATGACCATGTTGCCGGAAGGCGAACTGATCGGCAGGTCGATCCCCAGGGCAGCCGCCAGCGGCTGTTGGATCAGGAAGACTTCGCGGCTGCCGGCCTGCAGCACGGCTTCGTGCACGGCTCGGCTCTCGACACTGGTGACGCCATACGGGATGGAGACCATGGCGCGCGGGCGGAAGATGCGCAGCGGTCCGCTCACCCGCTGCATCAGGTACTTGAGCAGCGACTCGCTGATCTCGTAGTCTGCCACGACCCCGTTCTTGAGCGGTCGGGCGACCTCGATGTTCTCGGGCACGCGGCCTTCCATTTCGCGCGCTTCCCTCCCCAGGGCGACGATCTTTTGTTCGTCCGTGGCGATCGCCACAATGGTCGGTTCATCCACCAGCACCTGCGACGAATCGGCAATGCGGGTGAAGAACGTCCCCAAGTCGATCCCGAGGTCTCTCGCAATGGGAGGCATGTCTTCTACGCCTCGTCCTTCGGGCGGCGCGGCTGGGTCCCGCGCCGGTAGCGCTTGGCTGCATCCAGCCGCAGGTTCGAGCGGCGGAGCGCCGCTTCCATCGCCAGGTAGGCATCAGTATCGGGCGGCGCGCCACGCGCCAGGAACTCCTCGGCGCGCCTGCGGGCGGCTTCGGCGCGCGCGATGTCGATCTCGTCCACATTTTCCGCCGCGTCCGCCAGGATGGTGATGATCTCCGGCTGGACCTCGGCAACACCCCCGGCGACCGTGAAGACCTGCTCCGTGGCGCCCAGGCGCACCCGGATCACGCCAAACTTGAGGGTGGTCAGGAGCGGTGAGTGGTTGGGGAGGATGCCCATTTCACCTTCGGCGCCCGGCAACAACACCATATCGGCGTCGCCTTCGTACACCATCCGGTCCTGGGAGACAATCTCACATCTTATCGGCATAGGATCTGTCCAGACTAAGCGCCCTTTGCCAGCCGTTCGGCTTTTCCACGCGCATCTTCAATTGTGCCGACCAGGAGGAAGGCCTGCTCGGGCAGGTCGTCGCACTTGCCGTCCAGGATTTCGCGGAAACCGCTGACGGTCTCCTTGATATGGACGTACTTGCCCGGCACGCCGGTGAACTGTTCAGCCACGAACATCGGCTGGGAGAAGAAACGCTCGATCTTGCGGGCGCGAGCCACCACCAGTTTATCGTCCTCGGAAAGTTCGTCGATGCCGAGGATGGCGATGATGTCCTGCAGGTCCTTGTAGCGCTGGAGCACGCGCTGGCACTCACGGGCGGTGTTGTAATGGTCCTGGCCGACGATGTTCGGGTCGAGGATGCGGCTGGTGGATGCCAGCGGGTCGACCGCCGGGTAGATGCCTTTCTCGGCGATGGCGCGCTCGAGGGCGATGGTGGCGTCCAGGTGGGTGAAGGTCGCCACCGGGGCCGGGTCCGAGTAGTCGTCCGCCGGGACGTAGACCGCCTGCATGGAGGTGATCGACCCGGTGCGGGTGGATGTGATCCGTTCCTGCAATTCGCCCATCTCGGTCGCCAGGGTCGGCTGGTAGCCCACGGCGGAGGGCATGCGCCCGAGCAGCGCCGATACTTCCGAACCGGACATGGTGAAACGGAAGATGTTATCGATGAACAGGAGCACATCCCGCCCCTGGTCGCGGAAGAATTCTGCCATCGAGAGCGCCGACAGCGCCGCCCGCAGGCGGACGCCGGACGGTTCGTTCATCTGGCCGAAGACCATCACGGTATCCTTCATCACACCCGATTCGAGCATCTCGCGGTACAACTGCGTCCCTTCGCGGGTGCGTTCACCCACCCCGGCGAAGACCGAGTTGCCCTGGTGGACAGTGGCAACCGAGCGGATGAGTTCCTGGATGATGATGGTCTTGCCCACGCCCGCGCCGCCGAAGATGCCGGTCTTGCCGCCCTTGGTGAATGGAGCGATCAGGTCGATAACCTTGATGCCGGTCTCGAAGATCTCGGTGCGGGTGGATTGTTCGGAGAAAGGCGGCGCGGCGCGGTGGATGGGATAGTATTGTTCGGCCTTTACCTCGCCCTGCTGGTCGACAGCCCGTCCCAGGACGTTGAAGATGCGTCCCAGGGTGACCGGGCCGACCGGCACCATGATCGGCGCGCCGGTTGCTATGGCTGGCACGCCGCGCTGCAAACCATCGGTCGAGTCCATCGAAACGCAGCGCACCCAGTTGCCGCCCAGGTGCTTTTCCACTTCCAGCACCAGCGCGTCGGCTCCGGGACGGGCAATCTCGAGCGCTTCGTAGAGTTCGGGGAGTTCGCCTTCCGGGAACTCCACGTCCACCACGCTGCCTTGTATTTGCACCACACGGCCAGTTGATTTCGCCATTTAGAGCCTCCGAAATTGATTGCTTCTATAAGTTCCGAGAGAGTGTACGCGCCAGGGCTTCCGCCCCGCCGGCGATATCCAGCAGGTCGTTGGTAATCGTCTGCTGGCGCGCTTTGTTGTAATCGAGTTGCAAGGAATCGACCAGTTCCAGGGCATTGTCGGTGGCGTTGCGCATGGCCACCATGCGGGCGGCGTGCTCGCTGGCCTGCGATTCAAGGATCGCCTGGTAGACCTGCAGCGCCGTGAAGCGCGGGATGATCTCGTCCAGTATCTCACGTTCCGCCGGTTCGTAGATGTAGGCCGCAGTCAGGTGCGGTCTGTGTTCGAAATCCTGCACCCGCTCGCCGCCTTCCACATCCAGGGGCAGCAGTTTCTTGACCACCGCCTCCTGCCTGCCCATGTTGACGAAATCAGTATAGACCAGCCAGACCTCGTCCGCGTCGCCCTTCAGGAACTCATCCACCGCTAGGCGGCCGATGGCTGAGACATCCTTGAACTCCGGGGCGGCCGGCAGGTTGCTGAACTCGGCGGTCACATCCTTGCGTCGTCGCAGCAACATATCGCGACCCTTGCGACCTACAGCGATGTACGCCACCGGCGCCTTGTAGCGGTCGAACTGTTGCGCCGTATAGCGGATGATATTTGTATTGTACGCGCCGGCCAGGCCGCGGTCGCCGCTGACGACCAGCGCCAGCGCCTTCCGCACCTCGCTCCGTCCCACCAGGAGCGGGTGCAGGTTGGCCCGACCCGGCTGGCCTGCCACGTGCGTCAGCACCTGCCAGGCTTTGGTGGCATAAGCGCGGGTGGCGGTGACGGCTGCCACCGCCTTGCGCACCTTGCTGGCCGAGACGGCCTCCAGGGCGCGTGTCACCTGTGAGATATTTTTTACGCTCCGGATGCGGAGCCGCATTTCACGGGCTGAAGCCATGGGTTAGTCTCTCGTCTCTAATCACAAACCTGATGGGTTATGCCCAGGTCGATTTGAAAATGTCGAGCGCCTCGCGCAGTTCCTTCTCGTTTTCGGGAGTAATCTGCTTCCTCTCAGCAATGTCGCGGCCCACTTCGGGGTGGGATGTGGCCATGTATCGCAGCAGGTCGGATTCCCATTTCTTCACCCTGTCGATCGGCACTGCATCGGCGAAGCCCTGCGTCCCGGCGAAAAGCGCCATCACCTGGTTTTCGAGCGACATCGGCTCATACTGCGGCTGCTTGAGGATCTCCTGCATGCGCTGGCCGCGCGTCAACTGCGCCTGCGTGGACTTGTCGAGGTCGGAGGCCATCAGGGCGAAGGCCGCCAGTTCGCGGTAGGAAGCCATGTCGAGGCGCAGTTTTCCGGCCACCTGTTTCATGGCCTTGGTCTGCGCCGCGCCGCCCACGCGTGAGACCGAGATGCCCACATCCACCGCCGGGCGGATGCCGGCGTTGAACAGGTTGCCTACCAGGTAGATCTGGCCGTCGGTGATCGAGATCACGTTGGTCGGGATGTAGGATGAAACGTCTCCCAGCAGGGTCTCGATGATGGGCAGGGCGGTCAGGGATCCGCCGGAACCCGCCAGTTTGACGATCTTATAGTCATCGGGATTCTTGAGCGCCTTGCGGGCCTGTTCGGCGTCGTGCGCCGAGCGCGGGCCGCCATAGACCCTGCCATTGACCCCGTCGCTGGCGCCAGCGGTCGAACCTTTGTAATCCCTGCCGGCGATGACATATTGGTTGGCGAGGCGCGAGGCGCGCTCCAGCAGGCGGGAATGGAGATAGAAGATGTCGCCGGGATAGGCCTCGCGTCCGGGCGGGCGGCGCAGGAGCAGCGAGACCTGGCGGTACGCCCAGGCGTGCTTGGAGAGGTCGTCATAGATCACCAGCGCGTCGCGCCCGGTTTCCATGAACTCTTCACCGATGGCGCAGCCGGCGTAGGGGGCGATGTATTGCAGGGCGGCCGCCTCGTCGGCCGAGGCCACCACCACGATGGTGTGCTCCATCGCCCCGAAACGCTCCAGCAGGGCCACGGTGCGGGCAATGGCGGCTTTCTTCTGGCCGATGGCGACATAGACACAGACCAGGTCCTTGCCCTTCTGGTTGATGATGGTGTCGATGGCGATGGCTGTCTTGCCGGTCTGGCGGTCGCCGATGATGAGTTCGCGCTGGCCGCGCCCGACCGGGGTCATCGAGTCGATGGCCTTGATGCCGGTCTGGACCGGGGTGTCCACGTCCTGGCGGCCGACCACGCCGGCCGCGATGCGTTCGATCGGGCGGTAACCGCTGAACTGGACCGGCCCCTTGCCGTCGATCGGATCGCCCAGGGCATTGACCACCCGCCCGACCAACCCGTCTCCGACCGGCACCGAGGCGATGCGCCCGGTGGCGCGCACGTTCATGCCTTCGGCGATCTCGGAATACTCGCCCATGATGATGACGCCGACGCTATCCCGCTCGAGGTTGAAGGCGATCCCCATCACGCCGTTCCGGAACTGCACCAGTTCCTGCGATTTTACGTTCGCCAGACCGGCCACCCGCGCGATGCCGTCGCCGGCCTCCGTCACGGCGCCGACATCGCTCAGGCTGACCTCCGGCTGGTACTGGTCGATCTGCTTCTTGAGGTCGCTGGTAATTTGCTTGATAAGGTCAGACATTTCGCCTCCACGCTGGAGTGGGATTAAACGAATTTCCTGGCTGGCAGGTCACGCCGCCGGACCCATCTGGGTCTGGTCCCCCGAATGGTTGCAGGTATTTACGAACGTTTGCCCGGATAGGTTTCTCATATCCGGGCACGCCATGGGCTTCGGTCAGGTCTTTTTGTCGCTCGAACAAGTCCATGCGAAATGGAATTCTCCAAATGTATTCAGTTTACGCCTGCCGGCTGGCGGCAGAACGGACATATGATACCTGAAAGCCGCACGCTTGTCTAGTTTCGAATCGATTCGCCCTCGGGAAGGCGCCCGGCAGGCAGAGTCGTCCCTTTTCTGTGCCGGGCGCCAACCTTCGAACGGGCAATTGACCTCTTGTCATCTGGACAGTTTGTTTTATACTACGCCCGCAAGAATACTTACAAAGTAGAGGAACGAAGATGAACTCAACCATGCAGGATAAGGAAAACGAAAAACCTCCCAGTTCCACCCCGCGCCCGTCACCTCCGTGGCGGGTGGCCGTGCTTGCCAACATCAAGGAGCACGACCGCGAACTGCCGCCCGATGCCCCCCCCGATACCGGCGCGGATTACGATTACATCGAAACCATCGACCATATCCGGGGGGCGATCGAGACCGACGGCCACCAGACCATCTTCATCCAGGCTGACCGGAACCTGCCATTTGCCCTGCAGGAATCCCGCCCCGACATCTGTTTCAACATCGCCGAAGGGCTGGGCGGGGATGCCCGGGAAGCCCTGACGCCCGCCCTGCTGGAACTTCTCCAGATCCCATATACCGGTTCGCGCGTCCTGACGAACGCCATCTCGCTCGACAAGACCCTCACCAAGCGCATCTGGCGTGACCGCCGCCTGCCGGTGGCGCCTTTCCAGGAATTCACCTTCAACGACGAGCCGTTACGCCCCGAGTTGATCAGGCACTTCCCGTTGTTCGTCAAACCGGCGCGCGAAGGGACCGGTATGGGGGTGGACACGCGCGCCATCGTCAACAACGAGACCGAGTTGCGCGAGCGGGTCGAGTACATCATCCGCATGTACAACCAGCCGGCGTTGGTGGAGGTTTTCCTGCCCGGGCGCGAATTCACCGTCGGTGTGCTCGGCCGCCGCGACGCCGCCCTCTACTCCCGCCACCCGGAATGGTACGAAAAGGACGGCTCCCTGCGCCTGCCGGTGCTCGAACTGGACAACAGCCGCTCGGTCACCCCCAGCATCTATGGACTGGAAGCCAAGGCGCAGTCCATCGGTTCGGAAGGCGCGCCCGGTTACCTCTGCCCGGCCCCAACCGACCCGGAATTGACCCGTAAACTCCACCACCTGGCCTGGCGGGCGCATGTGGTGCTCGGCGCGCTGGATGTCTCACGCACCGACATCCGCCTGGACGCCGAAGGCCAGCCGCCCCCCACCGAGATCTACACCCTGCCCGGCCTGACGCCCGATTACAGCGACCTCTGTCTCCAGACCAACGCCCACGGCATCTCCTACACAGACCTGATCCTGGAGATCCTCTACCTGGGCGCCAGTCGCTGGGGTATGATCGAGCCGCGCCAGGCGCCATCCGCGCCTCTCAAGAAACGCACCGAGCCGCTGGGCGGCAGTGAAAAGGCGGATCCCGGCAAACCCGAGGCCCTCAAACTGGCAGCCGTGACCACCGGTTGAAAATACGGTATAATTCGCCCGCCTTACTGGAGAGGTCGCGTAGCTGGCTTAGCGCGCACGCTTGGAAAGCGTGTAACCCACAAGGTTCGCGGGTTCGAATCCCGCCCTCTCCGCCACAAAAACCCCCCGGCTGAACAGATGGCCGGGGGATTTTTTGTCATTTTGGTTTCCCTGCAAGGATAGTCGGACCCTCTTCACTGACCAGCCCGGGCGGGCGGCCGAAGGGCATGACTTTCAACACGAATAACTGCCGGTTGAGGATGGATGAATCCCACTCGCCCGCGCCCAGGATGTCATTCCCCAAGGCGCCAGCGGTCGCGCGCCGCGAACCGGCCGCCATCCCGGCATAGGCGCTCAGGTCCAACTGGGCCGAAGCCGCAGACAGGTTCGAATGGTGGCAGGTTATGCAGGCCAGCGCGCCAGGGTACCACAGGTTGGCTTCACTAAATAACCGGGAGACATCTGCATAAGTCGCGGTACAGACCGTCCCACTGGCGTCGATGAACTCGAAGGGGCCGACATCCGGGGAGCCGCTGGAAGCCCAGGCCTGCAGCAGCGTCCGCGCTGATACGGAGCATCCACTGCCAACCGCCGCCTCACCCGGCTCAGGCGCGACCATGGTTGCCGGGATGATGGTCGGGACCGGAGTATGGATAACTCCCGGCAGTGTGGCTTGCGAACAATCGTTGTTCAAACCGCACGGGATGAAGTACAACCCGGCGATGAATGCCAGGAAGAGCACAGGCATCCCGAAGATCAGGAACAACATCCAAGTATTGAAATCTCGTTTCATGGTTCTGTCCCTCCAGCCCTATGGCCGCAGCGTCCGCAGGTAATTGACCACGTCCCAGCGCTCGCGCACCGACAGGTTCTCGTTCAAGGCCGGCATGGTATTCGTCACCCCGGTGGAGATGACCAGGAACAGGGCTCCGTCGCTCTTGGACTGCACCAGGTCGCCGGTCAGGTCGGCCGGCTGCTTTACCGCCAGGAAAGGAGCAATTGGACCGTCACCCTGTCCGCCCGTCCCGTGGCAGTGGGCGCAGTTGATGCTGTACAATTGCGCCCCGCGCGCCAGCGACACTTCGTCGGCCGGGATGGGGTTGGCCGGCGCTCCCATGCCTGGAACATAAGCCGCGCCCTCGACCGGGATGGATTGCGCCGGGACGGGCAGCGGATTTTCCATTGGTTTATAGGATGGCTGGATTTCCATGAAGGAGATCCAGTCGATCTTGATGACATCGTAGGTGAACAGGAGCAGCGCGCCGGACAGGATCACCACAACGCTGCCGACCAGGAGCAGGCGGTTGGTCAGGCTCATAGTTTTTGCGCCTCCGCAGGCTGGATGGATTCCGCTCCGAGGGCAGCCAGGGCATCCGTGATCTTTTTTCGCTTTTCAACCGGGCACTCGAAGAAAACGGCTATCTTCCCGTCGCTGATCTGCGGTACATATTCCTTGGGCGCATAGGAAGGGAAGCGGCTATCGAGGAAGACGCCCAGGAAGGTGGCCACCAGCAAACCCAGCATCGTCATCTCGAACAGGACGACCACGCTGGGCGGGACCGGTATCAGCGGCTGGCCGCCCACCTCGATCGGGTACAGGTAGGGGGTCCCGAAGGCGAAGAACACGCCGATAAGGAACCCGCCCAGCGCGCCGCCCAGCGCCAGGCGCGGCACATTCGACCACTGGTGCGGCCGCCCGAGCATGGCCTCCGTCGCCGGGGTACCGGAGATGACATTCATATCGTCGTCCGTCAGCCCCATGCCGCGCAGTTTTTCGACTGCCTGCGCTGCCGGGTCGATATCGGGGAAAAGCGCCAGGAGGGAAATTTTTTCGGTCATACCGCCTCCTATTCCATTTCTGCCACCGAGACAATTGTCTCTTTGCCGACCTTGCGCAGGCTGTGCGCCATCTGGCCTTCCTGCACCTCCCAGACCGGCACGAGCGGTACCAGTTTACTGGCAGCCATGTAGAGCAGGATGAAGAAGGCCAGTGTCCCGATGCCTAACGGCGCCTCGACTCCGGGCACGTATTCCCGCCAGGTGAAAGGCATGAAGTTGATCGTCAACGAGGTGGGGATGATGATATAGCGTTCGAACCACATGCCGATGTTGATGAACAGGCCGATGCCAAAGAGCGCCCACGGATTGCGGCGGACCCGCCTGTTCCAGAGCGTCAGCCAGGGGACGGCAACGTTGAAGATGAGCATCGAAAACCACATCCAGCCCAGCGGCCCGTTCTCGTGGAAATGCAGCAGGGTATCGGTGAAACTATCGCCCCCATACCACTGCACCATGTAATCGTTGAAGAAGAAATATGCCCATCCCATCGAAACGATCAGCATCAATTTACCGAGCGCATCGAAGACCTCCGGGCGGATGAAGTATTTCATATTCTTCATCGTGGCGCGCACAACCACCAGCACCATGGCGACCGCCGCAATGCCGGAGTGCAGCGCGCCGACCACGAAGTACGGTCCGAAGATGGTCGAGTTCCAACCCGGGCGCATGGCCGCCGCGAAGTCCCACGAAACGATGGTGTGGACGCTGAACATGACCGGCAGGATGGCGAAGGCGAAGATGTTCATGGCGGTCCGCAGGTGTGTCCACTCGCCTTCGGCGCCGCGAAAGCCGAGCGACAGGATGCGGTAGAGGGTTTTTCGCCAGCCGGTGGAGCGGTCGCGCGCCATCGCCAGGTCCGGGATGAGCGGCAGGAACAGGTACATGGTGGAGGCCAGCAGGTAGGTGTTGATCGCCAGGAAATCCCAGGAAAGCGGCGAGTGGAAATTGGGCCACAGGCCGCGCTCGTTGGGATAGGGGAACAACCAGTATGAGAGCCAGACACGCCCCATGTGCATGAAAACGCTCAAAGCGGCCTGCACCAGGCCGAAAGTGGTCATCAATTCAGCTGCGCGCGTGAACGGTCGGCGGTACTCAGCCTTGAAGACCCGCAACAGGGCCGAAACGAAGGTCCCGGCGTGGCTGATGCCGATCCAGAAGACGGTGTTGACCAGGAAAATGCCCCAGTAGACGGGGTCGGTCAGGCCGGCCGCGCCCATCCCTTCGGCGATCAAGTAGCCCCAGACCCCGAACAGGCAGACGGCCACCACGACCGACAGCAGGGCGAAGACCATCTTGAACTTCCAGGATGTCGTGTGCATGGCTTCCATCACCAGCGCATTCATCTCGCCGCGCGGCCTGGGGTCCAGCATCAGGTGTTCCTGGCGCAGGCGCTCCAGTTCGTGGCCGGGGGAATGTTCGAGCGCTTCTGTCATTATGCCCCTCCCTTGAGATACGTGACGCGCGGCTGGGCGCCCAGTTCTTCGAGCAGTTTGACGGCGCGCCCATTTTTCATCCGCTTGCTGACCGCGCTCTGCGGGTCGTCGATCCGCCCGAAGACCAGCGCTTCGCCCGGGCAGGCCTGGACGCAGGCCGGTTCGATCTCGCCATCGTACACTTCACGCCCATCGGCGCGTGCCTGGTCCTCTGTCATACGGATGCGCTGGACGCAGAAAGTGCACTTTTCCATGATGCCGCGCCGCCGCACGGTCACATCGGGATTGAGTTGGTTATTGAGCGGCTCAGGGCGGTCGTAATCCCGCCAGTTGAAGGTGCGCGCCACGTAGGGACAGTTGTTGGCGCAGTAGCGCGTCCCCACACAGCGGTTATAGACCTGCACATTCAACTTCTCGTTCTGGCTGTGTACCGAGGCAAAGACCGGGCAGACCGGTTCGCACGGCGCGGAGCCGCACTGCTGGCACATCACCGCCTGGAAGGGGGTCGCTTTCACTTCCGGATACTCGCCTTCCCAGAACCGCTCCAGCCGGATCCAGTGCATGGCGCGCCCGTAGGCTGTGTCCTCCTCGCCCACGAAGGGGATGTTGTTCTCCATGGCGCAGGCGGTCACGCAGGCCTGGCAGCCGGTGCACAGGTCCTGGTCCACCACCAGCCCCCATTTCCCCTGTTCGGCCTCGCTCCATTCCGCGCGGTATTGATGGATTTTCTCTTCTCTCATTCTCTACTCCTCGCCGTAGACACCCAGGCGGCTCTCGTTACGCGCCAGCGGCTGGGACTTGCCGGTCTTCAGGATGTCGACCCGCACCGCCCCGAAAGCCAGGTCGCCGGCGCCGTTATTCTTGAGGGGCAGCAGCGCCGCCGGGTTGGCGCCCCGCCCCGCCGCGTAGCGGCCATAGGTGGAGTGCCCCTGCCCGAACGGCATGGCAACCACGCCCGGCTGGATGGCCGGATAGCGGTAGACAACCGCTGCCAGTTCCCCGTATGGAGAGACGAGGCGGACAAGATCATCGTCCTTCAAGCCGAGATGATCCGCAGTCAGGGGGTTGATCTCCACCCACGAGTTCCACATGACGGTCGTCATTGGGTCGGGCGTTTCCTGGAGCCAGGGTTTGTTGGCGCCCGTCCCATCGCCCATCAACGCCGACGGGTAAACCAGGAACAGGAACTCTCCCTGGCCTTCGAATTCGGCCGGCGGGACCTGCAGGCTCCGGTCCAGGGCGGAGGCTGCCAGGGGAGCGCCCAGCCCGGATCCCGCCTTCCACCATCCGCCGTACTGCTGCCACTGCGCCCAGAAGGTATTGATCTCCGGGGCGTTAAAGTACCCACTTTCGGTCACCAGGGCGAGCACAGATTCCCGGATGAAAGCCACTTCGTCCTGGTAGGGGACGGCGGCAGCCAGGGATCCCCCAGCGGACTGGATGGCCGCCAGGAGCACATCGGCAGTAGCCTTCGTATCGTAAAAAGGTATGACAACAGGCTGCGAAGCAGAGAGCGCCGGTCGGTCGGCGGCCGGGGCGGCGAACTGGTAGCCCCACGATTCGAGGGAGGCGTGGTCGGGCAGGATGAAATCGGATTCAGCGGAAGTCTCATCCGGGAAGGATGCGAACGAGACAACCAGCGGCACGTGTGCCAGTGCGGCGGCGAAATCGAGCGCAGCCGGGATCTCGAAGAGCGGGTTGACACCGTGCACGAAGATGGATTTCACCTGGCCGGTTTTCATTTTTTCCACCAGGCCGGCCAGGTCCACCAACGTACCGGACAGCCGGTTATGCGCAGCATGGACCGGAAGGTCGGGGGTCAGGAAAACGCCGCCCGGCCGCCCCAAGTTACCGAGCAGGACATTCAAAGCCAGGATGGCTTCCGCCGTCTCCAGCCCGTTGCTCTGTCCGAGCGCCGCCCCGCCGGGGATGACCAGCGGGCGGTCTGCCCCGGCCAGCAGGGACGCCATGCGCCCCAGGGTTTCATCGTCCACGCCGGCTGCCGCCGCATTGGCAACTGCATCCACGCCCTGGAAGGCTTTTGGCATGGCGCCGCCCCGGCTTTCGGCAATCAGCCGCCCGATGGCGAGCGCCAGCGATCCTTCCGTTCCCGGCACGCACGGGATCCATTCATCGGCTTTGGCAGCCGTCTGCGACTGGCGCGCCTCGAACTGTACCAGGCGGCCGCGCTCTCCCGCCGCGCCGCGCCTCATACGGGCATAGGCACGCGTGTAGGCGACGGGTGAGAGCCAGGTCTCCAGGAAATTGGCCCCGAAAGAGACTGTCACAGCGGCATTGGCAAGGTCGAAGACCGGCAGGCGGCGTTCACCGAACATCCGCCCGGTTGCCTCGGCCAGGGTATTACGCGCCTCGAACATGCTGTATGCCCCATAGCGGATCGGGGCCGGCGCGCCGAGGGCAGCCGCGACCCCGGTCACGAGGTCAGCCAGGTGGTCGGGGGCCAAACCGAGCAGGAAGGCGATCTCGCCCGGGCCTTCATCCGTCAACGCATCGCGGACAACGGTAACAGCCTCCTCCCAGGAGAGCGGGGTGAAAGCGCCGCTCGCCCGTCCATTCTGGCGGACGGGACCCTGCACGCGGTCGGGGTTGTAGAGTCCCTGCAGGGATGCCTGGCCGCGGGCGCAGGTCCTGCCCAGGTTGACCGGGTGCAACTTGTTGCCTTCGACCTTGATGGCGCGTCCCTGGTGGGTGCGGACGACGATCCCGCAGCCGGCCGGGCATTCACGGCAGGTTGTGGCGTAGTGTGCGCTCTGGCCGTTGTAAGTGTATTCGGGCATCTGCGTGTACGGCTCGCGCACCACATAACGCGAAGCCGGGCCACAGCCGGTCAGGATGGCCGTGGCAGCCGCGCCGGTCCCCGCCAGTTTGAGAAAATCTCGTCGAGTGAGTTTATCTGTCATGAAGAATCCTTACCAGGAAAGGATGAAAGGGATGAAAATTGAATGTTCCGCTCGATCAACATGACACTGGAAAATACGACACCGGAACACGCTACCGGTGACAGGTCACGCAATCCGTCAGGCGCGCCAGTTTATCGGGGTCGTCTCCGGCCGTGGCGCGGTGACACTCGAGACACCAGCCCATGTTCTGGCGCGGGTTGGGCTGGGCGACCGTCATGCGGCTGATCTCCCCATGACAAGTCTCGCAGTTCACCTCCCCGGCGATGTGCGGGCGGTGGTTGAAATAGACGAAATCCGGCTGGATGAAGACCGGCGCCCACGGGATGGGGTCGCCTCTTTCCACGAACACCACCAACTTCTGCTGTTCCGGTTTGGTATTCGGCATCTGCTGGTGGCAACCCCAGCACTTGGCAGTCGTCGGCAATCCAGCAGAAGCCTGGCGCCAGGCGCCCGGGTGACAGTACAGGCATTGGGCGCCCAGTTCCACGTGGATCGAATGGTTGAACTGGATCGGTTGTGGCGGGGGCTGCTGGGTCGTCCACACCCCGTACCCGGCCGCGCTGAACAACAGGATGAACAGGACACCCATCCCAACCAGGAACGACGGTTTACGGATGAGCCTTCCCCCCTTTTCGAGCAGGTTCGATATCTTGAAACGTTCGAGCATAAGTACTCCTCTATTTCCGCCTGCGCAGGACCGTGACGACGATGAAACCGATCAGGATAAAGCCGCCGATGAAAACCAGGGCATAGCCCATGGCTCCCAGGAACGCCCCCAGGCCGGTCAGGATGCCGGTCCACCAGTTCGTAGCCGGACCTCCCACCTGCAGCGCCGGTTCGGCCTGTTCCGACGCCGGGTCCGGGACTTGCGCCTCCCGCCCTCCGGGGAAGGTCTGGGCATACGCCAGCACGTCCCGCCCGTCGGCCGCCGACCAGCCGAGTTCCGCGCCGACCGGCATCTCGGTCCCCGCCACGCCGAAGCGGGTGCGGTGCAGGAAGCGCCAGGGGTCGCGGTAGGCGATGCTCCCCAGGGTCTCATCCACACCCTCGGTTCGGAAGACGATCTGCTCCCCGTCCAGGCCATGGCAGGAAGCGCAGGTGGAATCATACAAACTCCTGCCATACTCGGTATCCCCGCCGATTACCTTGAGCGAAACGACATCGATATACAGGCTGTCGTCGATCAACCCGTTTTTCAGGAAGGCGGCCAGTTGCCGCAGGGAAGTCTCTTCGAGCCAGGGGGAAAAGTCGTGCGCCGGGTCATTCTCCCCTCCCAGGTGGAGCAGGAGATCCGCCTCGCCCATTTCAGCGGCAAGCGCCATCACATCCGGGAAACCGGTTGCATGCGAGCCGGAGGCATAAGCCCCCTGCGCGCCGCGGTAGTCCCAGCCATGACATTCCACACAGCGCCAGGTATCGGGACCGGAGCGGGAATTGGTGGATTGGCGGGACCAGATCGGCATGTCGCCCGGCGGGGCATCCACGCCCAAGGCGGCGAACCAGTTATCGTACAGGATCGCCCCACGGATGATATCGGACGCGGCGGGGGGCTCAGCCTGCGCTCGAACACTGGGGAATTCTGCCAAAGCAAAGCCGGCTGTCGCCAGCAACAGGGACAATCCGATCAGTTTCCACAGCCTCATAACAAGCATCCTCCTCCGCTATTAGATCATCTGGGTTAGATTAAATTATACTTCATTTATCCATAATGCCGTAAATATCCGGGTTGGTGATATACTCCGGAGAAACATGCTCCCGGTAACAGGCTTTTCCGCCATCCTCTGCCGCACTGCACTCTTCCGGCGCTTCTCCCCTGATGAACTGGAAAACATCCGGGCTGCCGGGCAACTGCGCCTGGTGGAAGAGGACTGTTACTTCTTCCAGCAGGGAGACCCGGCCACCCACCTGTATGTCCTGGTCGGCGGGTGTGTCCGCCTGAGCCAGGTGACTGTGGACGGGCAGAAGATCATCCTGCGTGTCATCGCGCCGGGCCAGATGTTTGGGGCGATCGGCCTGACGGAACCAGGAGCCGCCTACCCGATCAGCGCCGAAGCCTCCGAAGACAGCCAGGCGCTGGCCTGGGAGACAGGTCTTTTCAAACGCCTGTGCGGGAACAAGACGGGGGTTGCATTCGACCTGATGAGCATGATGAGCGCCTACATCCAGGAAATACAGGACCGTTACCGGGAACTTGCCACCGAGCGCACCCAACAGCGGGTGGCGCGTGCCCTGCTGCGGCTGGTGGCACAGGTGGGCCGCCGTATGGCCGGGCGGTGCATTTCGAATACAACCGGGACGGGACCGAAGTGTGGGTCAGCCTGTGGGGCGACGCCAGCAAACCCGGTGAGACCGGCGAGATTGTCATCTACGATGACGCCACCCTGGAAGAGAAGGCGCGCATCGAAAACCTGGTCACCCCCACCGGCAAGTTCAATGTCTATAACACGGTGAACGATATCTACTAGGATTGCGCAGATAGAATGTCCACAGCACAAACAAACACATCATGATTATGGATCTGAAACCGAACGGAGGAACAGCCGGCATCCTTCCCAGCACAACCGTCGCCAGGGTGTTGGAAACCTGGCCGCAGGCCATCGAACTATTCCTGAAATACAATACGGACTGTGTCGGCTGCCCGGTTGCGCCCTACTGCACGCTGGAAGAGGCCGCCCAACATTACGACCTGGAATTGCCATTGCTGCTAAAGGAACTTGCCTGCCTGGCTATGGAAAAGGCTGTCACTCCTGTGTGATTCCCCCACGAACAATTCAACGATGCAAGGAGATCAAAAAAAAGCAGGGACAGGCGCCTGCCTGTCCCTGTTCTGTTGCGGGGGACTAGTAATCCATTCCGCCGCCGGGGGGCATGGGGGCGGGTTTCTCTTTTTCGGGCACGTCGGTGACCAGGCATTCGGTGGTCAGGATCATGGCGGCGATGGAAGCGGCATTCTCGAGGGCGCCGCGCACGACCTTGAGCGGGTCGATGACGCCAGCCTTGAGCATGTCGCCGTAGTCGCCGCTGATGACGTTATAGCCGAGATGTTTGTTGTTCTGTTCCTTGGCGAGGCGGCGGACATTCTCGATGATGACCGCGCCGTCCTGGCCGGCATTCTGCGCCAGCCTGCGGATCGGGGCTTCGAGCGCCTTGCGGACGATGTTCACGCCGATGGCTTCATCCTCACCGTCCATCTTGACCTTGTCGAGGGCGGAAATGGCGTTGATGAAGACGATCTCCCCGCCGGGCACGATACCTTCTTCGATGGCAGCGCGGGTGGCAGAGAGGGCGTCTTCGACGCGGTGCTTCTTCTCTTTGAGTTCGGTCTCGGTGGCTGCGCCAACGCGGATGATGGCGACGCCGCCGGAGAGTTTGGCCAGGCGTTCCTGGAGTTTTTCCTTGTCGTAATCGCTGGTGGACTTATCGATCTCGACCCGGATCTGGTCGATGCGGCCCTTGATCTGGGCGGATTCGCCCTTGCCGCCGACGATGGTGGTGTTGTCCTTGTCTGCCACGACCTTCTCGCACTTGCCGAGATCGGTCAGGGTGGTGGTCTCCAGTTTGCGGCCGGTCTCTTCGGAGATGACCTGCCCGCCGGTCAGGGTGGCGATATCCTGCATCATGGCCTTGCGGCGGTCGCCGAAGCCGGGGGCTTTGACAGCCAGCACGTTCAGCATGCCGCGCAGTTTGTTCAACACGAGGGTGGCCAGGGCTTCGCCGTCGATATCCTCGGCGATGATGACCAGTTCGCGCTTGCCGATCTGGACGAGTTTCTCCAGCACCGGGACGATGTCCTGGGCGGCGGAGATCTTCTTGTCGTAGATCAGGATGTAGGGTTCGGCGATGACCGATTCCATGTGTTCGGCGTCGGTGATGAAGTATGCCGAGATGTAACCGCGATCGAACTGCATCCCCTCCACATACTCGGTCTCGAACTGCAGGGACTTGGATTCCTCGACGGTGATGACGCCGTCTTTGCCGACCTTGTCCATCACATCGGCGATCAACTTGCCGATCTCGCCGTCGGCGGCCGAGTTGGTGGCGACGGAAGCGATCTCTTCCTTGGTCTCGATCTTCTGGGACATCTTCTTGAGCGCGGCGACAACCGCGTCCACGCCCTGCTCGATGCCGAGTTTCAGGCGCATCGGGTTGGCCCCGGCGGCCAGGGTCTTGAGACCCTCGGTCACGATGGCGTGCGCCAGGACGGTCGAGGTGGTGGTTCCATCACCGGCGATGTCGTTGGTCTTGGTGGCGGCTTCCTTGAGCAGTTGCGCTCCCATGTTGGCGAACGGGTCTTCCAGTTCGATTTCCTTGGCGACCGTCACGCCGTCATGGGTGATGGTGGGGGAGCCAAACTTGCGGTCGAGCGCCACGTTGCGCCCCTTCGGTCCAAGGGTGGTGGCAACGGCGTTGGCGACAGTGTCAATGCCCTGCTGCAAACGACGGCGGGCATCTTCGGAAAAAACAAGTTGTTTTGCTGCCATAGTTCATTCCTCCAGTAGGTTATTTGCCGACAATGGCAAGGATATCTTCTTCGCGCAGGATGAGGTACTTCTTTCCATCCAGTTTTATCTCGGTGCCGGAATACTTGGCGAACAGGATCTTGTCGCCTTTTTCCACATCCATTGGGATGCGTTTTCCGTCCTCGTCACGTGCGCCAGGCCCGATGGCCAGGATAAGACCCTGCTGGGGTTTCTCTTTGGCCGTTTCCGGAAGGACGATGCCGCCGGCAGTGATTTCATCCTGCTCGATCGGCTCGACCAGCACACGGCTGCCAAGGGGTTTTAGGGAAAGTGCCATATGATCCTCCTGAAAAATGTTGACGAATTAGCGCTCTATCCTTGTGAGCGCTAAACCTATCATACATAACTTCCAACAAGCCGTCAAGGGAAGAATCCGGCCATTAACAAAACTCTGACAATCCCCCTGCATGGGTCACGGCCCCGGGGTCGGGATGGCAGTCGGCGTGGGGACCGGGGTCGGGGTCTCCTGCAGGGAGACCGCCAGCGAATTGCAGATCTGGACCCCGGCATCGACAATGGCGGCGACGGTGACATCGTTGGTGAATGCGCTGACTTCCGAAAAAACCTCCAGCGCATCGGGACACCGGTTGTCCTGCGGCCGGCTCAAGGCAGCCAGCAGCGAACCATAGGTGTAGTAATAGACGATCGTATTCTCTGAGAGCGCCATGCCAACGACCGCCACCCGCGGGTCGCTGTCTCCGCACTGGCGCACGTCGCAGGCCTCGGCGGCGGTACAGCCTCGCACGGCGCATTTCAAGGCCGGGATGGCGCCTTCGAAGTTGCGCGAGCGTTGATAGATGACGCCCAGTTCGCCATAGGTATTGGCATTGGTGGGATCGAGCGCCAGCGCTTTCTGGATATTGCGAGCGGCAATGAAAAACTCACCCTGCTGGGCATAGGTTTTTGCAATTGCGATATAAGGGACGGGGTCGAGGATGCCCAACTGCTCGTTCAAGGACACTGCCCGGGCGAAATACTCCAGGGCATTCTCGTAGAGCGCATTGGCGATCAGTTCGTCGCCGCTTTTCAAAGCCAATACCCGGTAATTGAAACCTACCGAGTTGTATAAAAAGGTCAGGTTCGGGTTGATCTCGATCGCCGCCAGGTATTCCTCGATGGCCTGGCTGTATTGGAGGGTCGATTCGAGCACATAGGCGTATACCCGGTGTACGTCCATCAACTCCGGGCCGGCGACCAATGCCTGGGCAATCACCTGCTGCGCCTGCGGCCACTTCTGCTGGTCGATTAATATCTCGGCATAGAAAGCCATCGCCAGGGCGTTCTGGTTATCCAGTTGCAGGGCGCGCACCGCAGCCTGCTCGGCCTGGAGCAGGTAATCCTCGGCGTTCTCCCCGCCCAGGGCGGTGGCGTTCCAGTCCAATACGAAAGCGCGGATGGCATGGACATTGGCATCGTCCGGCGACAGTTCGATTGCCTGGTTGATGGCAAACAAGGCATCCTGCAAACGCTCCCGGCGCTGCTTGTCGGTCGTCAGCGAGGCAGTGGAATAGGTCTGGACGCGCGCCAACTTGGTCCAGGTTGCGGCATCACCGGCATCGAGCGCGGTTGCCTCCTGGTAAGCCAGGATGGCGCCTTCCAGTTGCCCGGCGGTGAAGAGGGCATCCGCTTCCAGAACATAGGAGTAGGCGGTGCGGGTCGGCGTCGGCGTGGCAGAGAAGGGGTTGACCAGCGCTCCCACGTCCAACTGGAACCAGGTCCAGTAGACGGTCGCGATCAGCACGACCATCAGGAAAACCCGGTAGATGTTCGAATTCGTCTTTTTATTGAAAAGCGGACGCCTGGGCGGGACATTCATGGCGTGCTTGTGGCTGTGGGTGTGGCGGTAACCGGGACGGTGGGAGTTGGCGACGGCGTTTTCAGGCTGTTCTCGCAAAGATCCTGCCCAACTCCTGCATTATAAACAGCCGTCTCGTCATCCGGCACGCTTGCCAGGATCAATTGGAATACCGGGAGGGCTTCAGGGCAGCGTCCGGTCTTCGCCAGCAACAAGCCGTAGATGGAGAAGAACTCCACCACCCGGATATCGCTGGTCAGGCGGATGGGCAGCACCGTCTCCCCAGCCTCTGTCAGGCCGCCGTTGACTGCCAGGGACAACTGCACTGCCGCCGCCGGCAGGTCCGGCAGGCGATAGAGCACCACGCCCCAGTTGCCGCGCAGGTAGGGGTCGGTCTGGTCGTCCTGGACGGCCGCTTCGGCATATTGTTCGGCCTTGGCATATTCACCGATGGTGGCGTAGTAGCGGGAGATGAAAAGTTCCGGGGTCGGGTCGGAGGGGTTGAGGGTATTGGCCTTGGTGAACTCCTCCAGCGCCAGGTCCCCCGCCCCCAGGGCGCGGTAAGTCCGCCCAAGCGCCAGGTGCAGGTCCGGGATGTTGGGGTTGATCTCGATCGCCTTCTGGTACTCCAGCGCCGCCTCCTCGCGGTTGTCGGTCACTTCCAGCACCAGGCCGCGCGCCCGGTGGGCTTCCAATGAGTTCGGCGCCAGGTCGAGCGCCACCCGCGACTCGTCGATTGCCAGCAAGAGCGACTCATACGATCCCGAACTTACCAGCAATTCCACGTAGTAGGCGTGCGCCAGCGGGTTGAGCGGGTCCATCCGCAGCGCTTCCTTGATCGACTCGTCCGCTCCGATGTAATTTCCCAGGAAGGTGAACGCCCAGCCCTGCACCGCATAGGCGGTGGCGTTGTTGGGGTTGAGCAGCAGGGCATTCTCGGCGCTGGCCAGGGCTTCTTCGTACTGGCCGGCAAAGACCTGTACCCGCGCCAGGGCGATGTAGATCGTCTCATCGTCCGGGCGGGCGCGCACCGCCTGCCAGTAGACATCGATTGCCTGGAGCAATTTACCCTCGTTATAGAGCGCCTCGGCCTCGGTGACGTAGGTCTCCGGGTCGCGGGTGGCGGTGGCGGTGGGGATGAACAGGGGCGGCACGGTCGGGATGACCACCCGGTTCACATA
>VGNO01000002.1 GCA_016865985.1 Chloroflexota bacterium | reverse complement strand
ATTTTCCCTGGCCGGGGGCAGGGTCAGCAGGAAGCGCGCCCCGTGCCCGGCTTTGCTCTCGACCCAGATCCGGCCGCCGTGACCCAGGACGGCCAGCCGGCAGAAGGCCAGTCCCACCCCCAACCCGCCGGGACCGCCCTTGACCTTCAACCGGGTGAATTTTTCGAAGATGCGTCCCTGTTCCGCGGCCGGGATGCCCGGCCCGGTATCCTGCACCCAGACCTTCAACCAGTTGTCATCAAGGGCCGCGCCCAATTCGATCTTTCCCTCCGGGGGGGAGAATTTGGAGGCGTTCTCCAGCAGGTTGATCAACACCCGCCGGATCATGTCCACATCCACCCAGGCAGCCGGCAATTTCCCGGGGATGACGACTTTGATCGCCTGGCTGCGGCTCTCGGCCATCGGCTGGACAGCGTCCAGGGCATCGTCGAACAGGGACTTGACCGTCACCGCCTCCTGCGAGCCGACCGGCTGCCCCGATTCGAGCCGGTTGATATCCAGCAGGGAACTGATCAGGCGCTGGATGCGGGCTGTCGAGCAGGAGGCAATGGTCAGGACGGACTGAACGGTTTCGTTCTCCTCCCGGCCGAACAACGAGGAGAGCACATCCAGGCTGGAGACGATATTTGCCAGCGGCGAACGCAGGTCGTGGTAGATCATGGCGATCAGGTCTTCGCGCAGGGAATCGAGGTCCTTGCGTTCGGTGATGTCGCGCAGCGTCCATTGCAGCGATTCGACCTCTTCGAAAACCACCCGCCGGACATAGGCCTGGATCGGGACCGTACGCCGGCCCTTGCCTTTCAGGGTCGATTCATAACTGACCACTTTTCCGGTGGTAATGCTCTCCCAACCGGCGGCATCCATCCCCACCTGGTGAAGATCGCCGATCTTCATCCCGGTCAGTTCCTTGGCGTTGAACCCGCTCAGGATGCTGGCCTGGCGGTTGGCTTCCAGGATCTTGCCGTTGCGGTCGGTCAGCAGGATCGGGTCGATGCTGTCGTCGAACAGTTCGCGGTAACGCTTATGGGCGGCCTGCAGGCGTTCGAATAACTGGGCGTGCTGGATGGTGGAACCGGCCAGGTTGCCGATGCCTGCCAGCGCCAGCAGGGCGTCGGGGTCGAAGGCGCCGCTGACCGGGTTGATGGCTTCCAGGACACCGATCACCCGTCCCTGAGCGTGGATGGGGGCAATCGCCAGGGCATGGATATCCATGCCGTCGAACTGCTCGGCGGGGATGAAGCGCTTGTCTTCAGCGGCTACCGGGATCACTACGCCTTCACCTTCGTGCACCACCCATCCGGCCACCCCCTGCCCGGCCAGGATGCGTTTCGTGACGACGGCGTCTTTTTTCTCGCCGGTGGCGGCCTGGAAGACCAGGTCCCAATTGCTGTCCAACAGCGCCAGGGCCACCGTCTCCACCTGCAAGGCCTGGATGGTTTCGTTCAGGATGCGCTGGAGCACTGCGTCCAGTTCCAGGGTGGCGTTGATGGCTTCCGCCGAGGCTGCCAGGGCGGTCATGACCCGCGCCTGGCGCTGGCTTTCGGCGTACAGGCGGGCGTTCAACACTGCGATCCCGGCCTGGTCGGCGATGGCCTGGATCAGGTCGAAGTGCTCCCTGGTATACGTGTTGGGTACCGGGTGGAAGATGGTCAGCACGCCGACCAGGCGCTCGCGGGTCAGGAGCGGCACGCACATGGCCGACTTGGCGCCGCTGCGGTCCGCGGCATCGTCCGGGCGGCGCAGCCAGCGTTCGTCCCGGCTCGTATCGGGCACCCAGGCTGCTTTGCGCTGGCGCACCACCCAACCGGCCAGGCCGCGGTCGATCGTATCCCGCAACTGGTGGGTGGTGTGGTCGTGCACCTGCATCCCGTATACGATGGCCGAATCGAGGGCGTTGCCGTTCTCGTCCAGTACGACGATGCTGCCCCGTTCCCCACCGACATATTTGAGGGACTGGAACAGGACGCGTTGCAGCACCGTCCGCAGTTCCAGGGCGGAAGCCAGTTCGCGGCTGATGTTGTACAGCAGGTCGAGATATGAACGGGTTGCATCGACGGTCATTTTTCCACCTTTACAGGTATTTTAAACCTGATCCCGTGTTGAACAGGACGATCTTTTCATCTCGTTCCAGCCAGCCCTCTGTTAGCAAGTGAGGCAGGGCAGCCAGGGTAGCCGCCCCCTCCGGCGCGGGGAGGATGCCTTCGAGTTGCGCCATATCCTGTTTGGCCGAGAGTATCTCCTCATCCTTGACTGCCAGCGCAGTCCCGCGGCTCTCGCGCAGCGCCCGTAGGATCAGGCGGTCTGCGAATGTCGAGGGTACGCGCAAGCCAGCGGCCAGCGTGCGGGCCTCCTGCCAGGGTTCGGCCCGCGCCGCGCCCTGCTGGAAGGCGCGCACCACCGGCGCGCAGCCCTCCGCCTGGACGGACACCAGGCGCGGCCGCCGCCCGTCCAGCCAGCCCAGGGCTTCCAGTTCCTCGAAAGCCTTCCACATCCCGACCAGCCCGGTCCCCCCGCCGGTCGGGTAGACGATCACATCCGGCAGCCGCCAGTCGAAGGCTTCGGCCAGTTCCAGTCCCATCGTCTTCTTGCCCTCCACGCGGTAGGGTTCCTTGAAGGTGGACATATCGAACCAGCGTTTGTGTTTTGCCTGCTGCCCTGCCAGGCGGGCTGCATCGCTGATCAAGCCGTCCACCAGTTGCAGGTCGGCCCCTGCCATCCGGACTTCCTGCTGGTTGGCCTGCGGGGCATCCATTGGCATATAGACATGTGCTTTGGCCCGGCCGCGCGCCGCATAGGCAGCCAGCGCCCCGCCGGCATTCCCGGCAGTCGGGATGACGAACTCGCGCTGCTTCAACTCGATTGCCCGGGCGACAGCCACCGCCAGCCCGCGCGCTTTGAAGGAACCGGTCGGGTTTGGGGATTCGTCCTTGATGAACAACTGTGAAAGGCCGAGTTTCTTCCCCAGGCGGGCGGCGGGCAGGAGCGGCGTATCCCCTTCGCCGAGGGTCAGGCGGTTCTCTGCCTTGCGCACCGGCAGGAGTTCGGCCCAGCGCCAGAGACCGCGCGGCCGGGCGGCGGGCGTCCCTGGTTGGAACCAGGCTGCCAGGTTTTTGAGGTCGTAACGCGCCAGCAACGGTGAAAGGCATCCTTCACAGACGGTCTGCGCCCGGTCTGGATCGAACCCGCGGCCGCATTCCGGGCATTCCAGGCGGGTGAGGGCGCTTTCGTAGGGCTTCATCCCACACAGTATAGCACAATTGATTATTTCTTAAAAACGCGGCCTGGAATGCCCGCCCGGCAAGACCAGGAGTAAGATTCTTGACAATTGTGTTCTGTTAGACTATTATCTAATGTGTTAGATATTTGTCTAATAGAGCGGACCGAAATGACCACCATTCGCTGGGATAACAACACCGCCTATGATTTTTTCATCAGCCTGCTGGTACTCCACCGCGGCGCGGAATTCGGCCTGCGCCCGGCCTGGACGGCGGGTGTTCGCCAGCGCATCTCACCCCCCCGGCGCGAGGCGCTTGAGCGGATATATGCCTTCTGCGGGATACCGGCCGCCTGGATCGCCGCACACCCCGCTCCGCGGTCGGCGGCCGGCGCCCTCCAGTCCCTTGCCGGGATGGCCCCGCTCGAACGCTTCACCTGCCTGTGCCTGCCTCCCGACCTGTCGCCGGATGTGGCCCATAGATTAATGGAGATCGCGGCGCGGCGATCCTGGGATGCCGGCGACCAGTCCTTCCTGCAGGCCGGTTATCGTCCGCATCGCGAACCGCTCAAGCCGTCCGTCATCCACAGCCTGCTGAAAGCCTGGGCAGATGCAGAAACCAGCGGCGGGTTGCTGCTGGATGCCTTGCAGGAGTATTACGCAGTCTTCTTTGCCGAGGAGGAACAACGCCTCATCCCGGACCTGGGAGAAGGCCTGGCCCGTGCCCGGGAAATGGGTTCCCGGATGGCGCTCCCGGAACTGGTGGAGGAACTCTCACGCGGCGTACAGATCGAATCGCTGGATGGACTGGATGAAATCACCCTTGCGCCATCCTTCTGGATCTCCCCGCTGGTCTACCTCAGCCGCCCATCCGCCGGGAAGGCCGTGCTGGTCTACGGGGTGCGGCCCGAAGTGCGCGAGGTTGCGCCGGGAGCGGCGGCGGCCCCCCCGCTGGTGGGCGCCTTGAAAGCCCTCGCCGACCCGACCAGGCTGGGGATCCTGCGCCACCTGAACGAAACGCCGTTGACCCCGGCCGAACTGGCCCGCCGCCTGCGCCTGCGCCCGCCGACCGTCGTCCATCACCTGCGCCTGCTGCGACTGGCAGGATTGGTCCAGGTGCGCGTCGGCGGGAATAACGAACGCCGCTATGCGCCCCGGCTGGACAACCTGGACGAGGTTTTTTCCAATTTGAAGGATCACCTGGCACGACAGGATTGATATGTCCAATGTGATAGCGACCTACATCGCAAATGTGCGCAAGTTTTCGCCCAATGCCCGCCTGTTCCTGGTCAGCGCGGTCCTGACCGGGGCGGCCTTCGGTGTTTACCGGCTGCTGTTCAACTTCTATGCCCTCAGCCTGGAATTGGACGAAGGCATCATCGGTTCGATCATTACCATCAACAGTACCACTGCCCTGGTGGTCGCCCTGCCGATGGGTTACCTGGGCGACTTGCTGGGACGCAAGCGTTCCTTCATCCTCGGCGGGATGGCAACCACCCTGTCCATTGCGGCGATGGCGCTCTGGCCTTCCACCTGGCTGTTCTACGTCATGAGCGTGGCGATGGGCGCGGCCCAGAGCCTGGCGGGCGTTACATCGGCCCCGTTCATGATCGAGAACAGCGCCGAACACGAACGAACCTATCTCTTCAGTTTGAGCCAGGGCCTGCAGATGACGGCCGCCTTCGTCGGAAACTCCATCGGCGGCTACCTGCCCACCTGGATCGGGGAATACCGCAGCGTGGACCCGACCAGCAGCGCGGCCTATGCCGGTTCCCTGGGGGTCATCGCCATCGCGTCGGGGATTGGCCTGCTGCCATATTTTGCCCTGCGCACCCCGCGGCTGGCGGCTGGCGATCGTTCCCTCTTCGCGCCGATCGGCTATGCGGTCAAGAACTGGTCGAGCATCGGAAAACTGGTCACCCCGATGCTGGTCACTTCCATCGGGGCCGGTTTGTTCATGCCCTTCATGAACGTCTTCTTCCGGGTCGTCCACAACCAGCCGGACCCGGTGATCGGGAGAGCGCTCGGCTGGGGCGCGCTGGCAATGGGCATCGGCCTGATCATCGCCCCTCCCATAGCCGACCGCATCGGCAAGATCCCGCTGGTGGTCGTCACCCAGGGCCTGTCCATCCCGTTCCTGGTCCTGTTGGGATACAGCCCGGTCTTCTGGATGAGCGCTGTCGGCCATTATGTGCGCCTGACCCTGATGAACATGGGCGGCCCGGTCTATACGGCCTTCGTCATGGAACATGTCGAACCCAAAGCGCGCGCCATGGTTGCCAGCCTGACCAGCATGGCCTGGAACTTCGGCTGGGCCTTCAGTCCTTCGATCAGCGGCTGGCTCCAGGTGCATTACGGCTTCGGCCCGGTCTACCTGGGAGTCGTAGTCCTCTATACCTTTTCCGTTTTCCTGTACTGGAAATTTTTCTGGGGGGCCAGGCCGGCCCAGGCGACCGGACCTGTGACCGTGGAATAGGGGGCGACCTTCCTCCATCGTGAGTTCAATTGCCGGCGCCTCTCCGGGCAATTCGAACCAGTTGGGGCGGCAGGCCTCTTGCCGCCCCAACGCTTTTTTCAGATACAATGGGGTATGCCTTACCTGGTGGACGGACACAACCTGATCCCTAAACTCGGCTTGCAACTGGATTCCTTCGACGACGAGGACTGCCTGGTGGTTGAATTGCAGGAATTCTGTCGCCTCCGCCGGACGCGGCTGGAGGTCTATTTCGACGGCGCCCCGCCGGGCCATCCTGCCAGCCGCAAGGCAGGGGCGGTGACGGCGTACTTCATCCGCCAGGGGGCCAGCGCAGACGCCGCCATCGAAGCCCGGCTGGAAGCGCTGCGGGGCGAGGCGCGCAACTGGACGGTCGTCAGTTCGGACCGGCGGGTGCAGGGGGCGGCGCGCGCCACCCGGGCGGCGGTCCTGCCGGCCGAGGAGTTCGCCCGGCAGGTACAGGCGCTGCGGTCCCCCCGGGGCGCCGCAGCCGGGCAGGAGGCAAGTCTCAGCCCGCAGGAAGTGGATGAATGGCTTTCCTTCTTCAAGCGCCGCAAGGGGTAGGAAATCGGACAAGTCTCATCTGTTTTTAATACAATTCAGATAATTAAGGTGTATATTATTGCCATAAGACACCTGCCTCCTTGTTTACTGGTATCCCAGGTGTCTACCATCGAAGCCAGCGTGTCCCCCCCATGCTGGCGAGGATCGGTGGTGTCCCCTCCCCCTCAGATCACCAGGCCTTGTGCCTGGTGATCGCGTTAACAGAGGGGGACGCGCCAGGGGAATCCCAGGCTGCTGTATAATCACGGCATGAAAACCGCCTGCCTGTTGGTTCCTTCACCCGCCCATGTTTACCCCGGCCATCCGGAAGAACCCGGGCGCCTGGCATTGCTCGAGGGATTACCCGGGAAATCCCAGGCTGATTCCATCACATGGCTGGAAACCGCCCCCGCCAGCAAGGAGGAAATCGCCCGCGTCCATACCAGGCAGATGATCGACGGGCTGGAAGCCGCCTGCCGCCAGGGACCCGACATCATCGATTACGCCCCCACCTATGTGACACGCTCTTCCTTCCAGGACGCCCTGACCGCCGCCGGGGGGACAGTGGCCTGCACACAGGCGGTGCTGCAAGGACAAACCCGCAACGCCTTTGCCATCGTCCGCCCGCCGGGACACCACGCCGAACCGGACCGGGCGATGGGTTTTTGCCTGTTCAATAATGTCGCCATTGCCGCCCGGCTCGCGCTGGAAAATGGCATCCAGCGCCTGCTGGTGGTGGATTTCGACGCCCACCATGGCAATGGAACACAAGCCGCATTCCGGGATGAAGAAAGGGTGGCCTATCTCTCGACCCACCAGGAATACATCTATCCCGGCAGCGGGCGGATGGAGGAAGCGCCGCACGCCAGGGGGCGGATCGTCAACCTGCCGCTGCCGGCGCGCTCCGGCGACGCCGCCTTTGCCACCATCGCCAGCCAGGTGATCGCGCCCCTGGCCGCGAAATTCAGGCCGGAAATGATCTTCGTATCTGCCGGTTTCGATTCTCATTGGGACGACCCGCTGACCGCCCTGGGACTCTCCCCGGCCGGCTACCACGCCCTGGCGGAGTCCCTGGTGCAACTGGCCGGACAATATTGCCGGGACAGGGTCGTATTCGTGCTGGAGGGCGGTTACAGGCCGGCGAATGTGGCTTCCGGCGTGGGGGCCTGCCTGGGCGCCCTTACCGGCGCGGACTTTTCCCCCACCGATGGCCCATCTCCGTATCCGGAACCGGATATCCGCGCCAGGGTGGATGCACTGCGCAAATGGCATGGGTTTTAGGGGAACGCCTGCCAAATTCCCCGACTTTAATGACACCGGCTCCCACATCGTACCCGCAGGGTGTGCCGCTGACAGACAGGCACGGGAGCCGGCGCTGCAATATTATTACAGTCGACCGCGCTATTCAGTATTTCCAGCCAGGAAGGCTTTTGGTTCCTTGAGCAGCGCGCTGAAGACCAGGCGCCCGGCCACCAGGCCCACCAACGCTAGCAGCGAGACCCGTAAACCTTGAAAGTTTGCTGCTCCATGCGAGGGCTCCTGGATACCTGGAATCTGGGGCGGGAGGGGCGGATCCGGCGGATGGAAAAACCGGGCCCGTCCGCGCCGCGCCGCTGCGTACAGTGGTACCAACCCCCGACCGGCTGCAGGGTTTTTGCGGTGCAATGGTAGAATCGTTCAACCTTCGCTTGTATGACCCCATGATAAACACCCTGCTCTTCGACTTCGACGGCCTGATCCTGGATACCGAGACCCCGGAATTCCTTGTCTGGCAGGACATCTACCGCCGCCACGGGCAGGAATTCGACCCCCGGGCGTGGGGCAGCATCGTGGGCGGGGCCGGCCAGGCGCACTTCGACCCGGTCGCCTGCCTGGAAACCCTCACCGGTCCCAGGCTGGAGCGCGCCGCCCTGGAGCACGAGCACCGCACCCGCAGCACCGCCTGCATCGCCGCCCAGCCGCTCCTGCCGGGAGCGCTCGATGCCATCCATGCCGCCTTCGGCGCCGGCCTCAACCTGGCGGTCGCCTCCAGTTCCTCGCACTCCTGGGTGGACGGGCACCTGCAGCGGCTGGGGCTGCTGGAATTCTTCGAGGCAGTCATCTGCGCCGATGATGTACCGGCCGGGCGCACCAAGCCCCATCCCGACCTGTTCCTGAAGGCGCTGGCGGAGGTGCACGGCAGCCCGTCCCGGGCGGTCGTCTTCGAAGATTCGCCCAACGGCATCCGCGCCGCGCGCTCCGCCGGGATACCGGTGGTGGCGGTGCCGAACCCATTCACCCGCCTGTTGGAAATGGACGGGGCCGACCTGACCCTGGATTCGCTCGCCGACCGGTCGCTGCCGGCCCTGCTGCGCCACTTCGGCGATTCGCTCGAGATCCGACCGGAACGACCGGGCGACCTGCCCGGCATCCGCCGGGTCAACCGGGAGGCCTTCGGGCGGAGGAACGAGGCGCAGGCGGTGGACCTGATCCGCCAGGGCGGCCATGCCAGCCTGTCGCTGGCGGCGGCGCTGGACGGGCGGGTGGTGGGACATATCCTCTTCACGCCGGTCGCCCTGGAACCCGCCCGTCCCGGACTCCGCCTGCTGGGGATCGGCCCGGTGGCCGTCCGGCCGGGATACCAGCGGACAGGCGTCGGGTCGCGGCTGGTGCGGGCCGGGACCCGGCTGGCGCGCCGCCAGGGGGTGGACGCCCTGGTCCTGGTCGGCCACCCGGAATACTATCCCCGCTTCGGTTTCTCACCGGCGCGAGCCTTCGGCCTGGAGGGCGACTACGGCAACGGGGACCATTTCATGGCGCTCGAACTGCGCCCCGGCGCGCTGGGGGGCGCGGCCGGGAAGGTCCACTTCAGGCCGGAGCTCAGCGAGACCGGCTGTTGATCTCCCGGAGGGGGGGATTGCCGCAACCCTTTGGGCATCCACAGATCGCGCTCCCCAGAGACACTTTTTCCCCGGCGTTTACGACAAGGAGGAATGGATCGTTTTCCGGCGGCCAGCCGGACGACCGGTTGAAAAAAACGCAAATATCAGTACACTATGATTATGAAAAGGAGGAAGGTATGCCAACCAAGAACGCATTGACCCTGTTGTTCGTGCTCGTACTGCTGCTGGCAGCCTGCAGGCCGGGAACGGTCGAAGAGCAACCCGCCGCACAGGAACCGGCCGCGACCGATGAGCCCGTCCCCGCGGACGCGCCGGAAGAACCCGCCGCCACCGAAGCCCCGCCGGCGATCCCGCCCATGGCGATGGAGCCGCAGGAGGTCGTATTCCAGGCCTCCGACGGCCAGGAGTTGACGGGACTCTACTACCCGGCGGCGGTCAACCCCGCCCCGCTGGTGGTGCTGATGCACTGGGTGGGCGGCGACATGAGCGACTGGTACGAGATCGCGGTCTGGCTCCAGAACCGGGGACAGGCCAACCCGTTCCAGAACCCCGGCAGCGAGGACTGGTGGGACCCGGCCTGGTTCCCGCCCATCCCGGCGGACGCCTCATACGGGGTGTTCATTTTCTCCTACCGCACCTGTGAACCCTACAAAGCCGGCTGCCCGGGCTGGATGCCGGATGTCTGGCTGCTGGATACCCAGGCGGCGGCGCTCAAGGCGGCCGAACTGGAGGGCGTGGACCCGACCCGCATCGTGACCATCGGCTCCAGCATCGGCGCCGATGGGGCGGCGGATGGCTGCCTGTACCTGGAGGAACAGGTCCCCGGTTCGTGCAAGGGCGCAGCCTCGCTCACGCCCGGCGATTACCTGACGCTGACCTACAGCGTGGTGGTCGAACGGCTGGGCGAAATGCAGCCGCCTGTGCCGGCCTGGTGCCTCACCACAACAGAGGAGGCCGCTTTCTGCCACCAGATCGTCGCCCCCAACCTGAAGGTGGTCGTCCACCAGGACGCCCAGCACGGCAACTTCATCATGGTCCCGGAGGCCGAACCGCTCGGCTTGCAGACCATCCTCGATTTCCTGGCGGAAACAGTCGGACCGTAGCCCGGTCATTGGAGGGGTTCCCCGGAAAGATGCCACGTGGGTTTGGCAGGGGCGAAGCCGCCTCCAAACCCACGTCCTTTCGATGTGCGGGAACTGTGGGAATAACCACTTGAATCCGGGTTTTGAACGCAGTACAATCTTATTGGCTGAAAACTCACCAGGCAATCACCGGCCGACAGGTTCAAGGAGTTCCTAAAGGGGCGGGTTATTTTCCGAACGACCTGACGCCCCGGCCATTGCATCTCGTTCCCGCCCCAAGGAGGATAGTATGACCATCTCGCTTTCCCAACTTGTCAGTGTGGCGCTGGTCCTGGCCGTCGTTTACTACATTATGAGCATGATCATTTCGGGCATCACGAAATGGATCCTGGATGTGTTCGAAACCAGGGGGAGGATCCTCGAAGAGTTCCTGAAGAATAGCCTCGAGAACGGGTTGGATGCCGGGAAAACGTTCACCATCGAAAAATTAAAAAATGCCCCACAGATCAACTCACTGCGACCTGTGCGTTATGCGGCCGGCGGATTTGGCAAGTTTTTCGCGAATATCAGGTTATCCAATTATGTCGAACGCATCAACCCTAAAGTCCTGGTGGACGCGCTGTTCGATATCGAAGGCACAGCAGCGGACTGGAAGGGAAAAATCAGGAAACTAATCGGGCTCCTGCCGGATGAATTTCCGAACTTGAGCGGCGAGCCGACCCCGTTCCAGACGAAAAAGAACTTGATCGAAATGGTCGACCAGAACTATTACACATTCGAACAGTGGCGCGAAAAACTGGAAACCTATTTTGGCTCGGTCATGGACCAGGCCGCTCAAAAATTCAAAGCGGTTGCCCGAACAGGCGCCTTGTGGATATCCCTGGCCCTGGCGTTTTCACTGGGCGTCGACAGCATCCAGATCGCCGGGCGCGCCTGGTACGACCCGCTGTTGACCCAAAAAGCGGATGCATACGCCCAGACCATCCTGCAAGCCGATGAGGCGAGCCAGGAAGAACAGCAAGCCGACCTGGAAGCGCTCTATGCCACCCTGGACGACCTGGCGGTGATCAACCTGCCCTGGTACGCCAGGACCGGTAAGGAAATCATCAGTTATCCGTGGTACATCCAGCCGCCGCTTGTGGTGGACGACGATTGCCAGGAATGCAAGGACCTGGTCTCGCCTTACACCAGGTGGTCGCTATCCCAGCCGTATGGCGTTTGGCTGTTCCTGCGGATCCTGGGAATAATCCTTACCGGGATAGCGGTCTCCCAGGGCTCCTCCTTCTGGTACGACATCATCCGCCAGATCAAGGGCGAACAGAAGAAAACCGGCGCCCCATCCAGGGAGGCGCCAGGCACGACTGCGGGAGAGTTGGAAACAACCCCTCCAGGCGGGTGGGATATGGACTTGCTGAAAGGCGCCAGGCTGCCCGCTAAGCGGAAGAAAAAATAGCAGGAAACCCTTGTCTTGCACCCAGCCCCCGGCGAACCGGGGGCTGGTTTATGGATCGGGCAATTTAAAGCGCTGCGACATGATGGATGAGGAATGGCCTACGGCCCGGTTGCCTGGCCACTGGCGAGCGCCTCCCAGGTCTTCGGCCCGACGATGCCATCCGCCTCCAGGGCGTTGGCCTGTTGGAAGTGGCGCACGGCGGCTTCCGTGTCGCCGCCGTAGATGCCGTCGGCCGCATGCAGTTCGTCGTACCCCAGTTCGAGCAGGCGTTGCTGCACCCAGCGCACATCCTCCCCGCGCAGGAATGGCTCGGCCAGGTAGAGCGCGCGGGTGAAGGCTGGCGGGGTGGGTGTCAGGCTGGGGGTTGGCGATGGCAGGCGGGTCGGCGTGAGCCAGGCTTCGGGCGGGAACTGCGCCGGCCGGCTGGTGTACTGCCCGGCCATTACACCGCGGCCTACGTCCCAGACCTGGACGGCATGCCCCGACCAGACCGCCAGCAGGTGCGCGGCGGAGGGGTTGAAGGCCATCCGGTTGCCCGAAGCGCCCTCCAGGTTGCGGGTGCGCAGGCCGCCGGAGGGACTCCAGATCTCGACCGCCTCCCCTGCGAAGACTGCCACCCGGCTGCGGTCGGCGCTGGCAGTGAAGCCATGGTATCCCAGCCCGGCCTTGTCCTGGATCACCAGCGAAGCCCCGGCGGCATCCGGCCGGGCGGCCAGCAGGGCGGCCGAGTAATAGGTGGACTGGTAATCGGCGGATGGGTAACTGCAAACCACCAGCAGGTTGGGCGGCGGCTCGCCCGCCATCCGGCCGGAGACCTCGCAGACATAGACCGGGGAGGGGATGACCGCCGGGCGCATCAGGGTGCGCGCCCCGCTGGTCACGTCCCAGGCCTGGATGTCGCCGTTATCGCTCCCGGCCACCAGCCAGCGGCCGTCGGCGCTGAAGGCCAGGTCGTAGACCGCCCCGCTGTCGAGGTCGGTTTCGAGCAGGCCTGCCGCCTCTCCGCTCTCCCAATCCAGCAGGGTGATGTCCCCGCCCAGGGTGGCAGCCAGCAGCCTCCCGTCCGGGCTGAAGGCGAAACGCCCCTCGGGCTGGACCTCCCGCCCGGCGGACAGGGCCCCGCTGGCGGGATCGACCCGGATGACGGTCCCGTTACCGTCCATCAACAGCAGCCCGTCCCCGCCGTCCGTGAAGACGACCGGCCAGTAGCCGAGGTTGGGGATGCTCCAGAGCGGCTGCCAGGCGCCGGTCCCGACCAGCGACAGGCTGTAGGCGCCGACCACCAGCAGGGCGCCGCCATCCGGTCGCCAGAGCACATCCGTGATGACGTTTTCCGGCAACGGGCTGGGACTTGGGATGGGACTTGGGATGAGACTTGGGAGGGGACTGGGGCTGTCGATGGGACCAGCCGGGGCCGTGGCCGAGGCGGCCGCCACGACCGGCGTGACGCTGGCAGCCGGGGGCGGGATTTCCGCCGGGGCGCAGGCGGAGAGGAGCAGGACCAGGGGCAGCAGGCGGGCGTTGGTGTCGGTCATTTGCGGCTTCGATGGGGGACAGGTCCGGCTACTTGCGCCGGGCGGCTTTGGCGGCCGCTTTTTCCAGGTTCTGCGCCACCCGGTATTCGACCATCCGGCGCGCCAGGTCGAGCGGCAGCGGCCGGTCGAAGGGGAACTGGACGGATCCTTTCCCGCCCTTGTAGGCCGATAAATCTTTGGCAAAGGCCTCGATCCCCTGCGGGGCGGGGTAGAAACCGATGTGGCTGGTATGCGCCGCAAAGTGGACCAGGTTGCCTTCCAGGTAAAAGGTCGGCATCTGGTAACTGATCTTCTCCTCGGCCTGCGGCGCGGCGGCCCGGATGGCGGCCCGCATTTCGGCCAGCCGGGCGCGCACCTCCGGTGGAAACGAGGCGATGTATTCGTCGATGGTGTTGAAACCCATTTTCTTGTTTTCCATGGAGGGAAATTCCTTTGATCCACTACCCATTGTCCGGGATTTATGGAGCCGGACCTGTTTTAGCGCGCCTTCCTTGATCTTATTGGTGTCTGTGGATGCTTTGCTGGCTTGCCTGCCCATTTATGCGCGACTTGGGGTTTGGGCGAACACCTTGACTTCACGATTGATTTTGTCGCTTAATTCGCTTTCTGCAACTTCCAGGTCATAGCGGACTTGCAGGCGAAGCCAGACTGCCGCGCTTGTGCCAAAATAACGGGCAATACGCATGGCAGTATCGACGGTGACTGAACGCTCGCCATTAACTATCTGGCTGATACGGATGGGCGTAACACCGATGTCATGCGCCAGGCGATACTGGCTCAAACCAAGCGGCTTCATAAAATCTTCGAGCAAAATTTCGCCAGGGTGAATGGGTGATAAAGTTTTGTCCATCATTTTTCCTTCATCCGTGATAATCCACAATCTCGACATCTTGCGCCATGTTACCCGACCATTTGAAGCATATTCGCCACTGGTCGTTGATGCGGATACTGTGCTGTCCAGCCCGGTCGCCTTTTAGTTTTTCCAGCCGATTTCCAGGAGGCGCAAGTAAATCTTGCAGATCTTCAGCGTCATCGAGATAGAGCAACTTGCGCCGGGCGGTTCGTTGTATATCCTTCGGTAACTTTTTTGAAACTTGACCACGATAGATTTGTTCGGTTTCATCTGAGGCGAAGGTCTCTATCATGCGGCGATAATATCACGGAGCGATAATATTTTCAAGGACTCGATCCAAAGTTTGGACAAAAGTCCGGACATCCTTCGTTTCCCACAGATTCATACAGACTGACACAGATTATGTGGTTCTTTCCTCTGTGAGACTCTGTGAAATCCGTGGCGAAAAATATCTGCCTGAATTTATGTCCGGATCTCAGTTCAATCTGAAATCATCATTGACCTCTTGCATGAGTTGCCGGCGACTCTCCAATTTCATGTGGGACAGGCTCCCGCGCCCGTCATTCAACGGCTTACCCTGCGGGTACGATCTGGGAGCCGCCTCCACAATACGCATAAAACCTCCGCCTCCGTCGGCGTGCATCCGCGTTATCCGCCTCCCACCAGCCGGGCGGGTGTACAATAGCGGTATTCCATGTCCACCATATACCTCGCCCTCGGTTCCAACCTCGGCGACCGCCTCGCCAACCTGCAAGCGGCGATGGCAGCCCTGCCGCCCTCCGTCGTCATCCGCCGGGTATCTCCCATCTACGAGACGCCGCCCTGGGGCGTGACCGACCAGCCCGCCTTCCTCAATATGGCGCTGGCGGGCGAGACCAACCTGCCGCCCCTGGCGCTGCTGGCGCATTTGAAGGCCCTCGAAACGGGACTGGGCCGCCTCCCGTCCGTCCGCTACGGGCCGCGCCGGATCGACATGGACATCCTGTTCTACGACGACCTGCTGCTGGACGACCCCGCCCTGACCCTGCCCCACCCGCGCCTGCACGAGCGCGCCTTCGTGCTCGTCCCGCTGGCGGACCTGGCGCCGGACTTCGTCCACCCGAGGCTGGGAAAGACGGTGGCGGAATTGCTGGCGGAGTGCGAGGCGACGGGGATCGAAAGATTCGACCACCGGGAGCGCTGAGTTCGCGGAGAATAAGAATAAATCTCTGCGCTCTGCGCGTTCTCAGCGGTTGGAAAGGTTTTGGTGATGACAACTGTACTCGACCAACTGCAAGCCGAACCCGCCCTGGCCTGGAAGGTGGCGGTGGGCGTCCTCGGGAAGCGCGACGATTCGCCCGAGGCGCAAAGCGCCCGCCAGGCGGTGCGCAGCGCCCCGCTGGTGCGCACCCTGCTTTCGGATGTCGATAAGGACCCATGGAACCTGGACGCATCCGGCGATTTCAAGCGCTTCCCGGGCGACCGGGTCCCCGGCCGGGAGGCGCGCTGTTTCCCGTATTCCAAATGGTGTGGTTCACACTGGATCCTGTCCAGCCTGGCGGACCTCGGCTATCCGCCCGGCGACGAGTCCCTGCGCCCGATGATGGACGAAACCTTCGACTGCTGGCTGAGCGAGACCCACAGGAAGCACATCCGCCTGGTCAACGGCCGGACGCGCCGCTGCGCTTCGCAGGAGGGCAACGCCGTCTGGTCATCGCTGCGGCTCGGCCTGGTAGACGGGCGCACCGCCGAACTGGCCTCGCGCCTGCTCGATTGGCAGTGGCCGGACGGCGGCTGGAACTGCGACAAGCGCCCGGAAGTGGAGACCTCCTCGTTCATGGAGACGCTCATCCCACTGCGGGCGCTGGCCCTGTACGCCCGGGTCTCCGGCGACCCGCAGGTTGCCGCCGCCGCCGAACGCGCAGCCGAGGTCTTCCTCAAACGCCGCCTCTTCCGCCGCCTGGCCGACGGTTCCGTGATGGACAAGCATTTCGTCCGGCTGCATTATCCCGTCTACTGGCATTACGACATTTTGGCTGGGCTGAAGGTGATGGCCGAGGCAGGCTTCATCCGCGACCCGCGCTGCAACGACGCCCTCGACCTGCTCGAAAGCAAACGCCTGCCCGGCGGCGGTTTCCCGGCCGAGATGACCTACTCACAATCCACCCGTCCGTCCCTGAGCGGGTACACCCCCGTCACCTGGGGTGGGACGGGCAAGGTGCGCCCCAACCCGTTCGTCACCGCCGACGCCCTGTACGTGCTGCGCATGGCGGGCAGGCTGGTCCAGCCGTCTTGAGACGGCTTCCGCTCCCGGCCGGGGGATTCATCCCCCCGGCGGCGAAAGGCGAAGCGAAGGACGCTTATCGGGCGAATTTCGCGCAGACTCGTTCATCCGGTGTTTTTCGATCCTTTTCGCGCCTTTCGCGTTGATTCCTGTCAACCTGTTCGATCCATCATAAAAAGGAGATTATCATGCAAATCGAAATCCTGCACCGACCGTCCTATTCCCTGGCAGTGGCAAGACTGGCCGCCAACGAACGCATCCGCGCCGAACCGGGCGCGATGGTCAGTTTCTCCGGCGGGGTCGACATCGAGACCAAGATGGAAGGCGGCCTGTTCAAGTCGCTCGGCCGCGCCATGCTTGGCGGCGAATCGCTCTTCCAGAACTTCTGGAAGGCCGGCCCCCAGGGCGGCGAAGTGACCCTGGCGCCCGAACTGCCCGGCGACATCGTCATGATCGATATGAACGGCGAGACCATCCTGGTCCAGACCGGCTGTTTCATGGCTTCCGAGGACGGGGTGGCGATCGACGCCAAGTTGAGCGGCAAGGCCTTCATGGCCGGCGAGGGACTGTCGATCCTGGAGGCCAGGGGGCGCGGCAAACTGCTCGTCTCGTCCTACGGGGCGGTCTACGAGAAGACCATCGCCCAGGGCGAGAAATACGTGGTCGACTCGTCCCACCTGGTGGCTTTCGACGGCACGCTCTCGGTCAAGCCGCGCCCGGTGGGCGGGCTGAAGTCCACCCTGCTTTCAGGAGAAGGCCTCGTCATCGAACTGACCGGTCCCGGGCGCATCTTCATCCAGACCCGCTCGCCGCAGGCGCTCATCAACTGGATCATCCCGCAACTGCCCAAGCCCAGCAGCAGTTGATCGGTTATTTCCGAGAGCGTGGCCAGTTTTTTATCGCAGAGCCCGCCGAGTCCGCGGAGAAAACAAGGAAAACTCCCCGCGTTCTCCGCGCCCTCTGCGGTGAAATCTCTATAAAGCCACAAGATCGGCAACTCCCAGCCCTAAAGAGTCCCGTTTCCGGGACTCTTTTTAGTTATAATGACAGGCAGAATCCACCCACAGACAGGAGACGCGCGATGACTGAGATCAAACCCCTCAACTGGAAACCGGCGCCCGGCATCGGTTACACCGTCGTCCGCCGCCCGGATGGCGGCATGGCGCTGACCTTCACAGACCTCTCGGACGCCACCATCCAGCACTGGCGCGATTTCGCCCTCGAACACCTGCTCGCCTCCGACCGCCTGACGCGCAACCTGTATGACCTGCGCCAGGTGAAGGACATCCCGGAGAAGGCCATCCACACTGCCATCGAGGTCGACAGCGACCCCGCCGCGCGCAACATCCGCCTGGCGGTGGTGGTAGCCTCGCCCGGGACTGCCGAAGCCATCCGCAAGATCTACTACTCGGTCGTACCGGAGACCTCGGCCGCCATCAAGGTCTTCAGCAGCATGGACGAGGCCGAAGCCTGGCTCTCCCGCCCGCTCGATACCCTGGCATGAGGCCGCTTGCGCTCGGAGGGCGGACCCTGGCCTGGGGCAGCCGCACCTATGTGATGGGCATCCTCAATGCCACCCCGGATAGTTTCTCGGGGGACGGACTTCTTCCCTCACCCCCTTCCGCTCTCCCACTGGGAGAGGGGGGGATGGAGCAGGCCCGCCGCTTCCTGGACAGCGGGGCGGACATCCTCGACGTGGGCGGCGAGTCCACCCGTCCCGGTTCGCAGCCGGTGCAGGCCGATGAGGAAATGCGGCGCGTCATCCCCCTCATCCGCGCCATCCTGGCGGAGTTCCCCGAGGCGCTGGTCTCGGTGGATACCTGCAAGGCGGAAGTTGCCGAAGCGGCGATCGGGGCCGGGGCGCGCCTTGTCAACGATGTCTGGGGCTTGCGCGCCGACCCGGGACTGGCAGGCGTGGTCGCGAAACACCGCCTGCCGGTCATCCTGATGCACAACCGCAGCAGACCGGCCAGCGTGGAAGTGCGCGACCGCCTGGGGGCGGCCTACCTGGCGGCCGAATACACCGACCTGCTCGAGGATGTCAGGCGCGACCTGCTCGAATCGGTAGCCCTGGCGCGCGCTGCCGGCATCCCCGATGAGCGCATCATCCTCGACCCCGGCCTCGGCTTCGGCAAGACCGTGGCGCAGAACCTGGAACTGGTCGACCGCCTGGGCGAGGTGCGCGCCCTCGGCTTCCCGGTCCTGCTCGGCCCTTCCCGCAAATCCTTCATCGGCTACACCCTCGACCTGCCGCCCGACCAGCGCCTGGAAGGGACGGCGGCGGCGGTGGCAGTCGGCATCGCGCGCGGAGCCGACATCGTCCGCGTCCACGACGTGCAGGCCATGGCGCGGGTGGCGCGCATGACCGACGCCCTGGTCCGCAGGTAGGCGCTCCCATCCCATGGCAGACGAAACGATCAAGACCCTGATGTGGGACGGCATCTATGCCGCCAAGGAGGGTAAAAAAGAAGAGGCGCGGCGGGCGCTGGGACGCGCCATCGAACTGACCCACGACCACGATTCCCTGGCCGACGCCTGGTACTGGCTGAGCCGGGTGGCCGACGACCCGGCCGAGTCCCGCCGCTGCCTGGAGAACTGCCTGGCGCACGACCTCTACTATCCCGAGGCCCGCCGCGCCCTGGCGGTACTGGACGGAAAACTCAAGCCGGACGAGATCGTCGACCCCGATGCCCTGCCCGCCCAGCCGGGCGGGTCGCAGGCGGCGCAGGCCGACCGCTTCACCTGTCCCAAGTGCGGCGGGCGGATGGCCTACTCGCCCGACGGCCGCAGCCTGGTATGCGAATCCTGCCAGCGCGCCGAGACCCCCTCCGCCGGCCGCGACTACGCCGAACAGGATTTCTTCCTGGCCATGGCAACCGCCAGGGGCCACCGCCAGCCGGTCGCCACCACCACCTTCCGCTGCCGCGGCTGCGGGGCGGATTTCATCCTGCCGCCCAAACTCATTTCGTCCACCTGCGCCTTCTGCGGCTCCAACCACGTGGTGGCCGTCAAGCAGCAGCGCGACCTGATCGCCCCGGACGCCATCATCCCGATGGAGTTCGATCGCCGCCGGGCGGCCACCCTGCTGGTGCGCTGGGTGGAACAGAACAAGATCCAGCCCCAGGGCAAGGTCCAGGCGCCGCACGGCATCTACCTGCCGGTCTGGACCTTCGACATCGAAGGCGAGATGCCCTGGAGCGGGCAGGTCTACCGGGACAAGCAGTGGGTCTCCATCTCCGGGACGGACACCATCCACTACAACGATCTCTGCATCCCGGCCTGCAGCGAAATGGCCGACCTGCTGCGCCCGGCCCTGCCCGAGTTCCGCTATTCCAGCGCCCCGGCCTACGACCCGGCCTATATCTCCGGCTGGCCGGCGGAGGTCTACCAGGTGGCGATGGCCGACGCCGCCCTCGAAGCCCGCCGCCTGGTGGCCAGGGATGCCCGCCAGAAGATCATCAACCACCAGGGGATGGTGGACAACCTCAAGTATTCCACCGCCGCCCTGCACATCGCTTCGTTCAAGCAGGCGCTGGTGCCGGTCTGGCTTACCCGCTACCAGGCGGAGCAGGAGACCTACCGCGTCCTGATCAACGGGCAGACTGGCAGCATCCACGGCGAGAAACCGAAACGCGGCCTGGCCGGCTGGCTGGAAAACCTGGTGGGGTAGCCCCGTGCCGTCCACCCTGCCCATCCTCCGCCAGCGGCGCGACCGCCGCCAGCGCGCCCGCCGCAGCGCCGAGGGACGCCTGCAGCGCGCCGGGCTTGGCTTGGGTTCCATCCTGGGCGTCCTGTTGGCGCTCGCCATCCTGGCCGCCGCCGTTGCCTACGCCGACCTGACGCGCGACCTGCCCCCGGTCGAAATGCTGCCCATCCTGCTGAACCCGCAGGACGGGCTGCTGCTCCAGCCCACCCGCCTCTATGACCGCAGCGGCCGGCGCCTGCTGCTGGCGTTTGCCCCGCAGGACGGGCCGCGCGGGTACATCCCCTACGACCAAATCCCATCATCGCTGGTGGATGCCACCCTGGCGCTGGCCGACCCCGGCTTCTGGGAACACCCCGGGTACGTCCTCGACGGCTGGCAGGACCCCGGCCTGCACCCGACCCTGGCGCAGCGCCTCGTCTCCGACCTGCTGCTGTGGGACGAGGCCCCCTCCACCCGCCGCGCCATCCGCGAGCGCCTGCTGGCCGCCCAGCTTACAGCGCGCTACGGGCGCGAGCAGGCGCTCGAATGGTACCTGAACAGCGCCGGTTACGGCCGTTACGCCTACGGCGTGGAACAGGCGGCGCAGTTCTACCTGGGCAAGTCCGCCGCCGACCTGAACCTCTCGGAATCTACCCTGCTGGCCGCTGTCAGCCAGGCCCCGGCGCTCAACCCGCTGGATGCGCCCGCGGCGGCTGAGGAGCGCCGCCAGGCCGCCCTGGAAACCATGCTGGCGCAGGGCATGATCCCCGAAATCCCGCCCATGGCCGCGCCTGTCATCACCGCCAGCGCGAGCGGGGACATGGCAGGGATCGCCCCGGCCTTCACGTCACTGGCGCTCGCACAACTGGGCGGGGTATTCGACCGCGACCGCATTGCCCGCGGCGGGCTGGTCATCCGCACTACACTGGATCTGGACCTGCAGACGCAGGCCGCCTGCCTGGTGCAGGCCTGGACCCTGCAACTTTCCGGCGGGACGGGCGACCCCGCCTGCGAAGCGGCGCTGCCCCCGCTCCCCTCCGGCCTGGCGCTGCTGGACCTTTCGGCGGGCGCCCTGATCCTCGACCCGGTCAGCGGACAGGCGCTGGCGGCGGTCGGCGAGACCCGCAATGGGCAGGAAACAGCCGCGCTGACGACTCACCCGGCCGGGTCGCTGTGGACGCCGTTCATCTACTTGAGCGGCTTCACGCGCGGGCTGAGTCCCGCCTCGCTCGGCTGGGACATCCCCGGCTCGACCCTGAACCTGGGCGGCGAATACCAGGGCCCGGTGCGGCTGCGGACGGCGCTGGCCAACGATTACCTGCCTCCCGCCGCCCGTCTGCTGGAGCAGGTGGGGCTGGATAACGTCAGACGCACGGTAGAATCGTTCGGGTCCTCCCTGCCGCAGGATTACAGCCTGCTCACAGGCGACCTGACCCTGCTGGAGGCAGCCCAGGCTTACGGCGTGCTGGCCGCCGGCGGGGTGATGAACGGCCAGGCGCTTTCCGATACGGCCTTCCAACCGGTGACGGCGCTGGAGGTGACCGCCACCGACCATGCCGCCTGGCTGGACTGGGAGACGCCGCAAACCCGCCTGGTGGTCAGTTCGCAACTGGCCTACCTGATGAACCACGTCCTGGGCGACGAGGCGGCGCGCTGGCCCTCGCTGGGGCATCCCAACCTGCTGGAGATTGGCCGCCCGGCGGGCGCCAAACTCGGACAGACGGGCGACGGCCTGGATGCCTGGGCGGTCGGGTATACGCCGCGGCGGGTGGTAGCGGTCTGGCTGGGCGGCGGACAGGAGGCCTTCCCGGCGGCGCTGGCAGCCGGTCTCTGGCGCGGGCTGATGCAGGCCGCCGTGCAGGGACAACCCATCGAAGGCTGGCAGATGCCGCCCGGCGTCAGCCTGCTGGAGGTCTGCGACCCCTCCGGCCTGCTGCCGACCGAAGCCTGCCCGAATGTGGTCAATGAAGTCTTCCTGGATGGGAACGCGCCGACCCAGGCTGATACGCTCTACCAGGCGTTCGAGATCAACCGCGAGACCGGCTTCCTGGCGACGGTCTTCACCCCGCCCGAACTGGTGGAGGCGCGGGTGTACATGGTCGTGCCGCCCGAAGCGGAAGGCTGGGCCGAATCGGTCGGCCTGGCGCGTCCGCCCTCGGCCTACGACTCGATCCAGGCCCCGCCGCCGGAGCCGCTGGTGCACATCACCACGCCGGCGTTGTTCGCCCAGGTCGGCGGACGGGTGGAGGTGCACGGGACGGCCGCCGGGGACGGTTTTGCCTGGTACCGCCTGGAATACGGCCAGGGACTGAACCCGCAGGACTGGGTGCAGATCGGGGAAGACACCCGCCAGGCGGTGAGCGAGGGCCTGCTGGGGACGTGGGATACGACCGCGCTGGACGGCCTCTACGCCCTGCGCCTGCTGCTGGTGCGGACGGATTTACGCGTGGAACGCGCCGTCATCCTGGTGACGGTGGGGGAATAAAGAACCGCCCGGTGAAGGGCGGTTTTGATTATGCAAGACTCTTTGGCTAAAAAAAAGTATAACCATTATCTTCGTACTCGCTTAGTTTTTCAAGCCTTATACTTCGATATACGTTTACCAACAATAGGATTCCAACAATCGAATAAGGACTGTAAATAATTCCTGCAATAAAGCCATTAATACTCCCAAGTGTAAAAGGCAATGTACCGTACATAAAATATAAAACACCTACAAAAGCCAAAAAAAACAAATAAAGCGGTTTCCGAGTTCTAAACCTTCCTACAAGAAGTGCCCGAATAATAGTTCCTTGTATATGGGCATACTCAAAATCTCTCTCTAATGGGTCGTATCCACTACGCCCGTAGCGAGTTCGATAACCAGCCCAACCAACAAGTAGAAAAGCTTTTTCATCCATGAATAACCACTGCGGTATTGGTTCGTTGATCACTTGTATTTTAGATTCATCGAATTCAAAACTCGTTTCCTGCACATCATTTGGATTTTCGTTTTTCACCAAACGATATTGTTCCTCTTCCCATGCCACTTTTGCGTTAGCGAGGTTCTCGCGAGCGGTATAAAATCGTGGATTAAGTTGGACGGCTTTGAGATACGATTCTATTGCGTATTCTAACTGGTTCAAAGTTTGAAAAATCAGACCAAGATAATTGTATGCAATCGCCAGATTTGGTATCAATGGCTTTGCAATTTTACATTCCGCCAATGCTTTTTCTAATTCTTCATCATTGGCATATTCAAGCGCTTGGTCAAGATGTTTTTTGGCAACGGACTCTTCAAATTCTTCTTCAAGTACCAATTCAATGCTCAACAAATTTTCCCAAGCGTCTTTCGATTCGGGGTTGAGTTGTATTGCTTTGCGATAAGAGTTAATCGCAAGTTCTAGCATATCCAATGTATCAAAAATTGACCCAAGATAATTATAAGCACTTGCAATGCTTGGCAAGATTGATTCTATAGATTCACATTGCTCCAATGCTTTATTGGTCTCGCCATTTTTGGCATATTTAAGCGCTTGTTCAAGTTGCTTTTTGGTAGTTGACTCTTCAAACTCTTCTTCGAGTACAGACTCGACTCTCAACATACTTTCCCAAGCGTCTTTGAAACTAGGAGAAAGTTCAACAGCTTTTTGATAATTGATTATCGCATTTTCAAATTGCTCCATCTCTTCGTAGATTTCTCCACGATAGTTATAGGCAATTGCAAAGTCTGGATTCAGTTGGATTGCAAGTTCACATTCGCTTAATGCCTTTTCAAGTTCATCACTTTCCAGGTAATCTTCAATTCTGTATATGATTTCTGAAATTTGAAATTCGATGGATTGGGGCGGCACATAACCCAACCTGTCCAGCAAAATTTCTTTTATGACTTTAAAAACTACTTCATCCCACTCGTCAATTTTTCCGAATTGCCAAATATCGAGCAATTCTTCAGTTTCTTCTACGATTAGATTTTCATAGATTTGTCCTCGATGATTATCACTCATGCAATGTAACCCTTATTTTTGATATGTGTGAGAAGAACCCGCCCAACGAGACTGTCGAAAAAACTTCATGTGAGCTTTCGCTAGGGGCAAGTTCTTCATTGCCAATAAGTTATGTAAATCCTGGTTTTACTCCATTCTCCACTTTTTTCGACAGTATCAATCGCCCGCGTTACCGGTGGCTAGAGGGACGAGACTCACTCCCGAAACGGACAAAACCCAAGACCACGAAAAAGGCCATTTTGATGGTGAGAATCCAGCCGTCCGCGTGCACGCCGTATTGGGCGGCATTTGATATCATCAACTTACTTTCCTATTTGTTCGAAATGTCCTTTGCTTTAAGACGAGCATTTACATCCTTGAAGATATTCGCATTGCGAGAATCTCGTCCGCCTTCAGTTCCGACAAGTTGAGAGAGGTTCGGGCCTTTGATACTATGACCTTCCTCCCCCTCGTTTCCAGGGCAGAGAAACTCAAGCCAGTCTTTTCCAGAGCGCGAATCCACTTCAACGATATCTACAGGAAGTTTATGTATAGGGCATAAAGGGCCATTGCCTATATAGCTATTACCAAAAGGTGGTCAGCCCCAAAGAACTCCCCAAACTTCATGATATGTTTTCCCATGAGGCTTTGCAATCTTCTTAGAACGGGCTTTCATTATCATCATTGATTTTACCCATAGAGTGGTGAATGCAATTAGTAGTATTCCTATGAGCAAAGATAACCAATTCGGCCACGTATGAGTCTCGAGTAACCAAGAATTACTGACCCACAGATATAATCCTGTAAACCAGCCTTTAATCACTCCCCATACTATTGTCAAGAATGTGAGAATTGCTATTGTAGTTTCAACAGCCGGTTCACGAAGAAACTTCACAACTTTATTCCAAAGCAATCTCATAAAGTTACCCTCAAACAAATGATTTCTTATCTTACCACTTCCATCCGTGCCGCCCAACGGAATGGCACACGCGCAACGGCGGTGCGAGCAAATCCCTTGACACTGCAAGTTATCGGTACCTGCGTGTGTGTCTCGACAAGCTCGACAACCAGGCGGGCGTGGATAAGGATTGGGAGCAGAAAAAACTCGAAGCCAGCCTGTCCTGGCGCTCTCCCAGGGAAATATGTTTCTCGAAGCCGCAGAATCCCGCCAATCCACTGCACGCTTTGTTGGCACGCTCTTGTTATGCAAGACTCGACTACATATTTTGAAGTTGCTCGCGAATCAAAGCGCTTAATTTTTTCACGACTTCATTATATTTTTCATGTGGCAATTTACAAGCAAATTCCGCTTTTCTTGCTTTCCAATCAAGGCTTTTTACTTGGTCAGATAAAATTACGCCTTTTACTTCTAATCCTTCAGGTATCAAAACTTCAAATGGATAGCCTTTTACCTGACTCGTTATTGGGCAAAGAATTGCTAAACCAACTTTACCGTTATATGCTTTCGGGGACAAAACCAACGCTGGTCTATGACCTGCTTGTTCATGCCCTGCTTGTGGATTAAACATAACCCAAATGATGTCGCCTCTATCGGGAACGTATGCCATAGGTTCACCAAACTTCATTTCCTACGGCAAAACCCGTATCAGTTTCATTATGAAGATTATTTTTCGTTATGCCTGCAAGCAATTCATCGAGCGTCCAACTTGGCGCTGGAACTGGCGTAACAATAATTTTGCCTTTTATGATGCTTATTTCTACGAAAGAATCATTTTCCAATTGAGCGTCAACCGCAAAGGCTTTTGGTATTCGGAGGGCAAGACTATTGCCCCATTTCTGAACTTTTGTGAGCATAAGGTTATCTCCTGTTCGTTTCTACAACAAAGATACACCTTTTTGCTGAATTTTTCAAGTACAGATTTTGCAAGGGGTGTGCCAACGGCCTCGAGCTCAGCTGCCAGGTGGCTCGGGCATCGTCCGACTGATTGTCGCGCACCTTTGTGGGCAAGGAACGCCTGCATTTCCGCCCGCCAGCCGGGTCAGTTGTAGCGAGTTGTTGGGCGGACGCTGGCGCCCGTCACTCTGTCTCTGGGTCCGAAGCTACCTGCCGGTTGTGCCAGAGCCCTACCGAACCTGCCCATCTCTGACGCATCGGAAGCCCACATTGAAATCCAGCCAGTTGGCGGGAAGCGCGTTGCGATAGTACACCCTGCTACAGTAGGGGCCTGAGTGCCAGCCGCCTCCGCGAATGACGCGGAACCTGACTGGCTCCGGCCGCAGGTCTACAGCCTCGGGCCCCCTGGGGTTCTCCGTTGGGGATGAAGCATAGTAGTGAGCATCGTAGTAGTCCCACACCCATTCGACCACATTTCCCTGCATGTCATAGAGACCATAGCCATTGGCGGGATAGCTGCCAACCGCTACAGGACCACCCTGCCCCGACCTGACAAAGTTCCCATCGGGGGCGTTGAGCGTATCCCCGTTGGGATAGTTCTTGCCGGCCAACCCTCCTCTAGCCGCATACTCCCACTCTGCTTCCGTCGGCAGCCTCATTCCAATCCATGTTGCATACACTTGGGCATCAAGCCAACTCACTCCGACAACTGGATGTTCCGGATAGCGGGGCCCGCTCCGGAACTGATCCATGCCCCAGAAGGCGGGCAGTCTGTGCGCTGTCGCCTGGCAGAACTGGAGATATCGCGCGTTGGTGACCTCGTACCTGTCCATGAGGAACGAGTTGATGTAGACGCTATGGATTGGGCTATGGTCCCTGCCCTCGTCCGCGCCCATCAGAAAGTGGCCGCCGGGAATCAGAGCGAGTCCTTCCGGAACTGACTCCATCGTCCCTTCCTCACCTTGCATGAGCAGCCTGCACCGAGACATCGGAATACACTCAAGCCCTGGTCCCTGCCCTGGCCGCCCAACGAGACTGTCGAAAAACCCAAATTCCAGCCAAGCCGCAAGGCTGCCGGAAGACCCAGGGCTCGAATTCCGTCAGGGATGGCGGCTGGGCGGTCCTTGTGGACTTAGCGCGGCGCTCCGAGAGTGTGGATCTTGCCGATATTGTGGGCCAGCGGCGAATAATCTGCATTATACATCCACTTTCCGCCGCGCATGCAGGCTTTCCGTATTGCGGCGCAGTCGGTCAAGCAGGCGGACTGTGTGTTCGGAGTGCAGTACCGGCGATTGAGAGCACGATTGGGCCTGCGCAGGCGACTATAGCCACGGCGCATGCGATCGCACGGGTGGTGTACCGGATGCTGAAATACAAAGTGGAATACGAAACGATCAGTGTGGATGAGTACGAGAAGAAATACCAGGAACAGCAGTTGAAATACGTGAGCAAGAAAGCGGCGAAACTGGGATACCAACTCGTCCCGGCTTGAGCGCCGGGAACCCCAAACGAAAAGGCTTGTCCTGAGTCTGTCGAAGGGCGTCCTCGGTTTGAGAATGCCTGCTTTGCATTTTCAAGAGTGCACGATATTTGGTTATGTTGGGCAAGTTAGTTCTGAATTCGCGGGATCGCTTTGCCCGACCAGGCTTTTTCCCCTTTAGAAAATGGGCGGTTTCTGAGAACGCTTTGTTGGGCAACTTTTCTATTTACCAAAACGATGGCATATAAAAATACCGCCGCTGACAACTCCAAATTTTAGCAACTACAAATAGTAAGTGTGCCAAATTTGGTTTGAACCTAATCATTTTACCTTTTTCCAATCCCCTAATTTTTCAGCGCGCGTGATAATTTTTCCTAATGCGGCTTTGTCAGTTATATAGGTCTCGAAGTATCCGCAATCGGTGCAAATGTAACTTTGGTTGGCAATACGAGTTCCGTTTAGTGTTAATGTGTTCAACTCATATTCTTTGACAAAAACATTATCTGAGGTGCATTTAATACATTTTCCATTTTTCATATTCAGCCTCTTTTCAAATGAAAACCTACAACCTTATGATTGAAATCTTACTCGAAAAAACTTGGCTTTTGATAGAGAAATAAAAACTGAAAAAGGATTTACCTAGACTCAAAGAATGACTTTTCTTTTTGAGACAAACCATAAATAAACTTGCAATTCAAAGGTGGTTTTGCTCTTGGGTTGCCCAACGTGGCGCATCAGCGGCGGCGGAGCGAGCGGGACTCGCTTGCATTCTACCGCCATTTTTGCAAGCCAAGTGCGTACCCGCAGCGGCGTAGCCGCTGTCGCTTGGAGCCGATGTTGGGCAGCGGAAGATAAAACAAGCTCCCTTACCGCCGATCCAAGGAAATACAGCCAAATGACTAGCGCATCACAGGTCTCTCAAGATTTCTTCCCGTTTTTGTTTGTATTCTTCCGCGCTGATCAAACCATCATCGCGCAGGGATTTGAGTTCTTCGAGCCGGGATGCTGCCCCGGGATCGGACCCGTCGATATGCAAGTTCAGTACGCGCATCCGCTTCGGATTCCGTGGATCGTATCTCACGTCAGCTATGATGCCAGGTTGCACCAGTGCCGCATTGAGTCGCGAGACCACCATTTTCACCTTGACCTGGAGAGGACTCTCGCCTGGCGGTGAGATTTCCAGCAGCAGGCCGATCTGCGGGTTGTCGTTTACCGTTACGCGGGTATCCCACACCTCAAGAACTTTCGCTTGCGCTTCGATGCCATCCTTAACCTCACGGGGAAAGACAAACCGCAGGAATGGCAGGGGAGCTAGGCAAGCGATGAGCAGGATAAATAGAAATATGAGGATCGGTTCTAGCTCCCCACTTTCCACCAATTCAGGCAGTGACCTGGCGGTGATCACGATGTGGTCGGGTCCCAGGAAACTCCAATAGAAGACGGCCCCGATACCGGCAAGCATCATCAGGATTGTTAGGATGTAGATTTTCTGAACACGGTTCATTGTTTTCTCCACTGAATGGAAAAAAACTTACCTGCCACTCCGCCAGCCCAACGGCTTGGCTCAAGCGCAGCGGCGGTGTGACCGAGAATCGTTTGCAGTAAAGCGCCACTTCATGCCGAGTGCGTACCACCAGCGGCGGAGCCGCTGTCGCTTGGAGCCGATGTTAGCCGCCGATTTTCATTGGTATTCCATGGTCATCTCATCACGGTGTGGGGGGTTCAATGAAATACACGGTTCCATCACCTTCGGCTGTCCAGCCCAAGCCGCCTGGGATGGTTTTATTTTCCACTTTCCAGAATACCAATCCGTCTGCGCAGACCGGGCCTTCCAGTATTTTCACGATCGCGCCTGGGTAAATTTGATGGATGATCTCGGCTGTCGTGCTCGGCATGGAGCGGACTCGGTTGGGTGGGTCACTCGTTCCGCCGGATACGACGGCATGAGCACCAATGTACAGCCGGCTCCAACCGTAGGCACAGTGAGGGGTGGGGATGGGTACTATGGTTGAATCTGTATCGCCCATCAACCAGGTTCCGCCATAAGAACTGAATGGGAAAGAAAGCCCTGAAATAGCTCCGCTTTCTAAATCGATGAGTTGGTCTTTGAACAGGATGAATTTTCCGTTCGGCAACCAGGAATAATCGGTATCCCCATCATACCGGAAATTATTAATCGCAAGGGGAGCCACATACCGGGTGTCTGTCCCATCGGCATTCATGATGTAGAGACCGTAGGATCCGCCTCGGTCGCTCAGGAAGGCGATTTGCAGGCCATCTGGCGACCAGACCGGTACAACATCCTCGGCCTCGCTGTAAGTCAGCCTTTTTAGATCGTTCCCATCCGGGGATACAACATAGATATCAGTATCATCGGGGATAAAGCGCCAGGGATTTTCCGGATAATTGGGATTCGGCTTGGTGCCATTTGAGTCAAAAGCGATCATCGATCCATCCGGCGACCAATCGGGGTTTTGACTGTCCGGTTTATCGGTGGTGAGATACCGGGTGATATTGCGGTGAATGGCACCATCCAGGCTGTTTACGAATATATCCATCGCAATAGATTGACCCAAGGTACGCCCCAGCTCGGTGGACTGGAAGGCGATATATTTCCCGTCCGGAGACCAGTCAGGCGCTCGAAAAGCGATGCCGGGATTTACCTGGAAAGGGGTGATGCCTCCATCCAATCTCCAAATCGAGAGGCCGAAAACGTCTGTGAAGATCAGGCGGGTGCCATCCGGAGACCAGGATTCTCCAAAAAATTGATATGCATCCAGAAGAGGCGTACATATTTTTCCGGAGCCATCCCCGTACATCGCACAAGCCTGGTCGGATGCAGTGTCCCAATAAGCCACCCGCCAGGTTCTGCTCAATTCTTGAAAGAGCACTTCCGGCACAGGGGTTGCGGTTGACGTTGGTGCGACGGCAGGGGTGAAAATTGACGTGGCGTTTGGATGTCGTGGTGTGTTTGCGGGTGTAGACGTGGCTTGGTTTCCGCAGGCAGCAAGCAGGGGAGCGAATAGGATAATGCTTAGGAGTAATGACAGTGCGCGGTTCATGTTTTTTCGCCCGGTTTTAGATTCTTCATAGGACCAAGTTGCGGCTAACTCGCGTATAAGCGGATTGCATACCCCTGCGGGGTACTTCGTAACGGCTTACAGGCGATCCGTACGTGTCCCCGTAGGGGATAACGGGCGAAACGATTCGGCCTTTATACGGTGTTGGGTTAATACAGGTGAAAACCCAACTGCTGAAATCATTATAGCATCCCTGTCAATCCCCTATCCTCAAAATCTCCGCCTTCATCCGCGTTTTCCGCGATCCATTGACGAGGTTCCCCGCGCCTGCGCCTCCAGGTTTCAATCCGGCTGGAGGAAGGCCGCCGCCCGCCCGAGGTCGTCGTTCATCACCAGGTCCAGGTGGCAGCCGGGGCGGTAATCGGCCACGGCCAGCAGGCGCAGGCAGGGTTGGAGGGAGGCGTCCAGCGTGATCCACTGCTCGATCCGGTTGGGGCTTTTCTCGAAGAAATCCCGGTTGAAGATCACATCCTCGTCCTCCAGGTAGACCGCCAGGGGGAAGATGCCGGCTTCCATCAGGTCCTGGAAGAAATGCGTGCCGAAGGATGGTTCGAGGGCGTGGCCGAACCCCTCCCCCGCCAGTTCGACCAGGGCGCGGGTGTGGTAGATGTCCCCGTAGGCAATGGATACGCCCAGGTCCGGGGTGGAGGTGCCCCAGCGCCCCGGTCCGACGCAGATGAAGGCTTCCTTCTCGAGCGCCTTGTTCAAGCGGCCGATGGCGCGTTCCAGTTTGGCGCGTTCGGCGGCCGATTCCAGTGAGAAGTAGGCCTCCGGGGGGACGAAGAGCACGTAGCGGATATTGCGCGCCGCGCCGCGCGGCACCATCCGCCGGGTGGAGAAGATGATGTCCGCCTCCGCCAGGGCGGGAGGCAGGCTGACCTCGTTCAGGTCGCGCAGGTGGCTCTGTGGGCGGCATTGCAGCAGGGTGATCTCGACTTCCGGTTGACTGGCCTGCGGGTCGGGGATGCGCAAGGCGAACTCCGTGTCCACCGGGGAGCCGTAATGTTCCTCCAGCAGGCCGAGCAGGATGCGCATCCGCCCGGGGAACGGGGTGCGGCGCAGCAACTCCTGGAAGGTGACCACCATCTGTCCGCTCTCCGCCAGGTTGGAGCGCAGCGGGCTGAGGTAGCCGTCCTCCTCCACCTCCACCAGGTAGCGCAGGGGTGGGTAACCGGCCTGGAGCGCCTGCTCCACCGGCAGGGTCTTGAGGCGGTTCTCCTTGAGGTCGATCAAGTCCACCTTCTGCTGCGAGTAGCGGCGGATGGAGCGGGCGGAATCGGCCGGGTGCAGGCGCGGGTGGCTGAGCGCCACCAGGCGCGGGTAGTCGTCCCCGACCTGTTCCACGGCGCGCGTCCCCAGGCCCCACACCAGCCTGAGGAAGCCGTCCTCCTTGCGGATCTGCGGCGACCAGCGGTAGAGGTTATGGCTGAAGCCCACCCCGGCGCCGAAGGGCATGAAGTACTGGCCGAAACGCTCCCCTTCCACGAACTGCACCAGGACCGCGATCCGCTCGTCGTAGTCCACCAATCCCTTGTGGTGGCGGTAGAGCAGGGCGTTGGGGTTGAAACAGGAGGCATAGACGCGGGCGATGGCCTGCGCCAGCGCCGCCAGGTTCTCCTTCGGCGGGGCCTGGTTGGGGCAGAAGTAACTGTCGTATTTCCCGGCGAAGGAGGCGCCGAAGTTGTCCTCCAGCAGGCTCGAGGAGCGCACGATCAACGGCCGGTCGCCGGCCTCGTGCAGGATCTCGCGCAGGCGGTCGAGGATGTCGGGTGGGAACTCGCCGGCCACGAAATCGTCCACGATGGCGGGGTATTCCTGGCGCATTTGGGCTTCGGGTTTGTATTTCTGGTCCGACCAGTGCATCAGGCTGTTGGCGGACATGAAGGTATAGAACAGGTCGGAGGCCAGGAAGTAGGAATCGGGGATGTGGACGACAGCGCGCAGTTCGGGCGGGGCCACATCGCGCAGGATGCGGTAGGCCAGCATCATGCCGGCCGACTTCCCGCCGATCTTGCCGTAGCCGATCTTGCGCTGGTAGATGTGTTTCAGGTCGGCTACGGTGAACCAGCGGCGGGCGATCTTCAGGTAGGCAAGGTGGTCGCTGATCATGGTGCGGATCAGCGCCGCCTTGATCTCCTGCAAGCGCGCTTCCAGTTTCTTGCGTTTGGAAGCCGGCTGGCTTTCGATGATCTCGGCCTGTTCGAAGAGCATGTCCTGCGGGGCGAGTTCCGGGTTGAAGGTGATCAGGTCGGGCGCCGCGCCCCGTTCACCCAGGATCTCCTTGACGATGCGCTCGAAATCCTCGTTCAGCAGGTTGTAGGCGAAATAGAAATCGGTCAGGAAATCGCGCACCCGTTCCAGCCGCTTTTCCCAGACATCATAAGCCTCTTCGGCATACGGGTCGTGGAGTCCCTCTCGCGCCTGGGACTGGATGGCCTTGTCGCGCGCCTCGGCTTCGAAGGCTTCGGGGGTGATGATGCCGCGCCCGAAGAGTTCTGTCCGCATCCGGGCGCGGATGCGGCCGCGCAGGATCGGGTACTGGCGGATGGTCAGGTAGACGTTGAGGATGCGGTCGGATGGCGCGGGCAGGGTCATGGCGCTATTTTACTGCTTCTTGCCGGATTCCCGGAACTTGATGTGGCTCTCCCCGGGGACCGGCTCATCTTGCGGGCTTCCATGATATTTAACTCGCAATGGCACATAATTATTATGGCCTATGAACAACCACATGCCCCCCATGAAAACAAACAGGGGCGGCATGGCGTCGCCCCTGTGAAGGTTCGTGCCAGCCGGTCTAGCCCAGGTGCATCGGCATGATGACGTGCAGGAAATCCTCGTTGCCCACCGGGCGGATGGCGCCCGGCGCGTTCGGCGCTGAAGTCTCCAGCGCCACATTGGGGGTCTTGACCACCTCCAGCGCCTCGCGCAGGAACTTGACGTTGAAGGCGATCAGCAGGCCGATGCCTTCGATGGTGGCTGCCACCACCGTCTCGTTCGAGCCGGTCTCCTCGGAGGTGGCGGAGATCTCCACGCTGCCGGGTTCCAGTTCGCCGGTGGATTTGATATCCAGCCGCGCCACGTTGGAACCCTCGCGGGCGAAGATCTCGGCCTGTTTGCAGGCCTTGAGCAGCGCCTGGGTGGAGAGCAGGGTGCGCGATTTGTACGAACGCGGGATGATCTGCTGGTAATCGGGGAACGTCCCGTCGATCAACTGCGAGACCAGTTCCACATCCTTGACCCGGAAGATGACCTGGCCGCGCCCTTTCGGGATGACCATCTGGATCATCTGTTCCCCGTCCGCTGCCACCCGCGCCAGTTCGCTCAGGGCGCGCGCCGGGATGATGGCCGAGAACGGCTGCTGGGTCGGCGTGGAAAGGACGGCCTTGCGCACCGAGAGGCGGAAGCCGTCGGCGGCGGCCATCGTGATCTGGTCGCGCTCCACCGTCACCAGCACGCCCATCAGCACCGGGCGGGCTTCGTCCACCGAGGCGGCAAAGGCCACCTGCTGAATCATCTCCTTGAAGTCCGCCACGTTGATCTGGATCGCCCCGTCCAGGTCCGGCGTCGGTATGGGCGGGAACTCCTGGGCGTCGATGCACTTGATGTCTGTGGTCGAGGCGCTCGAACGGACATTCAGGGTCTGCGTCTGGCCGTTCAGGCTCAGGTTCACCTGCTCGGCGGGCAGGGTTGCCACCAGGTCCACGAAAGTGCGCGCCGGGACGGTGGTGGAACCCTCATCCTCGATCTTGGCCCCGATCCAACAGGTGATGCCCAGTTCGAGGTTGGTGGCCGAAAGGCGGAGGCGGCCTTCATCGCTGGCGACCAGCACGTTGGCCAACACCGGCAGGGTGCTGCGCGGCGAAACCGCCCGCGAAACAATGCTCAATCCATGAGCCAGGGTCTCTTGCAATACGGTTACTCTCATCGCGTCAATCCTCTCCTTGCAAAGTATATCCTGAGAGCGGGAAAGTGAAAAGACGGTTAATCGAACAGCGCCGTCATCAGCAGGCTGAACACGACCATGAGCGCCTGGAGGCCGAACAGCCCGCCCAGGATATACAACACGACCAGCCAGCCGGAGGAGACGCCGCGCGGCCGGCTGGCTTGTCCCTCGGCCAACTGGCGCAGGGCCAGCGCCGCCTGCTGGACATTGGCCGGCGCGCCTCCGACCAGGACCCAGTTGCCTGCGGCGCGCGGGACGACCAGCCGGAGGCCGTTAAAATCGCGCAGCCACAGCCGCAGCGCTTCGGGTGGGTCGAGCGCCAGGTCAGAAGGCAGCAGAACCGCCTTGACATTCTCGCGCGCCTCTGGAGGGATCGGCTGGCCGACCAGTTGCAGCGCCGCCGGCAGGCCGGGCGTCTGTTTCTGGATGGCGGCCAGGACGGCTGCGCCGAAGTTCCCGTCGCCGGGATCGAAGACCAGGGTCGAGAACGCGGCGTGTTTCCTGGCAAGTGACTGGGATGCGCTGCGTCCGTCCTGGCGCAGGGTCAGGCCGTGGTAAAACCCCAGCAGGGTGAAGAGCGCCAAGATCTCCAGCGATTTCAGGAAGTCCTGGGTGAAGTTCGAGAAGTCGCCGGCTAGCAGGGCATTGATCAGGGTGTAGAGCAATATCCCGGCCGAGACCATCCCGCCAATGACGCTGGCAAACAGCGCCAGGTAGAGGTAGACCTTGCGCACCAGGGAACGGCGGGCGTGGTCCCCGGCGTCGCCGGAGGTCAGCGATTCGGCCTGCATCGGGCGCCAGGAGAGGATCCACAGCGGGAAACCGGCCAGCAGGGTGGCGAGGGCGGCCGCCAGGCGCGGGCGCAGCAGGTCGGCCCACACCACCTTGCCCAGCAGGGCATCCACCACGAACGAGAACAGCATCGAGAGGCCGATGAAGGTTGCCGTCAGGCCGACCGCCGAGAGGATGTAGGAGTACAGGCGGCGCATCCCGGCGCGGCGCGGCGCATCGGGGACCTGGGTCATGGCGCGGGTCAGCCAGGCGCCGTAATAGGCCCAGACGCCCGCCAGCGGGATGCCGATGGCCAGCGACCCGCTGACCTGTCCCATGAACTCGTCCGCCGCCATGGGCTCGCCCAATGCCAGCCGCAGCAGGGCGTCGAGCACGATCCCGCCCGAGGTCAGCACGGTGACCACACCCGCCAGCGCCAGGGCGTAGAGCAGCCCCAGCCGCAGCAGGGATTCGCGCTCCGTAACTTCGGACAGGCTGTCCTGCACCGTCTTCCAGGCAAAGAACCAGACCGGGGTCCCGACGATGGTCAACGCCAGTCCGTTGACAAAGTTGGCGCGTAGCAGGAACACGATGGAACTGAACGGGACCTGGAAGATGAACTGGAGCAACTGCATCGTCCCGGCGATGGTCAACAGCAGGCCGTAGAGCGCCCACAGGTAGCGGTGGATGCGCCGCACTTCGGTGAAGGTTTCCAGGGCGGTGATCCCCGTCCAATCCCTGCGCAGGACGAAGACGAAATACGTCCCGATCAGGGCGTTCATCACCAGGGCGACCAGGTTGTCGCTCCAACTCTGCTGCCCGCCCACAAAGGCGGAGGCGCGCGAAAGGTGGGCGCTGGTCAATGCCAGGCGGTTCACGATTGCCAGTACGTTCTGGATGACCGGGATGAAGGTGGAAAGCAGGATCGCGTAAAGGAATACGGCCCGCACGCCGGAGGCGTGTTCATCCATTTCCCGGGCGGCATCGCGCTGGCAGACCCACCAGTGCAGGGCGAATACCGGGACGCCGACCAGGATCAGGGCCAGCCCCTGCGCCAGTTGCGTCACGCCGCCGCCCACGGCCTCGGAGGAAATGATGGAACGCAGCAGGCTGATCAGCCCCCACAACACCACCTCCAGGCTGACGAAGGCAACGGCGTAGAAATAGAGTCTTCTTACAGTGCGCATTTTGCCTCCGCTGGCCTAGGGTTTGACCGGTTCGATGGTTTCCTGGTACCAATCCCAGCCCCAGTAGGGATAGGGCATGTAGGTCAGTTTCCAGGCGCCGGCCTGTTGGATCAGGTTGGCGGTCTCGAACGAGTTCCAGCCTTCGGCGAAGGGACCGCTGGGGGCGTAGATCACCGTCACATCCACCAGGGCTTCGCCGCCATCCAGGTATGCCACATCCCCGACCTGGATGGCGTTGCTGGAGACATCCATGCCGTAGTTGACGAAATTCTGGCGGAAATAGGTATAGTCCGGCTTGTACTCCAGGTCGGCCAGGTAGGCGTAGGCGCGTTCGTAATCCCCGTCATAGAGCGACAGGGCATAGTTATGAACCACGCCTTCGGGGGTATCATCCGCCAGGTAGGCCTGCGTGTCCTGGCGGATGAAGAAGAGCGCCAGCGCCGCCGCCACCAGCACGACGATGAAGACCAGGATACCGATCAGGAAACGGTCTTGTTTCATGGATACCTCCATATGGGAATGTGGGAAAGGTCCCGCCGCGCCGGCTGGCGTCACTTCACGCCGAAGTGGACCGCCCGCGGCCGGATGAGCGCCATCGGCGCCTGGAGCATGCCCGTCCCGGCCAGGAAGGAGTTGCCGATCTCGACCTGGTAGAGCGACAGGAATTCGCTGTGCATGATGTCCAGGTTATTGCTGAGCGGGATGTGGCTGGAGATGCGGATCAGGCCGTGGAAGCGGAATGTCCCGACCAGCGCGGTGACGGCCTCCATCTTCCGGTTTGCTTCGTTCTCCTCGTAATCCAGGGGTTCGTTGCTGGGCGGGACGGGGTGGTAGGCGATGACCTGGGCGGCCGGCACGAAGTATTCTCGGAAAGTGGTTGTCTGGCTGCTCCCGCCGCCGAAGGTCATCACGTGGGTGTTCAGCAGGCGGATGAATTCACCCACCGCGGCCGTCCGCAGCCAGATATTGGCTCGCAGGGTGGATTTCAACACCAGGAGGCCGCGCGCCAGCCCTGCCGCTGTGTAGAGCATAACGGGAGCAGTCTTCTCGTCGGGTGATAGGGCAATTTCCGGGACGGGGGTGGTCATCCGGCAATCTCCGTGGCTGGGATGGTTGGATTGTATTGGGTTAATGCTAAAATAGCAAGCAAACCGCCTTCCCGGTGGAACCATCCATCCTTCATTCCTTCATTACTGCTTCCTGGAGAACCCCATGACCCAAACCAGCCCTCCCCGTTGGGACCTTTCCAATGTCTACCGGCGAGGCCTCGGCTGCCGACCTGGCCGCCCGTTTCGGGATCGATATCCGCCAGAAGCGTTTCTGGGAGGACAGCCTGAAAGTGATCGCCGGGAAGATCGACCGCTATTGCGAGTTGTGACCCTGTTCGCCCGTTCCAGGTGTAGGGAAAGGAGTTGCCTGCCATGAAGAAAAACGCCATCCTCCTGCTCGGCGCAACCGGCAATACCGGCGGCTACCTGGCATCGCTCCTGCTGGAATACAGCAGTGCCGCCCTGAAGGTTGCCAGCCGCTCGGAAACGAAAGCCGCCGTACTGGCCGAAGCGCTCAACCGGCGGTTCCCCGGTGGGCGGGCCAGCCCGGCGGTGGTGGACGCTGCCTCGCCCGCGAGCCTGGCCGCCGCCCTGCCCGGAACGGACCTGCTGGTGGCGGCCTCCAGCACCTCGGCCCATGTCGAGGCTGCCGCCGGCGCCTGCCTCTCCGCCGGCGTGGACTACTTCGATGTGCAGTATTCCGCCTCCAAGGTGGCGTTCCTGCAATCCCAGGCAGGCGCGATAGAAAACGCCAGGCGCTGCTTCATCACCGACGGCGGCTTCCACCCCGGCCTGCCGGCTGTCCTCGTCCGCTGGGGGGCGGCGCGCTTCGACCAACTCACCAGCGCCAATGTCGGCTCGGTCATCAAGATCGACTGGCGGCCTCTGGAGATCGGCCCGGAGACCGTGGCTGAGATGATCGGGGAATTCGGCGCGTTCCAATCCTTTTTTTATAAGGAAGGCCGTTGGAAAAAAGCCCGCATGGACATTGTGGTGGATCATATAAAAATGGATTTTGGCCCGCCATTCGGCCGCCAGGTGGCTGCACCGATGATGCTCGAGGAAATGCGCCGCCTGCCGGAGTCCATTCCTGGCTTGCGTGAAACCGGTTTCTTCGTTGGCGGGTTCAACTGGTTCACCGATTGGTTCATCATGCCGCTCGGTATGATCGTCCACAAGGTCTCCCGCCCTGCGGCGGAGAAGTTCATCGGTCCGTTGTTGTTGTGGAGCCTGAAAACTTTCTCGCACCCGCCCTATGACACCCGCCTGAAACTGGAGGCCGGCGGCCGCAAGGACGGCGAAGAACGGGCGTTGCACCTGCTCCTCTCCCATCCCGACGGCTATTTCTTTACAGCCGCGCCGGCCGCCGCCGCCATCCTGCAATGGCTGGATGGGACGATCCGCAAGCCGGGGCTGTATACCCAGGGGGAGATCGTCGAACCGGAGCGTTTGCTGAAGGACATCGAACAGATGGGTATCAGCGTGAAACAGGCCTGGTACCCCTGAAAACGACCCAAAATAGGGATAAAAATGACCCTGGAGGCTGCGCAGCCTCCAGGGTCACGATTTTACAACCGGCGCGACTTACACCCAGCCGCGCAACTGCATGGCCTTGGCCACGCTGTCGATGGCCACCATGTAGGCGGCATCGCGCATGTAGGCCTTCTGCTTGATGGACATATCGAGCACTTTGTGGAAGGCGACGGTCATCTTCTGGTCGAGTTTCTGCAGCGCCTCTTCCTTCGGCCAGTAGAAATTGGCGTCGTTCTGCACCGACTCGAAATAGGAGCAGGTCACGCCGCCGGCGTTGCACAGGAAGTCGGGGATGTCGAAGATATTGTTCTTCTTGAAGTATTCATCCGCCTCGGGCGTGCAGGGGCCGTTGGCGCCTTCGGCCACGATCTTGACGCGCTTCGAGATCTTTTTGACGGTCTCGGCATTGACGGCGCCGGAGAGGGCGCCGGGCATGAGCACGTCGGCTTCCTTTCCGATCCAGGCCTCCCCGTCCTCGACCTTGTAACCGGCCTTCTCGGCGGCTTTCCTGTCGATCGTGCCGTACTGGTCGGTGATGGTCATCAGGAAGTGCGGGTCGATGCCGCCCTCCTTGCTGTAGGTGTAGGCGCACTTGTCGGTCCGGTCCCAACAGGAGACGCAGGCAACAGTTCCGCCCAGCATCTCGATGAAACCGATGGCAGCGTACTGGGTCACATTGCCGAAACCCTGCATGGCGGCCACGGATTTCTTCGGGTCGATCTTGAGGCGTTTCATGGCCTCGCGCACGGTGTAGATGACGCCGTAGCCGGTGGCTTCGGTGCGGCCTTCCGAACCGCCGCCGCCCAGGGGCTTGCCGGTGAAGACGCCGGGGGTGTACTGCCCGACCAGTTTGGAGTACTCGTCCATCATCCAGCCCATCATCTGCGGGGTGGTGCCAACGTCCGGAGCCGGCACATCCTGGCGCGGGCCGATGTTCTTCCACATCTTTTGCACCCAGCCGCGGCACAGGCGTTCCTTCTCGCCGACCGAGAGCGTGGCGGGATCGACGACGATGCCTCCCTTGCCGCCGCCCAGCGGGATGTCGGCTACGGCGCACTTCCAAGTCATCCAGGTCGCCAGGGCGCGCACCATGTCGAAGGTCTCGGCCGGGTGGAAGCGGATGCCGCCCTTGTTCGGGCCGCGGGCGTCATTGTGCTGGACGCGGAAGCCCTGGAAGACCTTGATCGAACCGTCGTCCATGCGGACGGGAATGCGGAACGAATACTCGCGCATCGGCCAGCGCAGCACCTCGGCCACCTGCGGGTCGAGGTTGAGCAGTTTGGCCACCTGGTCGAACTGCTTTTGCGCCATTTCGAATTCGTTGAATTTTTCAACCATTCTTCATCTCCTGAAAGGATTTCTTGTTTGGAAAACATAAGCGGGTATCCCGGACGGGAACCCGCTTTATTCAACACATATGGCAGTCGGGACTTTCATGGGAGCGCTTGCCTCTTGATGCACGTTAAAGTTACACGATATTCAAAGGGACGTCAATATGACAAAAATACCCAACCGGCAGGATTTGCATCTCGATTTCCATCACAATAAAAAACATCCGGCGGGGAGCCGGATGCCGGTCTGGGAACTTCGCCATCCATCAGTCTTCTGCATTTTCGTCATCGCCCGAATCGACCTCGAACTCCACCTGCTCCCGGTCGAAGTAGAGCCACAGCAGGAGCACCTGCCCATCGGCGGTATCCACCGAGCGGGCGGCCATGATCGGGGCGCGCTCCTCCAGTCCCATGTCGTTGCGGTAATGCAAATGGACTGTGTCCCGTTTTTGCCAGGCGCGGAAACAGCGTTCGACCAGCGCCGGGCCGTTGACCGTCCGCAGGCGGGTCATGACCGTAACCGAAAGATGCGGCCCTTCGTTCAGCCCCAGCGGCCAGCCATCCGGGACGGGTTCGAACACAGGCGGAGGGCCTTCGATAATGGTGATCTTGTCATCCATGCTGGATACCTGTCGATGCGGAAATCATACCATAAAGTGGAATGGATTTGGATCGCCTGTCCGTTATCCCGGGCGCAGGGGCCAACTCCCGCCGGCCGGCCGGCTGCGGTTTGCCCTCCCGGCGGAGGGACGGGCAGTTGGTTGACGCTCGCATGTGGGCGTGATAGAATTCCGCCGCATGGGTGTGTAGCTCAATGGTAGAGCAGTGGCCTTTTAAGCCATTGGTTGAGAGTTCGAGCCTCTCCACACTCACCTGACGATCGACCCATCGGTCTGCCGCTGCGGCAGGCTGATTTTTGTTTCATACCAGCCCAGGCGCCAGGGATGGGTGCGGCAATGGGATTGGCAACGCGCCCTGTAAGTCATCCGCTTTCCCGAACGGTGAAAGAACCGTCTGCGCGGCGCGCAGCAACAACTTGCGGTATTCGGGAATGTTCACTGACCGCCGGTCGAACTCACCGGCCAGGTCCCATGCCCGGACGCCCGGCCTACCCAGGGTGTAGACCAGCCGGACAGATTGCCCCGGTCTCAGGTTCTTCCCCGTTCCCGCCAGTTGCTGCGCCGCCACAGCAGCAGGCGATGGGGAGCGGTAGCGCTCCAGTTCCCGGCTGAGAGTCTGGCGTACGATCAATTTCTCGACCGGCACGCGACCCGCTTTCAGGTCCGACAGCCGCTTGCGGACGAGCGCCCACGCTTCATCGAGCAAGGCCGGGAGACTCTCGACATCCGGGGCTGTTGCAAGCGCCTCCAGCAGCGCTTGTTGGGTCTCCCTGACGAAAGCGGGTGTATCCCGGCGGCGAAGTTCGATGCCGCGTGCCTTGATCTCCCCGCTCTGGAAGACGCCGAAGTAGCGGTTCGGCACCGGGACACGCGCATCCAGCCGGGACGGCAGGAAGGCCACCCAGCGGAAAACGCCGTCGAGCGAGATGGGCAGGCCGGTGCGCTCCAGGATCGCATCCAGCAGGGGTTGGAAATCGGGCGGGGTTTTGGAGCCTTGTTTCTTGACCCAGATCCCATCCACGTACATGTGGAGCACTTCGAATCCCAGGTCTTCGGCGGCCTCCTTGGCGCGCAGCAGCGCCTCCCGCCCGTAGGCGGTGACCGCCTCGTGGGCTTCGATCCGCCCGAAACGGGCGTTCTTGTACCCGAGATAGCCGAAGCAGGTTACCAGAAGCCATTTGTGCGCCGACGCCGCAGCCAGGAAGGGTTTGCGGCGGCTGTCCCATTTGGATAGCCCCATCAGGGCCGTTTTCAAGGCGATGCGCTTTTGCAGGAGCGGCCGGAGGGTCTGCGGGACCAGCCCCGGCTCCAGGACGGTCAATGGCAGGCCGGTTTCAGGGTCCCGCCGGCCGGGCAGGATCGTCTCCGGGGAGATGTTGAAGTGCGCCATGATGCTCGGGTACATGGAGACGAAATCGATCTCGGCCACGTCGGCGTGCAGGCCGGTGGTCGGCTGGTAGACCATCCCGCCCATGTCGGCGCGCACCAGGTCGAGCACGCTCTTGGGACTCTCGGCCTGCTGTTTGCGCCAGGGGATCATTACGCCCTGCTGGAGGGCGGTTGCCATCTGCATGGCCGAGATGCCGGTACCGGGGGAGGTGCGCGCCACCGTCTGGACCGGGAGGCCGGTGACGCGCGCCAGTTCCAGGACGCCCTCCAGGCCATAGTCGTGGTACATGATTGCGTTGTAAATATCCAGGTGCCAGCGGCCTGCCAGGTGCACTTGCGCGCCGCGATAGATCACCTGTCCATAGGCATAGTAGGTGCGCTGGCCTTTGTGCAGGATGCGCCCGTCCGGGTCCCGGTTGAGAGGCAGCGGGTGGCCGGCCCCGGCCGATAATTCCAGGAGGCGCGGCAGGAGCCAGGTGTCGCCCCAGGCGGTCAGGAGCAGGTCGGGGTCGTACTGTTTCAGGATGGCGCCGAGGTTGACCAACAAGCGCCGCGGCGGCTCGAACGGCTGGCGATAACGGCAGCCATTGTACGAGACGAAGAGACCGCGCGGTTCGGCATGGAAAGGATCGCAGTCCGGTTCCAGCATCATGACCCGCACCGGCGGGCGGACGGGCTCGAGGTCCCAGGGCGAATCGAGCGGAGCGATGTCCCGGACGAGGGTCCCCTCTGTTTTCAGGCGGCAGTGCGCCAGGGGGAAAAGGCCGAAAACGGCGGAATAACGCAAGGCGAGCGGGAGGTCCGCGTCATACCAAGCCAGGCCGGGGAAGACCTGTGCGGCGCGGCGGAACAGTTTTGGCTGGTCGGCGGGATGTTGGACTTCCACCGCCAGGGCGGTGACAGGCCCGCTGAACAGGTCGCGGCGTTCCACCCGCCCCAGGCGCGGCGCTTCCGGTTGGGAGCCGAACCAGCGCCAGGCGCGGCGCAGGTCGCCGGCCGCGCCGGTTGCATAGAACGTGACCGGGAACGGGTGGCGCAGGCAGTGACGCCCGCCGTCCTCGCCCAGGACCCAGAGGGTGGCGTCCTGTTCCCCGGCGTACACGTCCAGCAGCCAGCCGGTCAGGTCAGGCATTCGTCGACCGAAGTTCGTCGAGATGCCGGCGGAGGCGCAGGACCACTTTATGCTCTTCGAGCAGCATCGCCAGGAGGAAGATCTCGAAGGGCAGGGCGTGGCTGGCGTAGGCCGCCGGGGCCAGGTGTTGGCGGGCGGCCACGAACAGGTCATCGAGGGCGACCTGGTCGGAACGGCGCAGGGCGCGCCGGAAGCGGGAGAAGGACTCCTGCTCCTGGAGGAAAGCCTGTGTGGCGGAGGGAAGGGTGCGGCCCATGGCAGGGATTGGTGGAGGACGATCAAAACAGGGAAGGTTGAAGCGCCGGCCGGGAGGGGATCCCGGGGAGGTGGAGCCGGCCGGCGCGGGCGCTGACCTGTTCGAGGAGGTAACTTCGGGCCGGCAGGCGCGGCGAGGTGACGGTCACCAGCAGCGGGGCGCTCAACGCCAGGCGTTCCAGCTGGCGCAGGCAGGCATTGAACAGGCGCCGGGTTTCGTTTTCCGGGACCTGCTCATCGTAGAATGTTGTAAGGAAATCGAGCACGATGTGCGGCTGCGGTTGGGACGGCGTCCCTTCTAGCATGGCCAGCACCTGGTGGCAGGTAAAGGCGCGCCGGACGAAGACGCGCTGCATGGCAGGCTGCGGGTCCCCGGTCCGGCCGCGCAGCCGGCGCAGCAGGCGGTAGGCCGGGAAACAGTTCCCGCCGTCCAGGATGGTCACCGGGTTGTGGAGAGCCAGGTGGGCGATGAGTTCGACCACCGGTCCACCGGCCGCCTCCGGGCTGTTGAGAACGGTCAGGGTGCGGGGAGGGAACAAGAGAAGGTCCATGCCAGCAGCATACCCCGCCGGCCGGAGGAAAAAAATCCCCCGGCGGGGGATTTGGCGGGGGAGAAGTGCGCTACCCCTAATGGGGAGGCAGATGCAGGGGGGACAGGCTTGCAAGGCCTGCTACTGGCGACCCCAGACGGAAAAATCCAAAAAGGAGAGCGCCTGGCGAAGTTCGGAACGTCCGTGCAGGCTGTACTTGGAGAGGGCGTTGCGCAGGTGGGTCTTGACCGTTTCATCTGAAATACCCAGCCGGGCTGCGATCTGCCGGTTTGTATGGCCCAGGCAGGCCAGGGCGGAAACATCCTGCTCGCGCGGCGAGAGGGATTGCCAGCGCTGCCAGAGGGCATCGGTGGCGCGCTGCTGGGCCAGGCCGGCAACCAGGATATCGGCGACCAGTTCATCCGGGGAGCGTCCTTGTTGTTCGGCCAGGGAGAGGATGTCCGTGTAGATGGGCTCTTCGAGCAGGCAATAGTGAGCGCCGGTATTTTGCCGCAGCCTGAAGAGATCCGGAAGGCGACGCCAGAAGGACATGCGGTCATTATAATAGAACAAATATTCCATTGTCAAGAATGCGCTTATTTCACCGACCGCCAGGCTGGGATTATCCTTTTCCACTTGCGGTATACTCTGTCTGACCCCAGGTACCGGATGGATGACGAATGAAACAACTCCTGCAAAACATGAAGACCGGCAAGACCACCATCGAAGACGTTCCCGTCCCCGCGCCGCGCGCCGGGCAGGCGCTCGTGAGAGTGTCCGCCTCGCTCGTCTCGGCCGGCACCGAGCGCATGGTGGTGGAATTTGCCGAAAAGTCGCTGGTCGGCAAAGCCCGCTCCCGCCCCGACCTCGTCCGCCAGGTGGTGGACAAGATGAAACGCGAGGGCGTCGCGCCGACCATCCGGGCGGCTTTCAACCGCCTCGACCAGCCGATGGCGCTCGGCTATTCCTCGGCCGGCACGATCATTGCGCTGGGCGAGAGGATGGACGGATTCAAGGTCGGCCAGCGTGTGGCCTGCGCGGGCGGTAATTACGCCGTCCACGCCGAGTACAACCTCATCCCGCGCGCCCTGCTCACGCCGCTGCCCGATGCAGTGGATTTCGAGTCGGCGTCTTTCACCACTCTCGGCGCGATCGCCCTGCACGGTTTCCGTCTTGCCAGGCCGCAGATCGGCGAGAACGTGGCGGTCATCGGGATGGGTCTTCTGGGATTACTGGCCGGACAGATCGCCGCCTCAGCCGGGTGCCGCGTGCTGGGCATCGACACAAACCCGGACCGGATTACCCTCGCCTCATCTCTCGGACTCCAGGCCTGCTCCCGCGGCCAGGCCGCGGATTCCGCGCAGGCATTCACTTCGGGCCGCGGCTTCGACGCGGCGCTCATCTGCGCCGATACCCTATCCAACGATCCGGTGGAACTGGCGGCGGTCATCGCCCGCGACCGGGGGCGGGTCGTCGCCACCGGCGCGGTCGGGCTGACGTTCCCGCGGAAAATTTATTATGAGAAGGAATTGTCGTTTGTCAATTCGCGCTCCTACGGCCCGGGACGCTACGACCCATCTTACGAAGAAAGCGGGCGCGATTACCCCATCGGCTACGTCCGCTGGACGGAGGGTCGCAATTTCGAGGCTGTCGTTGGAATGTTGGCAAGCGGCAAGTTGCAGGTTCGGCCGTTAATCAGTCATCGCTTCCCCATCGAACGCGCGACCGAAGCATACGAAGTCATCACCGGGAAAAAGAAGCAGCCGTTCCTGGGAGTGTTGATAACTTACAGTGAAGAAAAGGAAGAAGGAAGAAGCGAGAAGGTTGTTTTTTCCACCGTCCACCGTCCATCGTCCACGGTCCGGTTGGGGGTTTTGGGCGCCGGAAATTTCGCCAACGCCACCCTGCTCCCCGCCATCCAAAAAGCGGGCGGGGTCGAACTGGCTGGCATCGCCTCCGCGGGCGGACTCCACGCCGCGCACGCGGCCAGGAAATTCGGCTTCGCATACGCGACTGCGAGCGACGATGAAATTCTGAACGACCCGGACATCAACACGGTTGCCATCCTCACCCGTCACGACATGCACGCGGATCTGGTGGTGAAGGCGCTGGCGGCTGGGAAACACGTGTTTGTGGAAAAACCTTTGGCAATTGACAGTGCTGGATTGGACAAGGTGCTGGCTGCGCTGACCATGGACGATGGACCGCAGACCATAACCCATGGTCAATCGTCTATGGTCCATGGTCTGTTGACCGTCGGCTTCAACCGCAGGTTTGCCCCCCTCGCAACGAAACTCGCCGCGCACTTCGCGCACCGCACCGAAGCACTCCACATGCACTACCGCATCAACGCCGGAACCATCCCGCTCAATCACTGGGGGCAGGACCCGGTCCAGGGCGGCGGACGGATCATCGGCGAGGGCTGCCACTTCGTGGATTTCCTGGCCTTCCTCGCCGGGTCCGCGCCCGTCGGCGTGACCGCGCATGCCCTGCCCGATGCCGGCAAATACCGCGAAGATAACGTCTCGATGACTTTCACCTTCGCGGACGGTTCGCTCGGCGTGGTGGACTATCTCGCCAACGGCGACAAGTCCTTCCCGAAGGAACGCGTCGAGGTCTTCTGCGGCGGGCGGGTGGCTGTGCTGGATGATTTCCGCGCGCTGGAGATGATCCGCGACGGGCGGCGGACGACGGTCAAGAAGGCGCAGGACAAAGGCTGGCGCGGCGAGTGGGAGGCGTTTGCCCGGTCCATCCGCGAGGGCGGCGCGCCGCCAATTCCATACGAGCAGTTGATTGGCGTGACGAAGGCCACATTTGCGGCGGTGGAATCCATCCGCAGCGGCAGGCAGGTTGGTGTATAATTACAGTGCAAACTTATAGTGCAAAAGGATGACACCATGCCTGAAATCCGCGAACGCCTGAACCTGTACCTGACCAAGCCGGTGGCCGACGAACTGCGCCGCCTCATCCCGCCCCGAGAGCGGACGCGCTTCGTGGAGGAAGTGTTGGCGCGCGAGTTGCGCCGAAAGAAGTTATTGGAAGCGCTCGACAAATCCTACGGCGCTTGGAAGGATGAAGATCATCCTGAGTTAGCGACTTTCGATGATGTCAATCGTTGGATCGAAGAAGGCCGCAAGGGATTTACGCGCGATTTTTCCGAGGAATGGGGAAAAGATGGCTGATTATTTGTTCGATTCGGGGATATTCATCCTTCACTTGCGTAGTCAACCGGGTTATTTTGAACTGACCCGCCGACTTATGAACGAGGCGGATGTAAATATCTCTGCAATGAGCCGACTTGAAATTGTGCGGGGTATGCGTGACCATGAACGCAGCAAAACACTCGCGGTGCTTGATTCGGTGATAACCATTTCTATCACTGCCCGTATCGCCGACTTGGCCGGGGAACTCATCCGTTCGTACCGGGCGCGCGGCGCGACCATCGGCGACGCGGACGCGGTTATCGCCGCATCCGCCATCCACCACAAACTGACCCTGGTCACCACCAACGCCCGCCACTTCCCCATGCCGGAACT
>VGNO01000001.1 GCA_016865985.1 Chloroflexota bacterium | reverse complement strand
GCGTCGGTGGTTGTCATTCATGGTTCGCTCCTGGCTCTGTGGTAGGAGCTGAAGCTTACCAGATGTCAGCCACCATTTCATCAACTTCTATGCGCTTTTTGTCCGGTAGAGAATCCAGGGTTCAGAATTTATGCGGCGGTTGTCATGTTTGCTCCTATCCTGTGGTCATTGAGTGTTACAGTTGTTGCACTGGCTCAGTTGTATCGTATTACGCTGTTAAAATCGCTGCTGGTATTTCTCATCAGCGTGTTGCCGATTTTTGCCCTATTGATATTTGTGGTGATGTAATGTTGAAGGGTTATTCTCATTAACGGACTTGGACAAGTAGAATATGTCACCGTGCGGCAAACTGCCGCCCAACAAGGGGTTGCAACCGACGTTGCTCCGCTGCGCTCCGCAACGCGCCTGAACCCGACCGTTGGGCGGCAGCATCGTCTATCAAATTTTTCAGCATGAACGAAAACGTCAAAAAACTCCTCGCCATCCTTCTCTCCTGCTTTGTAACGGTCATTTTGACGGCTGGTTGTAATGGTACGCAGCCCGTGTCTGCCACGTCTCCGAACAGCAGATATAGCGTCTATGCCTTGCTCATCGCCGACTACCTCCTCAACCAGCAAAACGCCGACGGCGCGATTCCCGATGTTCCCAACGGCGAAAGCGTGAACATGGATTCCAACATGGAATACGCCCTGATGGGTCTGGCCGCCGCCTATCGGCAAAGCGGCGACTCACGTTACCTGTCCGGCTTGGAAAACGGCATCCGCTGGCTGGCCGCCCGCGAAGAAATGTCCGACGCGCAGTGGCGCGGTAGTTGGTTCTACGCCTATTCGTCCACGCCGCCCTATGCCCCCATTCCCACCTCGCCCGACGACCCCGCCATCCTTGACGTGCGCGGCGTGGACGCCACCAGCGCGCTGTTTGTCTATTTGCTCTATCTGCACTCCACGTTGAGCGGCTCGAATGCGCTGGCGTTGGAATATGAAGACAACGCCCGCGCCGCGTTGGATTTTGTTCTCACCCATAATCAGAGCGCGGATGGTTTCTTTTACAGTTCGTGGCAAAAATGGGCCAGCGACGGCGAGTGGCATTTGTGGCCGTTCCGCTATGCCGCCGACCAGAGTGACGTGTATCTTGGAATGCAAGCAGGTTGGTTACTTTACAACGACGCACTCTACCGTGATGTCGCCATTCATTTGCATAGCCAAACACCGGTCATATTTTTCGACACATCACAGGAAAGATATGCCATTGGCATCTACGAAGATGGCAGTTTTGAATCCGAGCTTGATGGTTTCGATGGTATCTTTCCACAAGGATACCTCCCCTGGGTGTTCGGAGACAATCAAAGCAATCACGCGGCGTTCGAGTGGTTGACTTCCTGTGTTCAAACAGACGGCAGCCTCGTATGTTATCCCGGCGACCCGCGTTTCAGTTTGAGCGCAGCCATCTACGCCATGGCGGCTGTTGCGCTGGGGGAATCGCTTCCGACGCAGCCATTAGACTGGCTCATCGCCAATACTTTCGATGATCAGGATGGCGGCGTTCGCGACACACTCGACCCGAACAGCGAAAAATATCCAAACGTAGCAGGATTCTGTGTGGCGGCATTTCTTGAATTTTCTGCCTTTCCCTCTGCTATCAAGGTTTATCTGCCATACGTATCGCGATAGCAATTAAGCCCGCCCAACTCTGTAAGGAAATGGACGAGCCTACCATCTCCATACTACACTCAACAAGGAGAAAACCATGAAGCAGCATTTTGCTTTGTTTTCAGCGTCATTGATTCTTTTGTTTGTGACCTTCTCGTGTGCGACTTCCCCGCAAACGCTTGCTTCCAGCGCCCCTTCGCCCATGGAGAGCCAGCCAGTTGAACTCTCCCGCTTCGGCTTGAACGCCGGCGTCGGCGCCATGGATTACGACCCGGCGGAAATGTTCGCCGACGTGATGAAGACCTTCCGCGAAGTGACCGCGCCCGACGGCGTCACCGCGGTGGCGAAGGACGCCAAAGGCTGGCCGCTGGCCGATTGCCGCTTCCTCGTCTGGCATGGAATCACGCGCCCGGTGGAGACGTATCGCCTGAAATTCACCGGCAGCGCCGCGTCCATCACCGCCATCGGCGCGGCCATCGCGAACATCCAATACGACGCCGGGACGAACACCACCACCGCCGACGTTTTGCTCGACGGCTCGAACGCGCTGTACCTCACCTTCACCGGCGCGAGCGGCGGCGTGAAGAACGTCCAGTTGATGATGCCCGGCCACAACTTCGGCGAGACGTGGAACCATGCCTTCCTGGCCGCGCTCGCGCCCGTCAAGGTCATCCGCCTGATGGACTTCACCGCGACGAACTGGAATCACGACGTGAACTGGTCGGAGCGCACCCAGCCCGACGCCGCCACGCAGCAAAGTTACCCGCCCGGCTACGGCTGGCAGGGCAAGGGCATCGCCTGGGAATACGCGATTGACCTGCTCAACGTCACGGACAAGGACGGCTGGATCAACATCCCCGCCGAAGCCAGCGACGCCTACGTGGCAAGCCTAATCAATCTCATCAAAAACGGCGGCAACGGCTTCGCCCCGCTCGAAGCCGAACGCAAACTCTACATCGAATACAGCAACGAAGTCTGGAACGGGATATTCGACCAGGCGCAGTTCAATCACGAGCGCGCCGTGGCCGAGGTCAACGCGGGCGGTTCGCCGCTCAACTTCGACGGCGAGACCAACGAGTGGTATTGGGCATGGCGGCGCGTCGGCAAGCGCATCGTCGAGATCAGCGACCAGTTCCGCGCCGCCTTCGGCGACGCGCAAATGATGACGCGCATCCGTCCCGTGCTGGCATGGCAGATGGACAACGGCCAGGCCACTGCTTCCCAGCAACTCGACTTCATCCAAAAATATTACGGCGCGAGCAAGTGGGGCTACGCCAACCCGCACCCGGTCGACTACTACTTGTGGTGCGGAGGCGGCGCGCTGTATTATCACAAAAAACCCGTCGCCGAAGACGCCGACTGGCAGAGCGCGGTCATCACCGATTCCAAATACGCCTCGGCCTACGGCATTCACTTCTGCAACTACGAAGGCGCGATGTACTTCGACAGCGACACCGACCCCGATTGGGACGCGCCCTGGGTCACGCAACGCATGTTGGATCGCCAGCGCTTCTACGAAGAACACGGCGGACATCTCTTCATGTTCTTCACCCTGGCCGCCACCTGGGAAAACGGCCTCGGCCACGTGCGAACCATCCGCAATTTGAACACGCCCAAATACAACGGCATCGTCCAACTCTCGCAGCAGGCGCAGGGCTGGTCGAACACGTACGGCGCGGTCCTGCCCATGCACAGCGACGGCGGGCAATTCAGCCTGATCGGGGGCGACTGGGAATCGCCTCACGCGGGCGCAACCACAATCTCACCCAATGCCTGGCGCGCCTACCACTTCGACGCGGACGTTGCGGGTTACTACAAAGTCTGGATCGAATACCGCTCCTCCGCGCCCATTGACCTCAACCTCTATGCCGGGAGTGAACACCTCGCCGTCATCACAACCAATACCAACGGAAGCGGCGCGACCTCCGCCGTCTACCCCTTTTATTCCGCCGACGGGCTGAAATCCATCCGCGTCGAAAACTGGGGCGCTTCCAACTTTGATATCGTCACTGTGAATGTTACGAGTACTCCTACCTATGAAGCATACTTACCGCTCCTTATGCGGAGTCGCTAATACCGCCCCCGGCCGCCCAACATCGTGTGGAGCCGACGCCCACCCTTGTCTTTAAACTACCGGGTCTTGCTCGCGGGGGCGGGTGGGCGCGGCTCACACCAACCGATAGAGATGGCTAACCAAGTGCATGAGCAAAACTTGCTATGGCGATGTCTCCTGACCCGCCCAATCCTGGTCACATAAGTGAATCCCGCTCTCGTCCGGCGAGGGTCTCCGACCCCGCCGGGTTTTGACCGAAGGTCTCTATTTTTCTTTCACTCCGTCTTCGCCAGCGGCAGGGAGACTTTGAAGCAGGCGCCCTTGCCCTGCCCCTCACTCTCGGCCCACATCTTGCCCCCGTGCGCCTCGGCCAGTCCCTGGGCGATGGCCAGCCCGATGCCAAGCCCGCCGTGGCGGCGGGTCATGTGCGGCTCGGCCTGGTGGAAGGGCTGGAAAATGCGCTTCAACTCGCCGGGCGGGATGCCGATCCCGTTATCCTCCACCCAGACCAGGACATTGCCCAACTGCTCCTGGGCGCCGACCATGATCCGTCCGCCCTCGGGGGTGAAGCGGATGGCGTTGTTCAACAGGTTGCTGAAGACGGTCGCCAGCCGCTCCGGGTCGGCCTGGACCGGGATGGATTTCTCCGGCAGGACGATCAACAACTCCTGGTTCTTGGCTTCCGCCAGGGGACGGATCTCGTCGCAGGCCGAACGCAACACCTTCTGGATGGGCATCACCAGCGTCCGCAGGACCAGTCCCTTGGCGCGCAGCATGTTGAGGTTGGTCATGGCGTCCACCAGGGAGCGCATCTGCATGGCGGCGTTCAACACATGCTCGGCATGTTCGGACAACTCCCCGTGGGATTCATCCTGCAGGAAGGAGGCATAACCGATGATGATGCCGAGCGGGGTCCGCAGTTCGTGGGAGGCCAGCGCCAGGAAATTCGTCTTCAACTTGTCGGCTTCATTCAGGTCATCGTAAGCGACCTGTAATGCCTGCAACAGGTGGGCGTTGTGGATGGCGACTGCCGCCTGGGAGGCGATCACCGCCAGCATGTCCTGGTCGGCTTCTGTGAATCCTCCCTCCTTCTTGTTGAGGGCCTCCAGCACGCCGGTCACCCGGTCGCGGATGCGCATCGGGACTCCCAGCAGGTTGCGCGGCTCGAAGTTGATGTATTTCGACACCTGCACATAATGGCGCGGGTCGCTCATGACATCGTTCAGGATGATGGGGCGGTTCTCGCGGAAGATGGTCCCGGCGATGCTGCCTTCGAGTGGGATGGAGAGTTTCGAGAGTTTCTCCTGGTCGGATCCGGCGGAATCGGCGAAGAACAGACGCCCGCTCTTCTCATCGTGCAGCAGAATGGATACCGCCTCGCACTCCAGCAATTCGAGGGCGGTGCGGATGATGAAGCGCAACAGTTCCTCCACGTTGAGGGTGGAGTTGAGGGTGATGCTGACTTCAACCAGCCGCGCCAGTTGTTCGGCCATCCGGCGCAATTCGGCGATGCGGTCCTGCGTTCGATGATCGTCCATAGCGCCTATAGTGTAGCCTCGATTCGACGCTTAATCAAGATAGAATATATGTTCTGTTCCCGGATAAAAAAGTGGAGCGCAACGGCTCGCGCTCCAGCCTGGAGGATGGGACTGGTTACACTTCCTGCCGGCGAAATACCAGCCAGGCCGCGGCCAGCGCGGCGAAGATCGAGCCGAGGCTGACCCACAACGCCGGCCAGGCCGGGTCGGCGTTCCCCAGCGCCAGCCCCGCCCCCCATGTGAACAGCCGCCCGGGGGAGTATTCCTCGAGGCGCGGCAGCGAGCCGACACCCGCCACCAGCAGCAGCCCGGCAAAGGCCAGCCCGGCCGCGGCGGCCTGCGTCCGCGCCAGCGTGCTGCACAGCAGTGTCACGGCAACGTAGACGAGGAAGGCAACCAGCATTAACCCGTTCAGCGCCAGGAACGGTCCCCACGCCAGCGGTTCGAACAACAACAGGGTGTAATACCAGCAACCGAGGGCGCCCAGCGCCAGGCTGGCCGTGAAGGTCAGCGCCAGCGCGGCGAACTTGGCAAGCAGGAATTCCAGCCGCGCCACCGGCCGCGCCAGTATCATCGCCGCCGTGCCGCGTTCCTTCTCCTGCGCCACCGCGCCCATGCTCATCAGCGCCGCCAACAAAATCCCGAACTGGCTCATGTTCTTCACGTACTGCGCCACCGCGTCGGCCAGGGTCGGCGCGGGGATCAGGTCGGCCAGGCCGGCGGGCAGGTCGGGGACCGATTTGAGCAGTTCCGGCGTGAACTTTGCCAAGAGCGGCGAGGCCAGGCCGAAGGCTGCCAGCGCCGCCGCCACGATCAACAGGCGCTTCGTCCACCACTGCTCGGTCAATTCCTTGCGAAGGACCACGAAGAAGTTCATTGCGCCGCCTCCTTCCCGGTCAATTGCAGGAACACATCCTCCAGCGAGGGACGCATCTCTTCAAACCGCCGCAGCACGATTTCTGCCGCGACGGCGGACGGCAGGATCTCGCGCCGGGCGCGGGCGATTTCGTTGACGGTAACGCGCACCCTCTCCCCCTCAACGCTGACGGCGGCGGCCCACGGCTGGACCTGGAGCCGGCCTGCCCAACGCTGGGCCGAGGCGGCATCTGCGGTCTCGGCCGTGAAGACCGGCTGCGCGTACCGCTCCAACAGCGCCTCGCGCCGCGCCTGGACGACCATCCGGCCCCTGGCGATAATCCCGACGGCGTTGCAGACGCGTTCCACGTCTGCCAGGATGTGGCTGGACATCAGCACGGTACACTGGCCGCGCAGGTTTTCGATCGTTTCGAGCATCTCCTTGCGCCCGATTGGGTCGAGGGCGCTGACGGGCTCGTCCAGCAGCAGAGCCTCCGGGTTGTGAACGAGGGCGGCGGCCAGCCCCAGCCGCTGGCGCATCCCACGCGAGAACCCGCCGATGCGGCGCTTCGCCGCTTCCGCGAGGTGAACCAGTTCGAGCAGTTCGCGGATCTGCGCAGCGCGTTCGGCGGCGGAAAGTCCGTGCAGCCGGCCAAGGTAGTCGAGGAATTCGCGCGGCGTCATCCAGGGATAGAAAGCCGGCTCCTCGGGCAGGTATCCGAGGCGGCGGGAGAGGGCGCGGCCGTCCGCGGCCAGGTCCACGCCCGCCACGCTTGCCCGTCCCGAGGCGGGACGCGCCAGCCCGGCCAGGATGCGCAGGGTTGTCGTCTTGCCGGCGCCGTTCGGTCCGAGGAAGCCGTAGATCGTCCCCTCCTCCACGGTCATGTCCAGTCCGTCGAGGGCGCGGACAACGCCGTAGTGTTTGTGAAGATTTTCGACCCGGATCATTCGTCCTTCCTTCCGACGACGAAGTAGAGGATGGGCCCGATGAAGTTGACCAGCACGATGACCAGCGCCCAGGCCCACTTGGGGCCGCGCGTGCGCTCTCGGCGGATGAGGTCCAAGAGGGCGGCGATCACCAGACCCAGTTGGATGATCACGACCGGGATGAGGAAGGGAATGTATTGCGTGAGTTCGGAAGCATTCATGGGCGGCTCCTGTTCGGTAAGACGAATGGATTACGGCATCGAGCGCCAGCGGCGGGCGGTGCGGTCGAGCGGACGTTTGGCGATCACCTGTCCCTGGTTGCTGTTCTCGATCATGCGGTAGGCAACGACCTCCCAGCCTTCTTCGCCCCACTGGTCGAGTTCGGCCTCCAGGTCAGCGTCTTTAACGCCTTTGAAGAACGATCCAAAGGTTTTTACCCGGTATTCCCATTGATTGAGTTCTGACATTCTTACCTCCAAAAATCGGGCGGGAAGAGGGCGCTATTTCCAGCCACGGCCTCTACAGCGGCTGTTCCACGTGAAACTTATGGGCGTGTTTCGCGGCGGTACAGCACGTACGAATAGGCCACGAGGAAAACGACCGAACCGAGCAACGGCGCGAGGAGCAGCCAGAAGGCGATGCTCCCGCCGAAGAAACCGCTGGCGATGGTCAGGAGGCCGCAGGCGAGGAACAGGATCGAGCCGAGGCGGTGGGTTTGGTCCCAGACGCGGTCGCTGCTCAAGGTCCAGGGCGTGCGGATGCCGATGAACCAGTTTCGTTTCGCCTTGCGGAGCAGATAGCCGATGAAGAGGAACAGCAGTCCCATGGCCGGGAGCATAGCCCTGCCCATCTCGAAGTCCTGAAATCCCAGGTTCCATGCCAGCGTCAGCGCATGGATGTAAACCATGAACGCGATGATCAGCGCGATGAACAGGTTGAAGGCCTCGCGGAATTGGGCAATGTTGGCCTTGAGCGGGTCAATGGACGGGATGACCAGGAAGAGCGCAAGCATCCCGATCGTGACGAGCGGCATCAGGAAGACGCCCCAGAATTTGGACATGTAGCCGTCCACCTGGTTGTGCTCGTTCCAGTGGGAAGCCACGAGGTCGGGCAGGCGGTCCCAGAGCAAGAGGCCGGCAAGGGAAGCCGCAAGGATCAGGATGAGAGAAATGGTGAGTGTTATGCGAGTGGACATGTTTTCTCCTTTATCGCAGCATGTGGAGCGAGATAGTATCTCGCTCCACAAGTTGCTACTTTCCTTTCGGCGTGTTCTGCTGCGCCATCGAAACGATGCCGCTGATGCCGCCGAGGTTCATCGTATCCACCGCGCTGGAGGGGACGATGACCAGCGCTCCCTTTTCCTTCAGCCCCTCGAAAAGCATGTTCATGGCGCGCAGGTGCAGGGCGGTGGGATTGTTGATGTAGGCCTTCGACGCTTCGGCAAACGAGTCGGCAATCTGTTTTTCGGATTCGCCCAGGATGACGCGCGCCTGGCGCTCGCGTTCGGCCTGCGCCTGGCGCGACATGGCGTCTTCCAGGTCGGGCGGGATGACCACGTCACGGATCTCGACCGACTGGACGGTGATGCCCCAGGGCGTGGTGCGCTCGTCGATGATCTTCTGTAGGTCGGCATCCATCCTGGCGCGGCCGACCAGGATATCGGCCAGCATGCTCTGACCGATGACTTCACGCAGGGCGGTCTGGGCGGCCCAGGCGATGGCGGCGCGGTAGTCGGCCACTTCGAGGGCGGCCTTCTCCGCGTCCCAGACGACCCAGAAAAGGACCGCGTCCACGTCCACGGGGACGGTATCCTTAGTGAGCGTCTTCTCGGCCGAGAAGGGCGTGACCATCACGCGGTGGTCGATCCAGTTCGGGATGTTGTCGATGATGGGGATGATCCAGAAGGCTCCCGGTCCGGCCAGTTTCCTGAAACGCCCCAGGCGCAGGACGACGGCTTTCTCCCACTGGGAGGCCACTTTCAGGCCGAACAGGAAGTACAATCCGACCAGCAGCCAGCCGAAGATCCAGGCCACGACCCAATAATCTCCCGCCACATCCACGAGTAATATTCCGCCGATGGCGCTGGCGAGGAGGAGGACCAGGAACAGGGTGCCGGCAATCCCCGGGATGTGGGGGTCTTGCGCCGGTTTGGTTGGGGTTGCGGTTTTCGAGACAGCAGGGGTGGGCATGGCATTCTCCTTTCGCTTACCGTTATTCCGAGGCGGCGCGCAGGTTGGGCGAGTCGAAGAACAGACCTTCGACCTGCGTCCCATCGATCTTGAAAACGATCGTCACCACCACATCTTCCAATTCGTAGGCGCAGATGATGCGGTAGATGGCGTAGCCCTGCTTGTTCGAAAGACTGGCCTCGCCGGATGCAACGAAGTTCCCGCTGGTCGAATGGAGCAGGTCGCCCAACTCCGTGAACTGGCTTTCGGTAAAAGCCGCCAGCATCTCGGCGCTGAAGTCGCGGGTGAAGGCCGGGTAATCACCGGCATCGATGGCGGCCAGCACATTCCTGGCGACTTCCAACACCTCCACATCGGTCAGGGCGGCCGGGCTGGCCGGACCGCACCCGGTTGCCAGGAGGGCTACGACGAGCAGCAAGCCCACCAGTGAAACAGATTGTTTTGTCGACATCATGAATCTCCTTTTTTCTTCAAATTCGAATGGCGGAGGATGATCTCCGGAATCTCCTTGAGCGGGATGCCAAGCCGGAGAGCGTCGGCCAGGTAACGGTCCGTGAGGGTCTCGAAAGCCGTGCGGCGCATCGCCTCCGATGTTTCGGGCGGAGGCTCATCCAGGATATAGGTGCCGCGTCCCTGCTGGGTGGAGATGACGCCGGCCTCGTCCAGGATGCGGTAGGCGCGGGCGACGGTGTTGAAGTTGACGCGCAGGTCGGCCGCCAGGGCGCGGACGGTGGGCAACTGGCCTCCAGGTTTGAGCCGTCCGTCGGCGATCATCTCCTTGATCCTGTCAACGACCTGGAGGTAGATGGGGATACCGGAGCGGAAGTCGAGTTCAAGGTTCATAGGTTCATATATTGCGTTTTGTTTGATTGTATAATTGTACTAATTGTATACATAATTCTGGTTTTGTCAAGCCCATAGCCTGCCCGACGGGCGTGGTAGAATACGCCTGCAAATCAACAGAAGGAGTTTCCTATGGAACAGCAAACCGGTACAATTGCCGTGAAAAAAGGCCTGGCGCAGATGCTCAAAGGCGGCGTCATCATGGACGTGGTGACCGCCGAACACGCCAAAATTGCGGAAGAGGCCGGCGCCTGCGCCGTCATGGCGCTGGAACGCGTCCCGGCCGACATCCGCGCCCAGGGCGGCGTGGCGCGCATGTCGGACCCGGAACTGATCCTCAAGATCATGGATTCGGTCTCCATCCCGGTCATGGCCAAGTGCCGCATCGGGCATTTCGTGGAAGCGCAGATTTTGGAGGCGCTTGGCGTGGATTACATTGACGAGTCCGAAGTTCTCACCCCCGCCGATGAGGAGCATCACATCCTGAAGCACAACTTCAAGGTCCCGTTCGTCTGCGGATGCCGGAACCTGGGCGAGGCGCTGCGGCGCATCGGCGAGGGCGCGGCGATGATCCGCACCAAGGGCGAGGCCGGCACCGGCGACGTGGTCGAGGCTGTCCGCCACGCCCGAACCGTGCTGGGCGAGATCCGCCGCCTGACCACCATGGCCGCCGAAGAGTTGATGGCTTACGCCAAGGAGGCCGGCGCGCCCTACGAACTGGTCAAGGAGACCAAGGAACTGGGCCGCATGCCGGTGGTCAACTTTGCCGCCGGCGGAATCGCCACCCCTGCGGACGCGGCCCTGATGATGCAACTGGGCGTGGACGGCGTGTTCGTCGGCTCCGGCATCTTCAAATCCGGCGACCCCGCCAAACGCGCCGCGGCCATCGTCAAGGCCACCACGCATTACCAGGACGCTGCCATCCTGGCCGAGGTCAGCAAGAACCTCGGCGATCCGATGGTCGGGCGCAACGTATCGCAGATGCCGGAAGACGAGAAGATCGCCGGGAGGGGATGGTAAAACACCGACCGTGGACGATGGACCGCAGACCGTGTGGCTTACCGTCCATCGTCCATGGTCAACGGTCTGATTATGAACATCGGAGTCCTCGCCATCCAGGGCGATTTTGCCGAACACCTCGCCATGCTCAAGGGGTTCGGTGTGCAGACCGCTGAGGTGCGCCTGCCCAACCACCTGGCCGGGTTGGACGGCCTGATCATCCCCGGCGGTGAATCGACCACCATTGGAAAACTGGCGGTGGATTTTGGCCTGCTGGAGCCGTTGCGTGAGTTCGGTAAAACATACGCCATCTGGGGTACCTGCGCCGGGGCCATCTTCCTCTCGAAGGACGCCCGCCGCAGCCAGCCCCTGCTCGGCCTGATGGATATCAGCGTGGAACGCAATGCATTCGGGCGGCAGGTCGAATCGTTCGAGGCCGAACTCGAAATCCCCGAACTTAGCGGAGGCGCGCCCTACCCTGCCGTCTTCATCCGCGCCCCGATCATCGAGGCGGTGAGCGGGGAGGCGCGCATCCTATCCACCCTGCCGGATGGACGCATCGTTGCCGCCCGGCAGGAAAAATTACTGGCCACCTCCTTCCACCCGGAACTGACGCAGGACACACGCTTCCACGAATATTTTCTCTCGTTGGCAAAGTAAGGGAGGGGCAACCCCGCCCAACCCGAAACCATGACCGTCCGCTCCCTCGACCTGCTCGACCTGCCCTTCCTCTCACGCTACCGCCATGATGTGCTCTGCCTCGACAGCGCCCGTCTCCTGACGCGCGGCAACCCACTCGGCGCGGCGGCCCTGCTCGCCTACCTCGACCCGCGCCGGAATATATACACCGCGGTTGCGGCTGCCAACGGCGATTCCCTGATGGGACAGGTCGTCCTGGGCGGGGACAACGCTCTGGCGCGCCTGACCTTCCTCGCCCCGGCCGCCAGCCTGGACGGCCAGACGCTCCCCTTGCTCGAACATCTCTCGTCCCAGGCCGGGGAGTGGGGGGCGTTGCACATCATCGCCGAGGTGGAGGAGGAGTCGCCGGTATTCAAGTCCCTGCGCCAGGCGGGTTTTGCCATTTATGCCTGGCAGCGGGTGTGGCAATTGCCCCGGGCGGTTCCCCGCCCGGCGGGGCAGGCCTGGCGCGACTCCGTGGACGGCGATTGGGCGGCAGTCCAATCGCTGCGCGGGCAGATCGTCCCGGCCTTGCTCCAGCCCATCGAGAACCTGCCGAAACAGGCCTCCGGGCTGGTCTGCCGCCTGCCCGCCGGGTCACACCAATCGACCCAGGGCGAGTTGCAGGCCTACATGGCGGTGACAAGCGGGGCGCTCGGCGTCTGGCTCCAGCCGCTTGTCCTGCCCGATTCCGGGTGCGGTCCCGCCCAACTGGCGGCGCTGCCCGGATGGGGCGCCCGCCCGGTCTACATCTGCGTCCGTTCCTACCAGGCCTGGCTGGAATCCGCCCTGGAAGAGTTGGGCGCAAAGGCGGGAGCGCGCCAGGCGGTGATGGTCAAACGGCTGGCAAAGGCCATCAAGGAGCCGCAGGCGGTCCCGGCGATGGAGAAGGCGCTGGCCAAGGCCAAGCCGGCCGCGCCGGCCAGCCGGGTCGAAAGTGAGAAGTGATACAATACCGGCATGGAAAGAAAAGCCTTCGTCCGCAAAGGTAAGATCCAGGAGCTGGACAGGTCGTTCGACCTGAAATACTGGCAGACGCAGCCGCCCGCGGTGCGCCTCGCCGCGCTGGAAGAGATACGCCGGGAATATCACCGCTGGAGATATGGTGCTGAACCAAGATTTCAAAGAGTTTATTCAATCGTTAAACGATAACGGCGTCCGGTATCTGGTTATCGGCGGCTTCGCGGTTGCGTTTCACGGCCATCCCCGCTACACCAAAGATATGGATGTTTGGGTTGCCATGGATGCTGAAAACGCGGCCAACATCATTAAGGCATTGGAGCAGTTCGGTTTTGCCTCGCTGGGACTCAAGGAATCAGATTTCACCACGCCAGATCAGATTATCCAGTTAGGTTATCCCCCCAACCGCATTGACATAATCACATCCACACCTGGCGTGGACTTCGATACCTGCTACACCGCCCGCGTCCAGGCGGAGGTTGACGGTACCCAGGTCAACTTCATTGACTTGGGGAATTTGATCCTCAACAAGAAGGCAGTCGGTCGGCATCAGGATTTGGCGGATATCGAAAGCCTCGAATAAGAAACCTCGAAGAAATACCAGAACATGACCCAACTACGAATTACAGACGACCTGGAAGCCCTGCTGAACGTCCTCCCGCCGGAGATCGCCAAGGCGGTGGTCAAGGCCAATGACAGCGACAACCTGCTCGAGATCATCCTCGACCTGGGGCGGGTGCCGACTGCCCGTTTCGTGGAACGCGAGATCGTCCTCAGCCAGAAGGAAGTGGCGCGCGTCGATATCGACTACGTTGTCGAGCGCATCGGCGAAGTTGACGCCGACAACCGCGCCGGCCTCGAACGCACCCTGCACCGCATCTCGGCCATCCGCAACCGGCGGACGCATATCGTTGGACTGACCTGCCGCGTCGGGCGCGCCGTCTACGGCACGGTGGACATCATCCAGGACATCATCGAATCCGGCAAATCGCTGCTCATCCTGGGACGCCCGGCGGTCGGCAAGACCACCCTGCTGCGCGAGGCCGCCCGGATGCTGGCCGAAGCGCGCCGGGTGATCATCGTGGATACCTCCAACGAGATCGGCGGCGACGGCGACGTGCCGCACCCCGCCGTGGGCAAGGCGCGCCGGATGCAGGTACGCGAACCGATGCTCCAGCACGAGGTGATGATCGAAGCGGTCGAGAACCACAACCCCGAAGTGATCGTCATCGACGAGATCGGGCGCGAACTGGAAGCCGCCGCCGCCCGCACCATTGCCGAGCGCGGCGTGCAGTTGATCGGCACGGCGCACGGCAATACGCTCGACAACCTGCTGCTCAACCCGACCCTCTCCGACCTGGTCGGCGGGATCGAGGCCGTGACCCTATCGGACGAGGAAGCCCGTCGGCGCGGCACGCAGAAGACGGTGCTCGAACGCCGCGCCCCGCCCACCTTCGACGTGCTGGTCGAGATCCAGCAGCGCGACCGGCTGGCCGTGCATATGGATATTTCCCAATCGGTGGATTCGCTCCTGCGCGGCTACCCGTTGCCGCCGGAGATCCGCAGCCGCGACGCCGAGGGACGGGTCCAGATCGAGAAAGCCGCCCCGCTCCCGACCACCCGCCCCGAAGCCGGGTTCCGGATCGAGAACGGACCGGTGAACGGTCCCCGCCGCCCAGGCCGGGAACCCGTCCCCGTTCCCGCGCCAGCAGTGGCCTCCCCGCCCCGGGAAGTAGTGCGCACCCCGATGCAGACCGTCCGCATCTATCCGTATGGAGTGGCGCAGAACCGCCTGGTGCAATCCGCCAAGCGGCTGGGCGTTCCGGCGATCGTGGTGAAGGACGTGGGACAGGCCAATGTGCTGGTGACCCTGCGCTCGTACTACCGCGACCGCCAGCAGACGGTGGTGGACGCCGAGCACCGCGGTATGCCGATCTACGTCCTGCGCGCCAACACCGTCAGCCAGATCGAGCAGTTCCTGAGCGACCTGTTCAACCTGTCCGAGATCCAGCCCCAGCCGGGCGAACTGGATACGATCAAGAACCAGACCCAGGCCGCCATCTCGGCCGTGTTGAACGGCGAGCGCTGGGTGGACCTGCCGCCGGCGGTGGCCGCCGTGCGCCGGGTGCAGCATGAGATGGCGCGCCAGTCGGAACTGGTCTCGCACTCCTACGGCAAGGAGCCGAGGAGGCACGTGAGGATCTTTAGGGAATAGACCGCGGACGATGGACGGCAGACCACGGTCAACCGTCCATCGTCATCTCCGATTGCATCCGTTGATGGAATAATCACACCGATGTTCATTACCTTCGAAGGCCCCGAAGGCTCCGGCAAGACCAGCCACATCCCCTCTCTCGTGGAATTCCTGCGCGAGAAGGGGTACACTGTTTTCCCGACCCGCGAACCGGGCGGCACGTCCATCGGCGAGCAGATCCGCGAGGTGCTGCACAGCCTGAAGAACACCGAGATGCACGCCCGCACCGAGACCCTGCTCTACCAGGCGGCGCGGGCGCAGTTCGTGGAGCAGGTCATCCGCCCGCGGCTGGCGCTGGGCGAGATCGTGCTGTCTGACCGTTACGCCGATTCCACCCTGGCCTACCAGGGTTACGGCCACCAGCAGGACCTGGAGCAGGTGCGCGCCCTGATCAAGTATGCTACCGGCAGCCTGGTCCCCAACCTGACGATATTGCTGGATGTGGATGTGGAGACCGGCCTGAAGCGTAAAAAGAAAGCCGACGAGTGGAACCGGCTGGATGCCTACACGGTGGAATTCCACCAGCGGGTGCGGAACGGATACCTGGAGATGGTCAAGCAGGAGCCGGGGAGGTGGGTACTGGTGGACGCGGGACGCAAATGGGAGGAAGTACAAAAAGAATTGGGATCACTCCTTCTGGAACATATCCCAAAACTGTAAACTCTCCCTGTATGCCATCTCAATGACTGTCCGATAATTTAGCTGGGCCCCATGCCCCGGCGGGACGGCGTGGGAGCCGTCCCTATTTCCTGGTGACGATGCTCCGCGTCCCGCTTCAGGCGCGGAGCGCCAGCGGGGCATTCCGACGCAGAGCGTCGGAACGAGAAAAATGGGCGCTTTCTATTTCATCCAATCGCGCATCAGGAGCGCCAGGAGCCGGCTGCGCTCAGCCAGACTTGCCGTGTGCCCGTATTCCTTTTCGAATTGATGGTATTCCCCGATGGGGTCAGGGCCACCCAGGACGGGTATGCCCAACGCCGCCACATAATTCCCAGCCGACCCTCCCCCCAAATCCGGCAACTCCTGCTCGATCTCGTCGAGAAATCGACTCTACTTCAGCAACAAAGACAACCTGTTGCCAATAGGCACACATTCGATTACAATCGGCGCATGAAACGCTTTTCCTGGAACGAAGAGAAAAACGAGGGTCTCAAGCAGGAAAGACAGTTTTCTTTCGATGACGTTGTCCTTTCCATCGGTGCGGGCGGCTTGCTGGATGTTCTGGAACATCCCAACCAGGAAAAGTACAAAGGCCAGCGTATTTTTGTCGTCCTCGCTGATGAGTATGTGTATCTCGTACCTTTTATCGAAAGCGAAGAGGAAATCTCCCTGAAGACCATCATCCCCAGCCGTAAAGCGACGCGCAAGTACCTGAAAGGAAACTGAAATGACCGGGATCAAATTCGACCAGGAGGAACTGGAACTGCTCGCCTCCTACGAGGCGGATGAGTGGGCCGCGGCCAGAAAGATCGCGGAAGAGAAGGCGCGCTACGGCGCCTATGCCCGCGCAGCATTCCGCAAGGACAGGCGGGTCAACATCCGCATCTCCGAAAAAGACCTGCTGAGCCTGCAAAAGCGCGCCCTCCGGGAAGGCCTCCCCTACCAGACATTGATCTCCAGCATCCTGCACAAATACACCACCGGAGCGCTGTCAGAGAAGTGATCCGCCTTGCCGAAGAACAGGCCTGGGCGCCGTTTGGTTTACAGACCTCTCACGCCTCTCCCACATCCCATCCCACATCAGCCATCCTCCCCCCGCTCAATCGCGCCACCGCTTCGCCATCCTTCTTTCTCATGGAAACCGTCCCTCTTGTAAAGAAGCCTTTATGGCTTGGCCTCCTGCTGGCGCTCCTGTTGTCTGCCTGCCAGCCGCCGACCCCGGCTGGCATTTCCGTCACAGAGACCGGCCCGGCAGTCGCTGCGCCCGCTACACTTTCGCCCACACCATCGCCCGCACCGTCGCCGGTTTATCCCCCGTTGAAAATTGCATACACTGACCAGGGTAAACTGTGGGTCTGGGAAAACGGCCTCCCGCAGGCCCTGACCCGGGCCAGCCCATCATCGCGCCTGACGTTTTCGAGCGACGGAGGGCAGATCGCTTTCCTGCGGGATGGCGAACTATGGGCCATCCACAGCGATGGGACGGACGAGCGCCTGCTGGTGGACGCGGCGCAGATGGCATCCATCGCCCCGCAAAATCCCGAGCGCCTGCTGGTATTCTCCTGGCTGCCCGGCAGGCCGCTGCTGATGTTGTCCACATTGGATGGCTCCGGCCTCGGATATCCGCCCCGGCAGGACCTGGCGCTTGTCGATGCCGGCAGCGGTGAGATGCAAATCATCTTTCCTCCCGGCGCGGGCGGCCTGGCACATCCCTCCCCCGACGGGGAATGGCTGGCGGTTGTCTCGCCGGAACGGACCCTGTTGATGAAGCCTGACGGCAGCGGGAGACAGGTGGCGCTGGAGTACCCGGAATATCGGGAAGGGCTGACCCCGTACTTCCCGGCCCTCTGGTGGGCGGACGATTCGCAGTCCCTCCTGGCCGAGTTGCGGACCGAAGAAGGCGGAAGCATCTGGCGCGTCGCCGTGGACGGCTCGTCCGCCCTGGAATTCCAGGCGCCTGCCAGCGGGCTGGTCTTCCCGCCCGACCTGTCCCATTATGCGTATTTCCTCGAGCAGGGGACCTTCGTGGACAGCCCGCTGGAACTGCACATCGCCAGCCGGGACGGTTCAGAAGATAAGGTTTATTATTCAGCAGTCCGGCCGGACTACGGCGGGGTTACCTTCCTGGGCTGGGGTCCCGACTCGGCCAGTTTTGTCTACCGGGATCTGCAAGGCCGTTTCGTCCGGCGGTCGTTGTTCAACGAGAACACCAGCGAACTGCCGGCCATCCCCCCAACTGCCCCTGTGGCGACCCGCCTGGCGTGGCTGGACGCGGAACACCCCATTCTCGTGCACCACACATTATCAGCCATCTGGCTGGCCGGGCCGGGAATGGAAGCCCGCCAGGTAGTGGCATTCCAGGATCCCGAACGCCCCGACCTGGATTTCAGCCGCCAGTTCGATGTGTTCGTGGGTCCATCCGGCGAGTAAGCGCCCCGTCCATGCCGGCTTCCGGCTACTCGCCTCCCATCCCGGTTTCATCCCCCAATCCCAGGTCCGGCAGGTCCTTCTCGATCTCCTCCGGGCTCTGGCCTTTTTCCAGCCGGTCCACCACCTCGCCGAACTCGGGCGGCATCTCCTCGCCCAGTTCGTTCCCCATTTTGCGCATCATGCGTCCCATCGCCCGTGGGTCGTTCTCCAGCCCCGCCAGGGCGGAGGGACCGGAGAAATCCCCGGCCAGCGATTCGATCCGGCTGTCCTCCGATTTCGCCAGGCGGACGCGGTTCAGGCGGCGGCGGACGTTGCGGCTGCCGCAATGGGAACAGGCCACGGGGCGCGTCCCGTATTCGGCATAGGTCAGGAAGATGTCGAAGCGCTGGCGGCATTCGAGGCAGGTATAGTCGTAGGATGGCATGGCGAAATTATAACCGCTCCCGGCATCGGGTAAAATAGGGACATGACTTCCGACCCCGATTTCGAATTCCATAAACCGCAGCCCTTGTTGATCGTCATCTCCGGACCATCCGGGGTGGGCAAGGATACGGTGCTGCAGCGCATGAAGGAACGCGGCCTGCCGTTCCACTTCGTGGTCACCGCCACCACCCGCGAGCGGCGCACCAACGAAATCCACGGCCAGGACTACTTCTTCGTCACCCATGATGAATTTGCCAGCCTGGTCGAGGGCAACGAACTGCTGGAATATGCCATCGTCTATAACGACTACAAGGGCATCCCGAAACAGCAGGTGCGCGAGGCGCTGGCCTCCGGCAAGGACGTGGTGATGCGGGTCGATGTCCAGGGCGCGTCCAGCATCCGCAAACTAGCGCCCGAAGCCCTGCTCATCTTCCTGACCACCCGCAACGAGAGCGAACTGGTGGAACGCCTGATGGGGCGCAAGACCGAAACCCCGGAGGGGCTGAAGTTGCGCATCGCCACCGCCCGCCAGGAATTGAAACGGATCGACGAGTTCGACTACGTGGTCATCAACAGCGACTGCCACCTGGACGAGACGGTGGACACGGTGATCGCCGTCATCCAGGCCGAGCACCACCGGGTGGTGCAGCGCAGGGTGGACCTCTAGCCCCCGTTCGAAACGGAAGCCCGGTTGGCGGACCGGGGATCATCATCCTGGGGGAATGCCCCGCCGGTGTCGGGAGGACGGCGGACCGTCCCGCCCCCCGGCCTGGGATTCACGGCCCGGGCGCGGCCTCCGGCTGGAGCGTCGCCACGAAGACGAAGCGCACCGCGTCCGCCCCCAGTTCGAGCGAGCGGACTGCGGCGGGCGGGTCCTGCGTCAGGTTCGAGAGGGAGATGTACTCCCCCCCATCCCCCGAAAAAACAAATTCCCCGATGTAGAGCCAGCCGCCCGGCAGGAAGGGTGAATCCTGGAAGGCTGCCTGGCTGACGATGAGCAGGGCGGCCTCCCCGTCATGGGCGACGGTGTAGCCGGCTGAGTCGCTGCTGGCATGGCGCGCCGGGATGCGCAGGTAGACGGCATAGACGCCCGGCGGCTCCCCGGCCGGGAAGTCCCAGCGCGCCGAACAGGTGGCAAGTCCGCTCGAAACCGGGCGGGTGAAGCGCATCCCGCCGCCCTGGCTTTGCCCGGCTTCGGTGGGGATGTCCATCCAGCAGCCGGGCGGGGACTCGCTGAAACCGGCGCTGTCGTCATCCACCACCAGCCCTTCACCGCCCTGTGCCGGGTAGGCCAGTTCGTCCCCGGAAGGCGCCAGCCGCACCTGCCCTCCGCCATAAGGAAGGACGGCGGGATAAGCCGCCCAGAGCGGGTGTCCCGGGTTGAACGGCCAGGGATCGGTAAATTCCCCGCTCCAGCCGTAGGGATCGACCGCCTGCCCGCCGGGGGCGGTGACTTCGAAATGCAGGTGCGGGGCGGCCGAGTTGCCGCTGTTGCCGCTGAATCCGATCACATCCCCGGCCTTCAAGGCGGCGCAGCCGGGCGCGTCGCAGGCCTGCACGAAAACGGCGCTCAAGTGGCCGTAGGTGGTCCGGTAGCCGTTGGCGTGGCGCAGGGTGATGGATAGTCCCAGCCCGGCGCGGTGGTCCTGCGGGTCATCCCAACCGGCGGCCAGCGCCTGGTCGCTGGCGGCGGCGGCGTAGACCGGGCGGTAGAAAATACCAAAATCGACCCCGCTATGCCCATCGGATGCCAGCCAGTCCCCGGCGCCCGCGCTCCAGTAGATGCCGGAACCGCCGTCGCATTGCCCTGCCAGCGGCGGCGGGGTGTATCCCGCCGGGAGCGGGGACGGACAGTCCGCCGCCGCCTCGTCGCCAGTGAAGACGACCAACCGCCGGTCGGAGGCCGGCTGGAACGGGCCGGCATGGTCGAAAAGCCCTTCGAGGCTGGCAGGGCCGGGATACGGCGGGAAGAGGAACGGCTGCACCAGCGCCGCCGGCCGGGCAGACGCCAGGCGCATGGGCGGCCAGAACGCCGCCAGCAGCAGCCCGGCGACCAGGAAAATCGAAAGGCGTTTCCAGGCAGATCGGTTCATGGTTGCCTCAGGGCACAGCGGGGTTCGAACGCAGGGTGGAGAGGATGGTCTCTGCCTCTCCGATGCAGGGTTCCACCTGTTCACCGAAGGAGACCCTGAAACCGGCCAGGATGACGCCGTCCCCGCCGATGTAGTTGACATAACGCAGCGCGCCTCCCTCGCTGACCCGGATGACCTCGAAACGGATCCCGCCCAGGTTGCGGAAGGATTGGGTGGCGCTCGCGCCCGCTGGCAGGCCGCGCCCGACCAGCGTCCCAAATTGGCAGGATGGGAGGTGGCGATGAGCGAGGGCCGGGAAACCGAAGGTGTCCGCCACCCGCCCCCAGCGGTTGGAGTCGAACTCGAGGCTGAAGCGCGCCCCGGGCTGCGATTCCACGAACACCGGCAGGCCGCTCCAGGTCTCGATCACCGGCGTGGCAGGCCGGGGCGTCCGGGTCGGCGGGAGCGGTGTCCCGGAGGCGGACGGGAGGGTCCCGGTCGGCAGGAGCGTGGGAGGCGGCGTGGGGCTGGGCGAAGCCGGCTGTATGGAAGCCGCCGGCGCGACACACCCGCAGCAAATGGATACGATCAACGAAGCGATCAGCAGTCTGGCGCACATGATATTCGGGCGTGATTCTACCATTGGCAGGCGCGCAAAGGCTGCCCGGGGACAGCGGGCAGCCTGCGCCCTGTTCCAAGGTGGCTCAGGGATATATGAACCCGGCGAGGTCCCCGTCGGCCAACAGGCGCGGGGTCGGACCGGACAGGTCGAGCATCCACAACTGGCGCGCCCCGTACTCATTGGACAGGCTGACCAGCAGGGTCTGGTCGTCCAGCCAGGCAACGGGCGACATATCGTTGACCACATATCCAGCCGCCTGCTCGAAGAAAGCCTCGGCAAAGTCGTGCACCGGCCCCTGGTCGATGACTCCTACCCGCAAGAGGGCGTAATAATCCGGCTCGCCGTCGGCGGCAAGGAATGAGCCGTGCGCCTCCTTCCAGGCGACATACTGGTTACCGGGCGCGATGGTCACATCCCCGCCGCCGCGATCGCTTTCCGGCAGTTGCGGGATGGAGAAGGTCGAGCCGTCCTGCAGGTTGAAGAATTCGATGCTGCCCATCGACACGTACGAGAGCCAGGAGCCATCCGGCGAGAACGCCGCCTGGTGGATGTCGCTGTCGGGGATGGTGAATTCGACCCCCAGCCCGGTCGCCAGGTCGAGGAAATACAGGCCGTTGGTCGGGTCGTAGATGATGTGGCCGCCGATGCCATACGCCCGCAGGGTATACCAGATGCCCACCGGCTGCCCGGCTTCGATCTCGATCCGCAGCGGACCGAACGCCCCGCCGAACGAGCCGGTGTGCTCGAATACCGGTTGCGCCCCGGCCAGCGTCTGCGGTGTGCCAAGATAGATCTGCGAGACCAGTTGACCGCCATCCGCGCTGGGATTGAGCAGCCCGAAGGCGACCAGCGGCTGGCCGGGAACGCCAACGACCCCGTTCAGGCTGCCCTCCAGCCGCAGGATCTCCGCCTGACCGGAGAAGATAGCGACCGCGTGGCCGTCCTGCACGAACCGCAGGACATCCAGCGCTTCCACACCGTCCGCCGCCGTCCCGGAAATGTGGAGACGGCTGGAGGAGCCGCCGGTGGGCGGGAGGGCGCGTGAACCGAGCAGGCCGCCTCGTAAATCATAGAAGGCCAGGGTTGTGCCCTTGTCCTGGACGACGGTCATCCCCGCCGGGTCGTCCCGTTCCGGGTAGGAGGGCGGGGCGCTGGTGGCCGTGGCGGTCGCCGCTTCGACCGGTGTGGCTGCGGCCGGCGGCGTTGCGGCCGACTCGGGGGGGACCGCCGGGGTTGCATCACCTGCCGGTGCACAGGAGACCAGCAGGCCGGCCAGGGTCAGTATGGAAATGGTGTGCAGGATGCGGTTCATATCAGCCTCCATTGGATTGAACTGATTATAACGGCGCGCCAGGCGCGATATAATCCGGCTAAACTTCCTATCGAGAGGCAACATGCACATCCTGGTAACGAACGACGACGGGGTCCAGGCGCCCGGCCTGCTGGCTCTGGCGCAGGCGGTGCGCGACCTTGGGACGGTGACCGTGTTCGCGCCGGACCGCAACTGGAGCGCCTCCGGACATGTCAAGACGATGGACCGCCCGCTGCGCGCCCGCCAGGTGACCCTGTCGGACGGCTCCCCCGCCCTGACCACCGACGGCGCCCCGTCCGACAGCGTGGCGCTGGCCTTGCTGGGCGTGGTGAAGGAAAAGATCGACCTGGTGCTCTCCGGCATCAACCCGCACGAGAACATCGGCCACGATGTCACCTATTCCGGGACGGTCACGGCGGCCATGGAGGCGGTCATCGGCGGCGTGCCGGGCATTGCCGTCTCGCTCAACTCGCCGGAGGAGCATCTCGACCCGCTCGATTACAGCACGGCGGCCCGTGTTGCCCGGCGCGTGGCGCAAAAAGCGCTGGCCGGTGGACTGCCGGAGGGGGTGCTGTTGAACGTCAATGTGCCGTACCTGAAAGATGATGAGATCAAGGGCTACGCGGTCACCCGCCAGGGACTGCGCCTCTACCGCGACGAACTGGACGCCCGCAAGGACCCGCGCGGCAAACCGTATTACTGGATCGGCGGCGACTTCCCGACCGGCGTCATCGAGGAAGGCACCGACTTCGGCGCGCTGAAGGCCGGGTACGTATCCATCACCCCGCTGCAACTGGACCTGACGGCGCGCGAGGCGATGGAGAGGTTGAGGAAGTGGGAGTGGTGAAAATAAAAACAGGAATGAAGAAGCCCACGGAATTAGCCACTCCCAAGCCGTGTGAATCAACTTTCGAAAACAGCAAATAGTATAATTGGGTTGTCGCTTTTTAATCTCAAGGTGTTGCTATGAGTGAACAAAGTCTACCCGACTTCAAAATTGAAAGATTACCAAAGGGATTACAGGATACTTTTCGCCTGCTTTATTCTGATGGAAACAAATGGACAAAGTATTTGAGTCCAGATGAGATTTATCAGGGTGACGCGCGCGAACTCCTGCCGCAGATCGAACCGAACAGTATTGCCTTAAGCGTTTGGTCGCCTCCTTATTTTGTTGGCAAAGATTACGAAGCCTATCTGACTTTCGATGCATGGCAGGTTTTGTTGGAGCAAGTTATCGGTTTACACTTTCCCTTAATCAAGCCCGGCGGCTTCCTCGTGGTGAACATCGCCGATATTTTGTGCTTCAAAGATACGGATATGCCTCGCATCCAGGCTGATGCGGTCAATAAAAAGCGTTCCCATGTAACAAGAGAGGACGTGCATCGAGCATTGACGGAACATCCCAATTACAACCGCTACCAACTGGCAAAATTACTGGGATGTAGCGAGCAAACCATTGACCGCAGGCTTCACGGTAATAACATACGCGGTGGAAAGCATGAGCCACAAACGCGAGTAAAGATTGTTGGCGGTTTGGTGGAAGAATGGGCCTTAAAAGCTGGCTTCTATCCCTACGACAGGCGGGTTTGGGTAAAGGATGCGGCTTGGGAGAATTCGCGCTGGGCCAGTTTGTCTTATCGCGCTATTGATGAATTCGAATATCTGTACTTTTTTTGGAAGCCGGGAATCACAAAGTTCGACCGGGGAAGATTATCCTCGGATGAATGGAAAGACTGGGGGTCGAGAGCCGTGTGGCGCTTCCCGTCGGTCCGGGCCAATGATGATCATGAGGCTAAGTTCCCCTTGGAATTACCCTCGCGAACCATTCGTCTGCTGACAGAACCAGGCGATGTTGTGCTCGATTGTTTTATGGGCAGTGGGACAACCGCTCTGGCTGCCATTCAAGAGGACCGTCGATACATTGGAATTGAACTCGAGAAAAAATACGTTCAATTGGCGCGCTCGAGGATTTCACCCGGAATACAAATCCGGCTGATACGTGATTCGGAAGAGTAGCCCCATGCTTATCAATCCCCAAGAACTCAGTCATAACCCTGATCGTTTGGAAGAAATCGAAAAAGTGTCCTTACGATTGGTCACGCAAGCGATTTACGATTACCGAGTCGCCGCCCAAGAAATCTTCCAGGAGGAAAGCGACCTGGTAGCAGACATCGGCGAGGATATCACGCGAGAAGCGATTGACTCATTGGGCATGTCAAAAATAGAGCAACGCTTGTTCGGCAAGGTTGATTACAAGCGTGCCTGTTATCTCTTTCATCCCGATTACGCAGTCAAGCAAGCGCTTTTCGTTGATTCCAAGGCTGAGAAGGTTAGCGGACAAGGTACAGCCACTTTACAGACATCGCAATTTTCTATGATTGTGAAGCAAGTTCGTTTTGGAAAGGAAGTAGAGGTACAGGGCAAGATTCCGACAATCATCAGACTCAAAGGCGTATCCTATCTGACAACGACTTTGTTCGTGAAATACAACTATGAAGAGAAGAATGGCATTAACATATTGCACATCATAACGGTTGCAGCTGTGCCGAATGGGATGTTACAGGAACAATATAATCCCAACGCACAGGATACGATCTGGATCGCGGGACGCAACGCGCCAACTTTGGGAGAGGAATTCCGCGTTCGCCTGAGTTTTCATCGGCTGAAAGAAAAGGCAAAATGGCGCGTTCAACGAATATCTCTCCTGCCAGACGAGTTTCATTGGGAACTATAGAATAACCAGTTTCCTTGTAAACGCCTGTTCTCCTTTTCTGACAGGGCGTTTTCTTGTCCGAAATGGATTAGCCCGTGCAATTTACATCCCCTCTCGATCCAAACGTCTGTGACCATAAGGTCTGGGTCCTCGTCCGCCAGATTCGTTCGGGTAAAGTTGCCATGTACGGACAGAGCGCGATAGTTAGGTGATAGTCAAATGCCAGCACAGATATTTGCCTTTGATCTTATCGGTGCAGGCGAAGGAAGCGTTGAAGGTATCCCTTTGGTATTGGAAACCATCGCTCTCAATTACTTTGGAGAGCCAACCAACCTGGTAACATTTTCCAACGTGAAATTGCCCGATTATGTAACAATTGATTTTGTACTTGCCAGGCACAAGCCTTTTACTCGGGAGATTGACGATTTCGTTCCGGTTGAGTTGAGAGCATTTCTACCCACTAAAGAGTCTATGACAGGTGGGAATACTTCCAAGCCAGCATCCCCGCATTCGGCGGATTATGAACGGAAACTCAGAGCATTTCTATGCCAATTACTTGACAGGGGAATTGTTTACGAGGCCTGGGGAGTGAAATCTTATTGGGTCATTCCAGAGCCGATCTATGCAAGCATGGTCAAACGTTTCGGCTTCAAACCAGATGGATTTTCGGCAGAACATGCCGTGAGATTTGCTCTCCAGGATGTTACCGCCGAGACCAACCGAGTCCCCATAAGAATCACGCGCTATGTTTCTGTCAGCGCAAACGAAATATATCGAGCATTGCGTAACGATTCTGGTTTTCCCGATAGAGCGGAGTTCATGGCTGCGTTGAGTAAAAGGTTAAGAAGGATGATGTTGTCTGGCCTCCGAAAGAGCCTGAACTGAAGTTCTGCTGGGGATTTTCATCCCCGCCCCTACCTCCGAGGATAATATGCCGCGAACCATTGGAACCCCAAAAATAAAAGACTCCCCTGCCAGGTTGGTGAGCAAAAAGAAGGACTCCGACCTCCGCCTGTGGGCCACGCATCGCGAGGAGTCCGTCTACTTCCAGCGCGAGGCGCAGGTCAACTTCTGGACCGTGCTGGGCGGGTTGGCCATGGCCGCCCTGCTGACCCAGTTGTCTCCGCTGCTGGCAGAAATCCAGGCAGGCCGCTGGCATCTCACGATGTTTCTCGTGACGTCCATTTTGATTCTGGCCAACTCCTGGGTGCAAACTACCTGGGGGAGCCTTGTCTTGAAATGGCCGATTTCTATTGTTTCCACTGTCATTGTGCTTTTTTCCATGCTAGTTGAGTCCATCCAATGCCTGCTGGTCACCAACCCGTCCGGCTGGCTGGCGGCAACGGCTGCGCTGATCCTGTGCGCCCTCCTGCTGCAGGTACATTTTGAACGCTCCGGGGCGTGGAAAATCTTCCCGCCGGAATTTACCAAAAGGTTCAAGGCGTCCAACCGCCTGTACGCATTCTTTGCCCTGCTTTGCCTGGGGGGGGCGCTGCAACTTTACATCTATCCCTCCAGGATTGCGGAAATGGTCTGGGGATGTGTGGCGCTTTTCTCCTCGATCCTGGCTCTCTACATGCAGCACCAGGGGATGCAACTGGAAAAAAAGGAACTGGGAATTCCCTGAGGCGATGAATGGCCGCATTTTCTTCCCCACCGAACCTGAAAGATTTCCACGCCCGGGTCTGGGATATCGTCCGCCGGGTCCCACCGGGCAGGGTGACGGCCTACGGGCGGATCGCACAAATGATCCCGCCACCGGGGGGCATGGACGCAAAATCCTATTTGGCCTTCGGGGCGCGCTGGGTGGGCGGGGCGATGGCGCAATGTCCCGCCGATGTGCCCTGGTGGCGGGTCATCAACGCCAAAGGGGAGATCAGCCTGCGCCCCGGGGCACAGGAGCAGCGCGCCCGTCTGGAAGCCGAAGGGGTGGAATTCGACGACCGCGGCCGGGTGGACTTGAAACATTTCGGTTGGGATGATGTTGAAGGCGGCCCGGAACAGCCGAAGTTGTTCTAACCCCCGCTCCTCTTCTTCCGCATTTCGGTGGCCTTGCTGCGCAGGTCCTAGAAGTATTCCGTTCCGGTGATCTCGGCCACCTGGTGGGCGCGTTTCACCTCGTCGATCTCGATCTGCAATTTCTCCAAATCCTGTTTCAATTTCTGTTCACGCGCCTGCACCTGGACGGCCATGTGGCTGAAGACCCGCGCCAGTTGCCCCAGCTCGTCCGCGCCGCGCGCCACGCGCGCCAGCCGTTCGGGTTCGAACGGTTCGCCCTCTTCGAGCGCCTGGGCCGCGCCGGTGATGGCGCGCAGCGAACGGGTGATGGCGCCGGAAAGCATGATCGCCGCAGCAAAAACGGCGGCGTAGGCGATCACGAACACCAGGATGCTCACGTTGCGCACCTGGGTCTGGACCAGGAGGACATCCTCCGCTTCCATATCCACGCCCACGATGGCCACCGCCTTCCCCTGGGAGTCGCGGATGGGTGCATAGCCTGAAAGCCAGACGCCATACTCATCCGCGCCCATCTCCACGTCCGCTGCCGGCCCGTCGAAACCCAGGATCATCTCCGGCGCATTGCTGGTATCGTACGGTTCGCGCAGGTGAGCCCGCTCCTCCGTGTCCTCCTCCGCGGTGACGACGAAGATCAACTCATTGGGATTGTCCGAGCGCACCATGGTGTAGATGGCCGCCACGCGTGGGTTTCCGTCACGCACCAGCCGCAGTTGTTGAGCGATCTGGGTGTACTGGGCATCGTTCTCCACCCCGCTGGTGTAGACCTGCGTGTGCAGGTCAGCATCCACCATGGAGGCGGCCGTCCCGGCGGAGGCCATCAGGCTCTGGCGCAGGTAGTTCGTCGCCATTTCCGTGGCAAACTGGTAGAACCAATAGAAAGACGTAGCAAAGGCGACGGTGAAGAGCAGCATGAAGACGATCAACAACTTGGCGCGGATGCTCAGGCGGGTCATTGAAGGCCTCCTCGGCGGCTGGATGCTTGCGGTGAAATAATAGCATGGCGGTCAAAGCCGGGACCGGCGGTTGCCCGCCTGGAAGGACGAGCATCGAGCATATGGCCGGTTCATACATCCGGCGGCCAGGAAATGATAGCAACTGACATCCGGAAGTGAGCCTTTGACAGCATCCCAGCCCGATAATGACTCACAAAAAGGAGTCTCATATGCGTGACCTGTATGGACGACTCGGCGGTGTTTCGCTCTATGCCATTGGCATGGCCTGGGTCGAATCGGCGGTGGTCTTCTACCTGCGGGTGATGATCGACCGGGTTGTGCCCTACCAGGCCGAGCCGCTGCCGGTCTCCGCCGGGTTGGGCTGGATCGAGGTGGGACGCGAGATCGCCACCCTGCTGATGCTGGCGGCGGTTGGCTGGCTGGCCGGGCAGACGTGGCGCGGCCGCGCCGGGTATGCCCTGCTGGCTTTCGGAATCTGGGACATCTTCTACTATGTATTCCTGGTCCTAATGAGCGGGTGGCCGCAGTCCCTGCTGGATTGGGACGTGCTATTCCTGATCCCCCTGCCGTGGTGGGGACCGGCGCTGGCCCCGGCGCTGATCTCCCTGCTGTTGATCCTGGGAGGCGTGCTGGCGGCTGTGAACGAACGGTCGGCGGAACCCTGTTGGCCCCGCTGGCGGACGTGGCTGCCAGCCCTGGCCGGGGCGGGACTGGCGCTCTATACTTTCATGGCCGATTCCCTGCACGCCCTGCCTGGTGGCGAGACCGCCGTGCGGCAGGCGCTGCCGGTAGCGTTCAACTGGCCGCTCTTCGGGCTGGCGCTGGCGTTGATGGCCGCGCCGGTGGCGGTCATGGGGTGGAGGATGGCATGGGCGCTCCAGCGCCTCAGTCGCCCATCTTGATGGTAACGGTCAGTTTCGGCGGGTTCAATCCTTCTCTGCTCGACCAGCCCTGGCTATGTCCCTGGTCCCCGGTGGGACTGATGGCGATCATAATGTCGAAGATAGGCATACCGGGGTATGCCTGTACGGTGGCTGTGTAGAGCGAGGCGACATCGAATGTATCCTTCGAGCCGGGACCGCTGTACTGCATCAACTGCTGTTCCAGGGGAGGGGCGCTGTCCATCATGCGCGGGGCAGTGTTGAAGGTCAGGGCGGACTCCGCCCAAGACATGGGCGCCGCAGGAATGCCCAGGGTCACGACCAACCCTCCAGCCGTCCCGCTGTCATCCGAAAAAAGGTCGAGGACAGCCGAGACCAGGGTGGCATTTTCCGGCAGGGGTTCGAGCGGGAAGCGCAGGAAGACGGCGCTGTAGGCGTCCACCCACAGGGCGGGGTCCTCGCCATAATTCACCGCGCTGCCCATGGAGGTGACCACCGTATCCTCCAGCGGGTCGTACTCGCTGCTCAGCAGGTCCTCGAGGCTTGGCTCGGTCGCCGTCGGCTCCTCGGCGGCCGTGGTTCCCGGGCGCGCAAGCCCCAGGTTGACCTCCTGGACCGGCTGTTCCGGCTCATCGCCCTGCGGTTCCGGGGCAATGTAGAAGTCCTCCGACCTGCCGTTCTGGTCCACCTGGTTGCTATACGGTCCAAATTCGGGGATCGCCTCGTGCCCCTCCGGCAGGATGAACTCCAGGTGGTACATTCCCTCGGGCAGGTCATCGGGGCGTTCGAAAGAATAGGCGCCGATGTTGGTGGTCGTGGAGTCGATCACCGTGCCGTCCTGGCTGACGAGATTGACCGTGACGCCGTTGGCGTTCTCCTCGTCGTCATCCCGCACCCCGTCGCGGTCGGCGTCGATCCAGACGGAGCCTGCTACGAACACGTCTTCATCGTCATACAGGCCACACAGAGTACAGCCAGTCAGGATGGAGGAGATGACCAGGATGGAGACGATGACAGGGGGATGGAAACTCCATTTCTTGCCCATTCTTGCCTCCTTGAGTCTTGTAAGCGGATCCAAGTATGGCTATATCATAGCATGGCGGGAGGGGAATTTCAACGCTTCGACAACTGCGCCGCGGGCATGCATCTTCTTCCGGCCGGCGCCTTGCGCGCCTGCCTGGAGATGGGTCTGCCGTGCGGCTGATCATTAGCGATTACATTTGCTACTACTACGAGAGGATACAATTGAAATCAAGACAGACACCCTTTGAAACCAGGTGTCTGTCCAAATAACTCATCGGGGTCTTTTTTTTGTCTCGTTTATTGGGTTCAGTTCAACCTGCGGGAGTTACTTTTCTAAATATCCAAATTCCTCACACTCCTGGCATGCGTCTGGATGAACCGCTTCCTCGGATCCACAGCGTCGCCCATGAGCATTGGGTAAAATCACTCTGGGAGAAGAGGGTGTAAACGCTCCAATAATGCCGGGACGCTCTTCGTGGCCGCGAGATAGACCTTGTCCATCTTTATTTCACCGTATTCGTGCGCCAGAATATTCCGCAAACCTATGATTTGCGCCCACTCGATCTCGGGGTGCGCAGCCTGGAATTCACTGGAAATGTGATTTGCCGCTTCGCCAACGATCAAAAGCAGGCGTTCGATGGCATAGCGAATCGTTTTGTTCTCGACAAACTTTGAATGCGATATGCCCTTGGCGATCTCCGTGATTTCCAGAGCGTATTTCCGCATGTCCCACAAATAGGACAGGTTCCTCTCGTCAGGCAGCATAGACCACCTGCGCGGTTCTGAGGATTTCCCGCTTGCGGAATGGGTTCTCCAGCGCGTCCTTCTCGATGATATCCACGGGGCGATGGAAGACTTCCTCCAGGTCCAGTTTCATTTGCACCAAATCGAACAGGCTGATCTGCGCCTCCTTGGAGAATGTGACCAGCACGTCCACATCGCTGTCGGGACGAAAATCAGCGCGCAAAACCGAGCCAAATAACGAGAGTTCCACCACTCCCCAGCGGCGGCAAAATTCGTTGATCTTCTTGCGCGGAATGCGGAACTTCTTCTTTTGCATTGCATTCACCGAATTTCCATTGCCAATCAATTATATATCCAAATTCCTCACGCTCCTGGCGTGGGTCTGGATGAACCGCTTCCTCGGGTCCACCGCGTCGCCCATCAGCATGTCGAAGGTGCGGTCGGCTTCGGCGGCGTCCTCGATGGCCACCAGCAGCAGGGTGCGGTTGGCAGGGTTCATGGTCGTGTCCCACAGTTGCTGCGGGTTCATTTCGCCCAGGCCTTTGTAGCGCTGGAGGTTGGTCTTCTCGCCGCCCAGGTCCTTCAGGATCTTGTCCTTGTCGCCGTCGCTGTAGGCGTAACGCACCTGGTTCTTCCAGGCCAGGCGGTAGAGCGGCGGCTGGGCAATATAGAGATGTCCCTCCTCGATCAGCGGCGCCATGTAGCGGAAGAAGAAAGTCAACAGCAGGGTGCGGATGTGGCTGCCGTCCACGTCGGCATCGGTCATGATGACCACCCGCCCGTAGCGCAGGCCTTCGAGGTCGAAGTTGTCGCCGATGCCGGTGCCGAGGGCCGAGATGAGCGCTTTGATCTCGTTGCTGGAGAGGATCTTGTCGAGCCGGGCGCGCTCGGTGTTCATGATCTTGCCGCGCAGCGGCAGGATGGCCTGGAAATGGCGGTCGCGTCCCTGTTTGGCCGAGCCGCCGGCCGAGTCGCCCTCGACGATGTAGAGTTCGGTCTTGGATGAGTCCCGCTCCGAGCAGTCGGCCAGTTTGCCGGGCAGGGTCAGGCTCTCCAGCGCAGATTTGCGGATGACCAGATCGCGCGCCTTGCGGGCGGCATCGCGGGCGCGGGCGGAGGTGAGACACTTGGCAATGATGGACTTGGCCGCCTGGGGGTTCTCGTCCAGGAAGGTGTAGAAGGCCTCGCCCGCCACCTGCTGGACGTAGGTCTGCACTTCGGGGTTCATCAACTTGACCTTGGTCTGCGATTCGAACTGCGGGTCGGGATGCTTGACGCTGACGATGGCGGTCAGCCCCTCGCGGGTGTCGTCGCCGGTGAAGTTCGGGTCGGCGTCCTTGAGCAGCCCGGCTTTGCGGGCGTAGTCGTTGACGACCCGCGTGATGGCCGAGCGCAGGCCGGTCAGGTGGGTGCCGCCGTCGACGGTGTTGATGGTGTTGGCAAACGAGTAGACCGACTCGGTATAGGCATCGGTGAACTGGATGGCGGCCTCGATGCCGATGTTCTCGACCTGCTTTTCGACATAGACCGCCGGGTGCAGGTTCTCGCGGTTGCGGTTCAGGTAACGCACGAAGGACAGGATGCCGCCTTCGAAATAGAAGGTCATCTGGCGGCTGGAACGTTCGTCCACGAAATGGATGGTCACGCCGCGCGTCACGAAAGCCATCTCGCGGAAGCGCTGGGTGAGGGTCTCGAATTTGAAATCCAGTTCGTTGAGGAAGATCAGCGGGTCGAACTTGAATGTGGTGCGGGTGCCGGACTGGCTTTCCTTCGCCTTGCCGACCACCTTGACCGGTTCCCTGGGGTAGCCGCGCTCGTAGCGCTGGAAATGGACCTGCCCGCCACGCCGCACCTCGACCTCGCACCATTCCGAGAGGGCGTTGACGGCGCTGACTCCGACCCCGTGCAGACCGCCCGATACCTTGTACCCGCCGCCGCCGAATTTGCCGCCGGCGTGCAACTTGGTCATCACCACTTCCAGGGCCGATTTCTTCTCGGTCGGGTGCATGTCGACCGGGATGCCGCGCCCATTGTCCTCGACCGTCACGCTGCTGTCGGGGTGGATGGCGACCTCGATCCGGCTGCAGGAGCCTGCCAGGGCTTCGTCGATGGAGTTATCCACCACCTCGTAGACCAGGTGGTGCAAGGCTTTCAGGTCCGTCCCGCCCACGTACATGCCGGGACGCCGCCGGACGGCCTCCAGTCCCTCCAGGACCTGGATATCTTTTGCTTCATAACTTCCATTGGTAACAGCCATTCTTCCTCCAGCGGGACCAGTCCCGCACAGATTTCGGTTGGGTTCCTAGTCGCCCGAAACAGGTATCATGGAAAGATCCAGCCATGCTCTTCCATCACAGCCATCATCGCCTGGATCATTGCCCAGGGGTCCGGCAGCCTGTCGCCCAGGGCCTCCACGCAAGGTTGAACTGTCCGGAATCCAAACCAACGGACCTGGTCGAGTTGGATCAGTCCCACTTTGGTCCTGCCGAGGTCATCATCAGGGTCTGTCCCGTTGAAGATTTTAATGATGACCGGCATGCCGCGTTCGTGGAAGGATTGCGAGTCGTGTACCACCATCCCCGGCTCAGTGAATTGGCCCAGGTCGGCATCGATAAAACCAGCCAGGAACAGGATCTCGTAACTCTCACAATAAGAGGTATCCTCGCTACGGCAGGGGATATCCGTGGGGAGATCGCATGGAGCAACAAATGAATAACGATAGAAATCCTCGGCAACATCCATCTCAGTGGCCGGATAGCCTATCCTTTCGAAAATTTCGGGTACCAGCGGAATGAGGAAATCGTGGACGGAAGCGAATGAAACGTCTGGGTTGTTCCCGGGAGTCGCAGTCGGTGTTGCCGCATCCCCGCCCGGGCTGCCCTGGGTTTGCGCAACCTGCTGGGGGAGAGAAACAGAGAGGCATGCCAGCGTCAGAAGGCCGGTTGTCAAGAATACACAAAACTGCAATTTGCTCCGCTCCATGGCGGTCTCCTTGTTTTTATTTCCGACTGAGCGCTGAATAATTGGGGCAGCCGGTTGGGGTCAGGCCCGCAGCGATTGCTTTTGGGTCTTCATTCGTTCCAGGACAACTTCCAGCCAGGCGGTGATGTCCCGGTAATAGATAAAACTGGCCGACAACAAGGCCGTGCTGATGAAGGCGTGCCCGGCGATGCCCACCAGGGTCAGCCAGGTATCCTGGCCCGGCAGCCGCCACAGCATGTCCAGGCCGATCCAGATCAGACCGAGCACGGTCACGAACCAGCCGCTGGTCGGCAGGGTATAGCGCGCCAGGCGCAGGCTGCTCCAGATGGCCGCCAGCGCATTCTGGCGGTGGGCATAGATGCCGTGCGGGGAGAAAAAGACCGGCAGGATGATCCACATCGAGGACATCGCCAGCAGGAACATGGCCGCCTGTCCCAGGAACGGGCTGATCATGGTCAAGAGTCCCAGGAAAACCAGCGCCGGCGGCGCCAGGCAGACCAGCAGCCCCAGCCAGAGCAGGGACAGGATGAAGCCCTGGAGCGAGGCGGCGCCAAACGGCAGTCTGGTCTCCGGCTTGAGGGTCACGGACGAGATCCAGTAGAAATACAACCCGCCCAGCAGCCAGCCGGCAGCGGCAACCAGCGCCAGCCAGCCCAGGACCCCCGCCAGCGAGCCCACTTCCAGCCGCATAGCCTCCCCGAAGGGGGTCACACCGGAAAGGGTGGCGCTCACCAGGCTGCTGACCCCCAGCGGGACGGTGCGCAGGAACGAGAAAAGGTTGAAGCCTTGCAGGATATCCGTCCAGGCCTGCTGGACAAGCGCCAGGTCGGGCAGGCCTTCTATCGCCAGTCCTTCGGGCAGGCTGTACCCGTCCACATAGGGCTGGAGGAGTTCCTGCACGCTCAGGCTCGGTCCCAGCCAGAGGAAGATGTCGAGCAGGAGCGGCAGGGAGATCAGGAGCAGGTGGTTGGCGGTGGTGTCGAAACCCGCGCCGAGCGCAGTCATCAGTCGCGGGGGCGGGGGGAATTTGGCGGTCTGGTTTTCCACGCTGCCAATTCTACCACAGGCACAAAATTGGCACATCTGTTCGATGATAAGCATCCTTTACAGGCTTGGCAGGCCCCATCCAAGCAGGTACAATCCCAACATGGCAACCATCCACAATTCCCTGCCGGAAGCCGGCCGGGTCAGCGTCCTGACCGCCTCCATCCTGCTCTCCTTTGCCCTGACACGCGTCATTGACGCCCCGCCCCGCCCGCTCGATTTCAACCTGGCAGGCGTGACCCTCTCGGTCAATGCAAACTTGAATACCGCCCTGGCGATCATTGCCGCCGGCCTGGCCGCCAGCGGTATGAACTGGCTGCTGCGCAACCGCCCGGAAGCCGCCGGCGCCCGGCGCTACGAATACCTGCTGCTGCCGACATTGACCGCCCTGGTGATCGGGATCGCCCTCTATTCCCTTCCGGCCACCGCCGTCTGGTGGGTCGGGTTTGGCGCCGGCGGCTTGATCCTGGCGGCGGTCTTCCTGGCCGAGTACATCGCCGTCGATCCCGCCGATGCCCGTTATGCGCCGGCTTCCGCCGCCCTGACCGCTCTCTCGTTCGCCATCTACCTGGTGCTGGCAGCGGCGCTCGAAGCGATGGGAGCGCGGCTCTACCTGCTGGTCCCGGCCATCTTCCTGGCCGGGGGGCTGGCCTCCCTGCGGACGCTGCACCTGCGCCTGCAGGGGCGCTGGGAGGCCGGCTGGGCGGCCGGCATCGGGCTGGCGGGAACGCAACTGGCGGCGGCGCTCCACTACTGGCCGCTGACGCCCGTCCAATTCGGCCTGGCGCTGCTCGGCCCGGTCTACGCCCTGACCGCCCTGGCCGCCAACCTCAAGGAACAGGTGCCGCTGCGGCGGGCGCTGGTCGAGCCGCTGGCGATGCTGGGGCTGATCTGGGGGCTGTTCATCTGGTTCCGCTAGCAACTTTCCCGTACTCCAACCATCCAATCCACCGGGCGCTATTCGCCGCCCGCCTTACAATCGCCCTGGCAGGCCTAATCCAGAGCAACTTGGTGCGAATATTTGTGTTTCCACATGTGCAATCGAGACTGTCCGGAGGAACCAAATGCAAATCCTTTCTGAAATCGGTATCCTGCTAGTGGCGTACCTTATCGGTTCGATCCCATTTGGCTTGCTGGTGGTGAAATGGAAGACCGGCAAGGATATCCGCCTGGTGGAGAGCGGCCGCACCGGGGGGACGAATGCCATGCGCGCCGCCGGGTTGGGCGCCGGGTTGTTGACCGCCGCCTTCGACATCCTGAAAGGCGCCGGTTCAGTCTGGCTGGCGCGCGCGGTGGGCGCCGGCGCCTGGATCGAAGCGCTCGCCCCGGTGGCCGCCATCCTCGGCCATAACTACTCGATCTTCCTGCCCGAGCGGAAGGAAGACGGGCGCTGGCGCCTGCGCGGCGGGGCCGGGGGGGCGCCGGCCCTGGGCGGGTCGATCGGCCTGTGGGCGCCGTCCAGCCTGGTCATCCTGCCGCTGGCAGCGCTGATTTACTTCGGGATCGGGTACGCTTCGGTCACAACCATGAGCGTCGCCGTCCTGTCGATTGCGGTCTTTACGGTCCGGGCGGCGTTGGGGCTTTCCCCCTGGCAGTACGTGCTCTACGGCGTTCTGGCCGAAGCGCTCCTGGTGTGGGCCCTGCGCCCGAACCTCCAGCGCCTGGCGGAAGGCACCGAGCGGCTGCACGGCTGGCGGGCGAAACGCCAGCAAAAGGGGACGCGCCCCTCCAGGAACAGCCGGGCGGCGCTGAGCCAGAACAGCGCCAAGTAGTTGTACCCGCCTATAATCCAATAAAAAACCCGGCCTTCGTGCGCCGGGTTTTTTGGTTCCTGCCGGGGGGGTTATTCCTCGCCGCCGGTATCCTGTCCGTTCTTGACCTGCTGGTAGACGGCGCGCAGGTTGCGGCGGTGCAGTTCCTCCGCCAGCCCGCCCAGGTAGACCCGGCTCTTGCCGCAGGCCTCGATGCTCATTTCCTCCAGGTACTCCTCCGGCGACCGACGCCGGACGGCGGTGCGGGCCGCCTTGCGGATATTTGCCAGGTAGTTGAGGTTTTCCTTCACCGCCGCGTCGATCTCCCCCCGCAAGATGATGTCGCCGTGACCCTGTATGATATTCTCCAACCCCATCTTTCCGATGCGCTTGATGGAGGCGGCGATATCGTCCAGGCTGCCATCCACCACGTAGGGCAGGGGCATGAAGGCGTCGCCGGCAAATAGCACCCGGTCCTCGTCCACCAGGACCGAGATGCCGTCGTTGCTGTGTCCGGTGGTGGGGGCGATGGTCAGGTTCTTCTTTCCCACCCGCAGCGTCATCGTCCCGCTCTCGAAGGTCAGGTGCGGCAGGACGATCTTGACCTGGCGGAAGGCTGCGCTCACGCGGCGGGCATTCTCCAGGGATGGCAGGCCGCGTTCTTTCAGCAGGCTGCGGCACATGGCATGCGAGATGATGGTCGCGCCGGTGAAGAAGCCGTTGCCCCAGGTATGGTCGGCGTGGTAGTGGGTGTTGATCACATAGCGGATGTCCATCCCCAGTTCGTGTTCGACGAACTCGCGGATCGCCAGGGTCTCTTCGGGCAGGGACAGGGTGTCGATCACCACCGCCCACTGCGGGCCTGCAACCACTCCCGCCGTGACCTGGGCATAGACTTCGCTTTGGAACCAGTAGACATTTTCAGATACGCGCTCTCGATGCATGAGTACCTCTTCCACAGAAAGTACTCCAAACATAGCAAAATCGGAGGCAAAAGTCAAGCGAATGAAAAAGATTATGGTATCCTTGACCCATCCTTTCCCCAGGGAGCGCGGACCATGTACATTGCGATTGAAGGTGTGATCGGGGTGGGCAAGACCACCCTGGCGCGCCTGCTCCAGCCGGCTTTCGACGCCGAACTGCTCCTGGAGGTCTTCGAGGAGAACCCCTTCCTCTCCGATTTCTACTCCGACCGCCAGCGCTACGCCTTCCAGACCCAGATCTTCTTCCTCCTCAGCCGCTACCACCAGCAGCGGCGCAGCGCGCCGGCCCTGCTCGAACAGGGGCGGCCGCTGATCTCGGACTACACTTTTGCCAAGGACTCGCTCTTCGCCGGCATCAACCTGCAGGGCGATGAACTCGAAATGTACCGCCGGGTGCACGAGGCGCTGGCCGAAAAGATCCCCCTGCCCAACCTGCTGGTCTACCTGAAAGCCGATACCGGGGCGCTCATGCAGCGCATCGCCATGCGCGACCGTCCCTACGAACGCAACATGGAACAGGGTTATATCGCCCAACTCAACCAGGCCTACGATGAATTCTTCTCGCGCCCCTACGACGACACCCCCGTGCTGGTGATCGATACCAACCCGCTGGACTTCGTCCGCAACCTGGAACACCGGCAGTGGATCGAGGGCCGCATCCGCTCCGCACTGGGCGGGAAGTAGGCTGCCGTGCGCATCACCCGCGAGACCCTGCTCCGCATCGCCCGCGAGACCACCGCCCAGCGCACGCACAGCGACAAGAGCATCCTGGCCGTCTACCTGACCGGGTCTTTGTTGACCGACGACCCCCTCCTGGGCGGGGTAGCCGATATCGACCTGGTCTTCATCCACGACCGGCAACCGCCTGCCCGGCGCGAGATCGTCCCGCTCACCCCCGAAGTCCATATAGACATCCAGCACAACCCGCGCAGCGATTACGAAAGCCCGCGCCGGGTGCGCTTCCATCCCTGGCTGGGACCGGAGATGTGGGACCCAATGTTGCTCCACGAGACCGGGTCCTTTTTCGAATTCGTCCAGGCCGGGGTGCGGGACAAGTTCAACGACCCGCTCAACCGCCTCCAGCGTTCCCGCACGGACCTGGAACATGCGCGCCAGATCTGGTCCGGCCTGCCCGCTGAAACAAACGAAGGTCCAGCCCGGTTGCTTGCCTTCTTCAAAGCCGTCAGCCATGCCGCCAATGCCGTCGCCATCCTGAACGGGACGGCGCTGGCCGAGCGGCGTTTCCTGCTCCAGTTCCCGGCCCGCGCTGAGGCCGCCGGCCGTCCCGGCCTGACCGGCCTCCTGTTCCGCATGCTGGGAGCGGAAACGGTCGACGACGGCGCCATGACCGGCTTCCTGGCTCAGTGGGAAAAAGCCTTCCTGTCTGCCGGCTCCCGGCGGGGCGCCGACGCCCGCCTGCACCCTTCCCGCCTGGGCTATTACCGGCAGGCCCTGCAAGCCCTGCTCGATGCCGGCCAGTCCCGTTCCAGCCTGTGGCCGCTGCTGCAAACCTGGACCTTGTCCGCCATGGCGCTGCCTGTGGCGAAACAGGGAGGGTGGCAGGCGGCCTGCAAGTTCTTCGCCCTGGACTCAGAAGGTCTGCCCCCCCGCCTGGCCGAACTGGATCAATTCATGGACGAAGTGGACCTCCTGCTCGAAGACCTGGCCGGCGCGCACGGGTTGGATGCCATATATAGGGATGGCAGGAAGGTCCCTTAATCCCTGCCTTCGACCCATAACTGTGGATAACTCGCAGATTCTTGTGGATAAACCCATCCTTCTGTGGATAAACTGCTCAATTGTTCGAAATATGGCGGAGAGTGGAACCCCCATATCTGGGGAGGGAACAAGCGTCCCGCCAATATATGGCAAAAGCGGATCCTCCGGGGTGGGGGACTGCTGCCAGCCGGATCCCGCCGCCCCGGTTCCAGGGATTTTATCCACAGGAAAGCCGCTCCGGTCCGCCGGCTGTATCCGCCAGATACGGGAGGCCTCCGGGACGCAGCCGCCGGATGTACGGCGAATCAACCCGCGCGACTGCTTTCTCCACACTATCCACAGCCCCTACTACGACTACTAAGATATCAATAAATATATACATACTTGATTCCTGTAGTACCATTTACGGCTTGAATCGCCTCTCGATATATTGTAAACTCTTGTATAGATAAGCAGCCCCGTTCCATTGGACCGTTTCTAACAAGGGAGACCAATATGGACACGATCAAGGTTTCTGCAACCTCCCGAACCTCCGCAGTGGCAGGGGCAATCGCGGGCGTAGTCCGTGAACACAAACGGGCGGACGTGCAAGCGATCGGGGCGGGAGCGGTCAACCAGGCGGTCAAAGCGCTGGTGCTGGCTACCGGCTACCTGAAGAACGACGGGATCGACGTGGTGGCCGTGCCTGAGTTCGTGGACGTGGAGATCGAAGGCAAGGTCAGGACCGCCATCAAACTGGTGGTTGCGCCCCGCTAACACCCCTGTTTTGCAAGTAAAATTGACGCTACGGACCTCAATCTGGTTTGGCGCGGCTATCCCTGCCCCGGGCTGACTGGATGAATTGAAAATATGCGTGGACGGAACCGAGTTTTGGCCCTTGTATTGATCCTGCTGCTCGCCGCCAGCCTGCTTGGCGATCTCCTGGGCGGGGCGGCGCTCGCCGCGCCACAGGGGCAGGCTGCGAATACACCCATTCCCCCTTACCATGTAGTCATTAGTGAATTCCGGGCTCGAGGAGTTGGGCTCGGGTCGGATGAATTCGTGGAAATATTCAACCCAACCGGGGAGGACCTGTCCGTTGGGGGAATGTTGATCCGGTCTGTCAGCAGCGCCGGCGGCATGACCACTCGCTACACCATCCCGCCTGGCGTGACCCTCCACCCGGGGCAACATTATCTCGCTGCCACCACCGTCAGCGGAATAACGCCACGGGATGGGGATCTATCGGCCGGGATCGCCGATAACGGCGGCGTCGCCCTGACGCTGGCGGATGGCGTCACGATCGTTGACAAAGTTGGTATGAGCAGTGGAGCGTCCGAAGGGATGCCTTTACCCGAACTCGGCGCTAACTTGAACCAGGGATACGAACGCCTGCCGGGCGGGATGGCAGGAAGTTGTTACGACACCCAGGATAATGCAGCGGATTTCGTTTTCGTTGCATCGAGCGCTCCGCAAAGTTCAGCGGCGCCCTACACACCTTGCTTTGGGGCGGCAACCGCCACCCCGACCGAAACGCCCACTGCGACCAACACCCCCACCGATACCGGCACGCCGACCGCCACCGGGACGGCGACCGATACGCCCACCGCCACATATACACCCACGTCCAGTCCCACCGCCAGCGCGACCGCCACCTCCACCGCCACCCTGATGCCGCCGGCGCATATCGTCATCAGCGAGTTCCGCACCTCCCTCCCGGATAATTCCAGCGACGAGTTCATCGAACTCTACAACCCCAGCGCGGCGGCGGTCAACATCGGCGGCTGGCAGGTCAAGAAGTCCAGCGGCTGCGGCTCGACGGTCTCCACCCTGTTGACGATTGCCACCGACACCATCCTCCAGCCGGGACAGCGCTTCCTGGCCGCCAACTCGTCTTCTGGCGTGACCGGGGCCGACCAGACGTTCTCCTCCACCATCTCCGACGACGGCGGGATCGCCATCCTTTCCGGTAGCGCGGTGGTGGACCAGGCCGGCATGTGCGCCGCGACCCTCTACCGGGAAGGGACAAACCTCCCGCCCCTCAGCGGCGTAGCCAACCAGAGTTACGAACGCCGGTCCGCGGGATGCCAGGACACGGGGGACAACAGAACCGATTTCAGCCAGATCGCACCGGCCAACCCGCAGAACCGCGCTGCCCCGGCGACGGTCTGCCCGGGCGCGGTCACACCCACCCCGTCCAGCACGCCGACCCGTACTGTCACTCCCACGCCCAGCCGGACGAAGACCCCCACCCAGGCCCCGACCCAGGTCACGGTGACGGTCATCATCAACGAGTTCCTGCCCCACCCGCGCAGCGACTGGAATGCCGACGGGCGCACCGGCGTGGGAGACGAGTTCATCGAGTTGATCAATGTCGGGTCGACGGCGGTCAGCCTGAAAGGCTGGAAACTCGACGACGATGAAGGCGGTTCGGCGGCCTTCAAACTGCCGGATATCACCCTCCAGCCGCGCCAGATTGCAGTCTTCTACGCATCCGAGACCAATCTCTCGTTGAGCGATGGCGGGGACACGGTGCGCCTGTTCGGGGTTGGTGGTTACACCGCCGACATTTTCACTTACCCGGTTGCAACCAGCGCCGATGTGTCCTGGTGCCGCCTGCCGGACGGCGGCGGCTGGATCTTCGACTGCCGCCCCAGCCCGGGACGTCCCAACTCCCGGCTGGAGACGGGCGGGGAAGCGGGGGATGGAAAGGGCCCCGGCGGGCAGGCTCCAGCGCCGGCCTGCCTCGCCCTGCCCTACCTGCCAGACCCCCTGGCTAAACTGGAGTGCGGCCAGGCTGACGCTCCCGGCTGGGGCGTCCGACCGGAAAACCCGGAACTCTGGTTGGAAGGGCGCTTCAAGTGGGGGGTGGTGTTCCGATAAGAAAACGGACGGCTTCAGCCGTCCGTCTGTTTGCTGTAAACCATTCTTATACCGTAGCGGCCAGGGCCACTTCCTCCGGGTAGAAGACGACCTCGTCCTTGCCGGTCAGTTTCTCTTCCGCCTTCGAGATGATCAGGTTCAGGTGGCCGGTGTGGGCAACATAGTCAATATCGTCCGCCGGGACGGTCAGCACCGGGCAGAGGGTGAAGTTCGAGATCCAGTTCTCATAGAGGGCATTCAGGCTGCTCAGGTAGTCGGGCGGGATGGAGCGTTCGTAATCCCGCCCGCGGCTGGCGATGCGCCGCAGCAGGGTCGGGACCGAGGCGTGCAGGTAGATCACCAGGTCGGGCGGCGGCAGGAAATCGATCAGGGTCAGGTAGAGTTCGCGGTAGGTATCGTAGTCGCGCGGGTGGATGTGTCCCTGCAGGAACAGGTTGTGGGCAAAGATCTCGGCGTCCTCGTACACGCTGCGGTCCTGGATGGCCGAGGTGGGGTGGAGCGCCAGTTGGTGGTGGGCGCGCAGGCGGTGGGTCAGGAAGAAGATCTGCGAGTGGAAGGCCCAGGCTTCCATGTCACGGTAGAAGTCCGACAGGTAGGGATTCTCGGCCACCGGTTCGAAGAAGGGCGTCCAGCCCAGCCGGGCGCATAACATTTCCACCAGCGTCGATTTCCCGACGCCGATGTTCCCGGCAACCGCAATGAATTTTTTCATGATCTCCTCCTGCGCGGCCGGAGCCGCGCCGATCAATCGAGATCCCCGGCCAGTTCCAGGTCGATGATCTGCTGGAAATATGCGAACGGATAAGCGCCCTCGACCGGGATGCCGTTGATGAAGAATGTGGGCGTAGCGCGCACACCGATCTGGGTGGCGTATTGCAGGTCGGCCATCACCTCGTCGTAATAGCGGTTCTCCTCGATGCACAGGCGGAAGGCTTCAGTATCCAGCCCCAGGTCGGCGGCGTACTGGTTGTAACCTTCGCTGCCCAATTCGTATTCGTATGTGAAGAGGGCGTTGTGGTATTCCCAGTATTGTCCCTGCTCGCCGGCGCAGTTGGCGGCCACCGCGGCCGGGATGGCCTCCGGGTGGCCGTTGAGCGGGAAGTCGCGATACACCAGGCGGATCTGCCCCGGGTAGTTTGCCATCAACTGCTCGAATGTTTCGACATGCCATTTCTGGCAGTAGGGGCACTGGTAATCGCTGAATTCGATGATGGTGATCGGGGCGTCCTCCGGCCCGATGGACGGGTCGTCATCCACCGGCACATCGTAACGGGTGGCCTGCTGCGGGACGGCCACGGTGGGCGTGACGGCAAGCGCGGTCGGGCCGGCCTGCGCCGCGGCTGGGGTATCCACATCCTTCCCCCAGATGAAATAGCCTGTCCCCATCCCCAGCCCGAAGAAGATGGGCATGGCGATCATGAGCAGGATGAAGTAGATCAGGGGTGAGTTGTTCTTGGTGATGGGCGGGGTTGTTTCGTTCATGGGCGGGATTATATCACGCAGGTCTGGACATCCCTGTGACAGCGGGCGACCTTTAAGGTTGATCCTCGATGAGCCGCATTAGGGACACGGCCAGCCGCTGTCCACGCCGGTCTCGGTGAAGTCCTGTTTCCCGTCACGGCATGTATTGCCATTGAACTGGACATGGCGCGGGTAATGGGCGGACAGCACGTGCTCGTACCAGGATATTTCGCCGCCCGTTTCGCCGGAGTGGCAGTCGATGGTGGCGGTGGCGCTGTTGCAGTCCAGCCAGTCGGGGTCCCACTCGCAGAAGTCGATGCTCGGGAACCAATCGAGGGGATTGGACGAACCCGTCCCGCAGGCCGGCCAGGAAGCGTGGTTCCAGTTGACCCAGTCGGGGCCGGTATCCTGGTAGAGGTCCGGGACGCCGTTGATGTAATACAGCGCCCAGTCTAGATTATGGATCCATTCGTGGATGAGCGGCTCGTAGACCGTCTCCCCGGCGATGGTGACCGAGGCGCAGACATCGTGGTTGTACTGGACATAGGAATAGCCCGCGCCGCGGATGCCCATTTCGCCGTAGGAACCGCCGCACCAGTAGGCCAGTTGCAGTCCCTGCGCCCGGTCGTAGACCCCGCTGACCACGTAGACGAAGTCCGTATCGGTGGCGACATAGGCATCGAGCAGGTCGTCGTCGATTTCGAAGGGACCGATGACGAAATCCGGCGCGGTGAACCCGGTGAAGGTGTGCGCCAGGACGGTGTATTCCATTTGCAAGTCGAGGGCGCCGCCGGTCCATTCATAGGCCTGTTCTTTCACCAGTTCCATGTCGGCGATGATGTCCTGGATTTCCTCATCGGTGAGGGTGACGTCAACACAGATTTTGTGAGCGTAGGCATTGTATTGTGGGTCATCCAACCGGTCGGGCGGGATGCCGACCTGCGGCGCAGGCGGGTCGTGGTCCTCCCAGGCGCAGTCGCAGTCGCCGCATTCCGTCCCGGCGCAGACGTTGCCGCTGGCGAACTCGTTGCCCACCAGGCAGGCGGTCAGCGGGCTGATGATGAAGACCTGGAAGCGGGGCGTGGAATGGACGAGCGGGAGGCCGGGCAGGGGCGCCGGGGTCGATGATGGCGCTGGTGTTGCGAAGGGGGACGGGGTCGATGGCGGGACGGGAAGGCAGGCCGCAAGCAAGAAAAGGGATGAAAGAGCCGCGACCAGGCTGTTGCGGAGCAGGGTGTTTTTCATGAGACTTTTCCCTTTCGGGATGGCAATCGAAATGCCAGCAAGAGGATACCGGACAGCGCCAGCGCCACGCTTGCCCCTGCCAGCAGCCACTTGATGACGTTCATCGCCACGGTCAACCCGGCCAGCCAGGTCAGTTGCTGCGGGTAGGTGGTGAGCAACCCGGCGATGCCCAGGTTTTCGAGGATATCGAAGGCCAGCACGGCAAAGGGCAGCCGGTTGAAGGCCTGCCACCTGCTTTGGGATGGTAATGCGCGGCGGAAGAAGTAGGTGATGGCCAGGGCCAGGCAGGTCGAGTAGACGATGGGATAGACCACATCCACGGTCAGGGACGAGAGGCGGTAGGCGGCGCGCCCTGCGTCTCCGTAGGATGCCACCATTTCGAAGATGACCGGCGGCGCGGCGGCGAAGGTCAGGTCGATCGGGCCGGCCTCCAGTTCCGCCCCGCCCAGCCAGGTCATGCCGGCGGGCAGGATGACGAGGTTGAAAAGGAGCGCCAGCCCCAGCAGGAGCAGGATCAGCCAGCCCCTGGCATTCCGGTCGAGCCAGGCGGAGATGGGGTCTCTTTTCATGGTTTCATCCCTGTCAGCAGCGTCCGGTCGTCGTCCATGGCGCAGCGGAAACCCACATCGATCCAGGCGCTGAACGGGACGTAGGCCTGGCGGTAGGTGAGGCGCAGGTCGATGGCGGGCGAGGTCCAACCGCCGCCGCGCATCACCCGGTAGGAGCCGTTGGCAGGGCCGGGCGGGTTGACCAGCGCCGGCTGGCTGTAGGTCGTTTTACTGTACCAGTCCGCCACCCATTCCCAGACATTCCCGGCCATATCCAGCGCGCCGTAGGGACTGGCGCCATCCGGGAAACTGCCCACCGCTGCCGGGCGGGAGAAATCGTCCAGCACATCCGGGTGGTCGGGATCGTAGATGCAGCCTTCGCAGTACCAGGCCTTGTGGAAGGCGTCCGGGTCATCGCCCCAGGGATAGATGCGCCCATCGCCGCCGCGGGCGGCCTTTTCCCATTCGGCTTCGGACGGCAGGCGGCGGCCGGCCCAGGCGCAGTATGCCTGAGCGTCGCTCCAGGTGACGTTGACCACCGGGCCATCCCTGATCTCGGCCGCGTACTCATACAGGAACCCGTTATCGTCCGCTTCAGCCGGCGGATTGCAAGCGCCGGCCTCGACGCACAGGGTATAGGCCTCATGGGTCACTTCGTACTGGTCGATCCAGAAGGCGTCCAGCAGGACCTCGTGCCGGGGATGTTCATCCGGGTCGGCATCCGGGTCGGTGGCGGCGGCGCCCATCAGGAAGGTCCCGCCTGGGACGTAGACCAGCGGGCGTTGGTCGAGCGTGGACCACATTACACTCCCGGCTGCGACCGGCGGCGGGGGCGTTGGCGTGCGCGCGGTTGTGGCGGTGGGCGTGGGGACGACCAGTAACTGCGCAACATTGGTTACATCCCAGAGCGTCACGACGCCGTCCTCCCAGCTGGCGGCCAGCAGGTCCCCGTCCGGCGACCATTCGAGGGCGTTGATGATCCCGAGATTGGTTTCCATTTCGAGCAGTTCATCGCCGCTATAGGCGTTCCAGAAATGGACCCCGTCGAAATAGACTGCGCCGGCCAGGATGGCGCTGTCCGGCGACCAGGCCAGGCCATTGATGCAATCCTTGGTGGCATCGATCTTGACCGTCACCGTCCAGGTGGAAGTGGACAGGAGGGAAATAGTACCGCTGCCGAGGCTGGCAGCCAGTGTCCCGCCATCCGGCGACCAGGCCAGGTCATCCACGGTTTCGCAGGAGCCGTTCTTCAGGCTTCTCACATCGTCCAGGAAGGCGCCGCTGGACGGGTTCCAGATGTCGATCATCCTGACCTTGTTGTCCCGGCTGGTTACTGCCAGCAGGCTTCCGCCGGGGGAGAAGGCCAGGCCGTAGGTTTGGGTGGCCCAATCGCTCGTCCCGTATAAGGTGGATTCATACCGCTCCAGGGTCCGGACGGCGCCGCCGTTGGCTGGGTTGAAGAGCGCAACCCCGTAACCGCCGAGCGCCAGGCTGCCGCCGTTCGGCGACCAGGCTGCGGCGCTGGCGTAACCGGTATCCTGGGAGAAGAGCATGTGGATGCGTTCGCCGCTGGCGGCATCGTAGAGGCTGCCGTTCCCGTCCAGGTAACCGGCGGCCAGGTACCTGCCGTCCGGCGACCAGGCCACACTGCTCAATGAATAACTTGCATCAATGGACAGCCCTTGTTCCCCGCTGGAGGCTTCCCAGACAAGGATCGTGCCATCGGCCAGCGCGCCGGCCAGCAGGCTGCCATCCGGCGACCAGGCCAGCCCGTTGACGGCCCGCCCGTCCGTCCGGATGGTGCGCAACAGGGGAACAGGGGATGGTTCAGGGGTCGAAGTGGCCGTCCCGGTTGGGGAACTGGAAGGGATGGTTGTGGTTGCGGAGCCGGGCGGGGAGGATTGCGTTCCGGCAGGGCTGTCCGGCGGGGCGCCGGGAGCGGAGCCGGATTCCCCAGTGGGGGGCGCCGGGCTGCCGCACGCCGGAAGGATGAATAGGAAGAGCAACAAAATGGACGGACTGCGATTGAACATACTGCCTCCTGGTTAAAAGCCAACAGTCAAGGATGCAGATCGAATTATGCCACGATTTCCTTCACCCGCCCGACCTGCCCGGTCACCAACTGAACCTTGATGCCGTGCCGGTGGGTTGGGGAGTTGGTCAGGATGCGCTGGACGATCCCCTCGGTCAATCTTCCGCTGGCCTGGTCCTGTTTCAGCACGATGCGGACGCGCAGCCCGGGTTTGATGTGGGAGCGAATAGTGCCGTTCATGGTTCCAACTCACTTCGTCAAGTCCAGCGCAGAGCGCCGGGTATGCGTTCCGCCGCAGAGCAGCGGAACGAGGGAGACATCCTTTTCTGGTGACAATGCTCTGCGTTGTCACTGCTTCAGACGCTCCGCGCCGATTTCCGGCTAATCCAGGTCGAGATCCAACACGGCTTCCAGATTTGCATAATTACGCGCGCTCGAATACCGCCAGTGTTCCGGCTCATCTACATAACCGCGTCGTACAGGATTGTAGTGGATGTACCGGATCTTCTGTTCATACATTTCTTGAGAGTGTATCTGTTCCGGGTGGACCCCTTCCTGCCAGAATTGGTAATCGCGGTCGGAGCGGTGAGCCAGTTTATGCAAGGCAAGTTGTTCGAGGATGAATTGGTTGCCGCGTTCTCTGTAAAAGTCGATGCTTCGCCGTGCGGTAAAGGACTTGAAATTTGCGACTTCCTTCGATAGGTTTTCCGAGGCTGCAACCAGGTGCAGGTGGTTTTCCATCAGCACGTAAGCGTGGATAATAATGCGCCTCTCCTTTTGCAGGAATGCAAGGGATTCAAAAATAATCCTGGCGATGTCCGGGTTGCCGAAAAGCGGCAGCCAGTTCACGGTTGTGGCAGTAATGAAGTAGGGCAAGGTGTCGCCGGGGAGGAATTTATAGCGGGAGCGGGCCATTTTCTCTTCTTGTGCATTTTGGGTGATCGGCGGATTCTTCGAGCGCCCAGGGCGGCGCAGGGCGCCGGGTATGCGTTCCGCCGCGAGCAGCGGAACGAGGATAGAGGGGTTCTACCCCAACAACCCCTCCGCGAACTTCAGCAGCGCCTGCACATCGTCGAAATTGCTCACCATCCCGACCGAGATGCGCACTGCGCCGGAGGCTTTGTCGTCGATGCACAGGCGGAAGTCGTCGTAGGTCAGGCGCTGGGCTTTCATCGGCTGCGAGAAGCAGGCCGCCAGTTCCATTTTCGATATTTGCAAGGCGATCTCGCCCGCTCCGGGGTTGCAGAAGCAGCCCGTCCTCAGGGAGATGTTGTGTCCGTTGGCGGCCTTTTCGATGGCGCGGATGTCGACCGGCTTCCCGTCCTTATCGAAGAAGTTGACCGTCGCCGCCCCGCCGCGCATCTCGGCCACCAGCGGCCCGTAGACGCGCACCAACGGCACGCCCGTGCTGTGCCGCAGGGCCGATAGTTTGTCCAGCAGCCAGCCGGTGAGACAGCGCACCCGTTCGTGGATGGTCTCGATGCCGACCGCTTCGAGGTGGCGCAGGCCGATCTCCACCGCCGGGATGTTGAGATAGTCCACTGTGCCGTCTTCGAAGGCAGCCGGGCCGTCGGCCAGGTAGTACTTGTCGCCCTGCACCGAGGCGACCGTGATCGTCCCGCCGGCGAACCAGGGGCGGTGCAGTTTTCCGAGCGCCGCCTTGCGCGCCAGCAGCGCCCCGACGCCGGTCGGGTAGCCGAACATCTTGTAGAAGGAGAGCGGCACGAAGTCCGGCCGGACCCGCCCGAGGTCGAGGCGGTTGGAGGGGGCGAAGGCGGCCGCGTCCAGCAGCACGTCCCAGCCCCTGGCGTGCGCCTTTTCGATCCAGTCCAGCGGGTGCTGTACGGAGGAGAAATTGGACTGGGCCGGGTATGCGAACAGGTCCGCGCAGCCGCCGGTCCCCTGGTCGAGGTACTCGTCCAGCATGGCATCATCCACCCGCAGGTCGGGCAGCATCAGCGGGATGTAGGTTACATCGGCGCCCTTGACGCGGGCAAACTCGCGGATGCCGTTGACCGAGTTGTGGTTGTCGAAGGTCAGCAGGTAGTGGCAGCCCTTGCCGAAGGGATAGGCCTCGCCGACCAGTTTGAGGGCCCCGCTGGCGTTCTGGGTGAAGATGCAGACGTATTCGTCCGGCGAGGCGTTGAAAAACTTGAGCACGTACTGGCGGGCGCCCTCCACAAGTTCAGTGGCGGCCAGGGAGGTCGGGTTGAGCGAATGCGGGTTGCCGAAGATGCCTCCAGTCAACAGGGCGTGGTGCTGTCGCAATTGCGAATCGGCGTACAGGCCGCCGCCGGTATAGTCGAGATAAATGTGGCTGAGTTCGTCGAGGCGGCTGTATTCGCGCCGGCGCAGGTCGTCCAGGTTATGGGTGCGGTCATAGGTGGGGTAGCGGGAGATGAAATCAGCGTAAGGATTATTGGGCATGGGGTAATTTTAACCGCAGAGACCGAAAAGTGCAGAGAGGTTTTAGTTCTCCCGTATTTGACGGGAAAGGACCTGACAGGTAATCTCCCTATCGAGAGCAGATCGCAATTTCTTGCCACGAATGACACAAATTTTCTCGAAAGGTAAGGGAAAATTTCGCGCCCATTCGTGAAATTCGTGGCCGGTTTTCGCAACTGCTCCCAACGGGGAGACCATCACCTAACACGACGGGCACAAAGTACACAAAGGGGGAAAAGAACCTTGATCGCGCGCGGATTTTTCCTTCGTGACCGTTGTGCCCTTTGTGTTTGAAAGGATCTCCCCGTTAAACCGGTAGAGCGGGATTTGTTTATTGTGCCGTATTGCCCCCGTCCACCAGCAACAGGTGGCCGGTCACGAAGGACGAGTCGTCGCAGGCCAGGAACAGCACGGCGCGGGCGATCTCCTCCGGCTGGGCGAACCGTCCCATCGGGATGTAGGCGCCGGCCTCGCGCTTGGCGTCTTCCAGGGTCGCTGGATCGGAGTATTCGAAATACCCCTTTTCAAGCCACCTGTCCACGAACGTGTCGCCGGGGCAAACAGCGTTGACCCGGATGTTGTCCCTGGCAAAATCGAGCGCCATGGCCTTCGTCATCATCCCGACCGCCCCCTTGCTGGCGATGTAGGGGAAGGCATCCCGCCCCGCCACCAGCGACCAATCGGAGCCGTTGTTGACGATCACACCGCGTCCCTGTCGCTTCATGTGAGGGATCACCAGTTTGCTCATCCGCCACACCGCCGTCACATTGATCTCCATCGTCTCGCGCCAAACGGATTCATCCGTCGTCTCCGCCGTCCCTTTGGTAACGATGCCGGCGTTGTTGAACAGGATGTCAATGCGACCGAATTCGCGCAAGGCGATCTCCACCACCTTCTGACAATCTTCCGCCCGCGCCTGATCGGCCTCGACGAATTCGCACCGGACTCCTTTTTGGCGGGCCTCCGCTGCGACGAGCGTTCCCAACCCCACGCGCCGCCCCGTGATGACCAGCCCCGCGCCTTCGTCCGCGAACAGGAGGGCGGTAGCCTTGCCAATTCCCGATGTCCCGCCGGTGATGAGGGCGACTTTGCCTGTAAGTTTTCCCATGGATGCCTTCGATAGTCTTCCGGATGGAAAGATTCAGGCCGCGATCAGGATGATGGCGACCAGGGCGGACAGTACCCCCGCCATTTGCGGGCGGGTCAGTTTTTCCTTCAACAACAGCCAGGCAAGCAGAACGGTCGTGCCGGGGTAGAGCGAGCCGAGTACGGCGGCCATATCCAGCCGCCCGGACTGGCCGGCAAGCACATACATGGCGTTGGCCGCAACATCCAGGATGCCGCCCAGCATGGCCAGCGGCCAGATGCGCGAGGGGGGCGCGGCGGGTTGTCGGGCGGCGAGCACGTAAGCCAGCATGACGGCCACCCCTGTCGTCCGGGCGGCGATCAGCGGCCAGAAGGTGGCCTCGCGGCTGGCGGCATGCATCAGGACGAAGTA